>NZ_LR130844.1:0-414185 GCF_900626155.1 Anaerococcus vaginimassiliensis | reverse complement strand
AAGGAGTAAAAATGAAATTTTTCTTAGACACAGCAAACATAGATGAAATAAAAAGAATAAATGACCTAGGACTTTGTGATGGAGTAACAACCAACCCATCCATAATAAAAAAAGAAGGCAAAGACTTTGAAACAGTAGTAAAAGAAATAGCAAGTATAGTAGATGGTCCCGTATCAGCAGAAGTAACAAGTTACACCTATCACGAAATGGTAGAAGAAGCAAGGAAACTTGCAGCTTGGAAAGAAAACATAGTAGTAAAAATCCCAATGACAGAAGATGGACTAAAAGCAATAAACACCCTAAGTAAAGAAGGCATAAAAACCAACTGTACCCTAATCTTTTCAGTATCCCAAGGAATAATGGCAATGAAAGCAGGAGCAACCTACATCTCACCATTCATGGGAAGAATAGACGATATGGGAGAATCAGGAAAAAAACTAATAGAAAACCTAAGAAGAATAATAGACATCTACGGCTATGACTCAGAAATAATAGCAGCAAGCATAAGACACATCAACCACCTAGAACAAGCAGCCCTAGCAGGAAGCCACATAGCAACAATCCCAGGCTCAATCTTTGAAAAACTATGGACTCACCCACTAACAACAGCAGGCATAGAATCCTTCAAAAAAGACTGGGATGCCTTCCAAAATAGATAAAACAGATTAAAATTAAATAAATTCTTATTGAATGGTATAATAAATACATAGTTAACAATCTAAAATTATAATTAAAAATAATTAAGATAGAACTATGTATTTATTATAATTGTACAAAATAAAAAATTTAAAATAATTGAAAAGACGTTGTAAATTCACGTTAAATTTTAATATTTTCAAACTAAAGTGCTAAATTGTTGCAATTATTTAAAATATAAGATATACTTGTAGAAGATAGCAATGAAGGTGTATTTTTGTTTGCTATAGTTAGTAAAGTTTTTTATTTACTAACTTTGCGACTATGAGGAGGTGCAATGATAGAACTTAAAGATAACAGGATTGAGAAAAGATATGACAAAGAGCTGCTAATTATAGAAGCTTGGTCGAAGGATAGCCTAAGAGTTAGATCTTTTCCTGATGGAAAATTTAGAGATGAGCCCTATGCCTTATTAGAAAACAATTTCGCATCAGAAAGCGTGAAACTAGAAAATATAGGTAATGGCGATTATAAAATAACAAATGGTAAAATCTACGCTATTTTAGATCATAGAGACAGAATAACTTTCTATAATGATAAAGATGAAGTTTTATTGAAAGAATTTATTAGACTAAGAGCTGTTAAACACGATGATGGATCTGAAGATGTTGGAAATATTGAAGTAACTCGTGATTTTAATTCGACTTTAAAATTAAAATCAAGGCAATATAGAGCAAATGTTGGTGGAGATTTTGAGATTACTACAAGATTTGAATCGAATAATGCAGAGAAAATATTTGGAATGGGTCAGTATCAGCATGAATATCTTAATTTAAAGTATACAAGCCTAGAATTAGCTCAAAGAAATTCCCAAATATCAATTCCTTTTTATGTTTCTAGCTTAAATTATGGTTTTTTATGGAATAATCCAGGTATAGGAACTGTAAATTTTGCAAAAAACTTAACTGAATGGAAAATGTATTCTACATTTTATATAGACTATTGGATCTGTGCAGGTGATAATCCAAAAGATATTATGAAAAAATATACATCTGTAACAGGCAGAGCTCCTAAAATGCCCAAAAATCTTTTAGGACTATGGCAAAGCAAGTTAAGATATAGGACTCCAGAAGATGTACTTGAAGTAGTTGAAGGTTATAAAAAGAGAGATATTAACTTATCAACTATAGCGATTGATTACTTTCATTGGCCAAATCAAGGAGAATATAGGTTTGATGAAAAGTTTTGGCCTAATCCAGAAGAGTTAATCAGAAAGCTTAAGGATGATTATGGAGTAGAGCCAATAATATCTGTATGGCCAACAGTACAAACAGATGCAGAAAACTATGATGAGTACCTAGAAAAGGGTTATCTTATAGATGTAAATAGGGGTGTAAGATTAACAATGCAAATTCAGGGGACAACTGTATTTGTAGATACTACAAATCCCGAAGCGACTGATTATGTTTGGTCTCTCCTTAAGAAAAATTACGAAGAAAAAGGTATAGACTACTATTGGATTGATGTTGCTGAGCCAGGATATGCTGTTTATGATTTTGATAATTATAGATATCACAAGGGAACTGTTCAACAGGTAGGTAATTTATATCCAATAGGATATCTAAAAATGATATATGATGGTCTAAGTGAAAGTAACAAACCAGTTGTAACACTCGTAAGGGGAGCTTGGGCAGGAGCTCAGCGTTATGGTGCTTTAGCCTGGTCAGGAGATATTGATTGTAGTTTTGAAGCTTTTAGAAATCAGGTAAATACTGGACTTAATGTTGGAATGGCTGGACTTCCTTGGTGGACAACTGATATTGGAGGGTTTCATGGGGGAAATCCAGAAGATAAAGATTTTAGACAACTAATGATTAGATGGTTCCAATATTCAACATTTTCTCCGATTTTAAGAATGCATGGAGATAGGCTACCTCACAGCAAACCTTTATCTGATGAAGGTGGAGGAAGAATGCCTACAGGAGCTCCTAATGAAATATGGTCATATGGTAAAGAAAATGAAGTTATTTTCACTAAATATATAAAAATAAGGGACTTATTGATAGACTATATAGATAATTTGATGGAAGATGCCCATAGAACAGGCAATCCACTAATGAGACCTTTGTTTTATGAGTTCCCAGAAGATGTGAAGGCCTGGGATGTGGATAATATATATATGTTTGGAGAAAAGCTTCTTGTTGCTCCGATTATTCATAAAGACGAAACCGAAAAAGAAGTTTACCTACCTAATTCAACAGAATGGATAGATATATTTGACCAAAAAGAATATAAGGGTGGACAGGTTGTCAAAGTAGATGTTCCTTTGGATAAAATTCCTGTATTTGTAAGAAAAGAGTTTAAAAACGAATTTAAAGACCTACTTGAATTTATGGCAGATAATTAAAATGATAGATTCAGAAAGCTATACCAGGGATAAAAAGTTTTTAGTATATAAGACGGATAATTATTATATTAGATTAAAAACTGTCGGAAAAGATTCTATTAGAGTAATTGCAAGCAGAAAAGAAGAGTTAGATCTTCCTAGCTATTGGCCAAGCCCATCAAGTGAAAGCTACGAAGATTTTAAAAAAAATAAAAACAAATGAAAAAATTTCATTAATAAATGGAAAATTAAGAGTAGATTTTGATGGGAGAAAACTTGTTTTTTACAATAGAGATGAGGTGATTTTAGAAGAAGTATCTTTAAGACAAAGCAATGTAAGAAGGACAGTTGGCATAGATGATCATGTAAAGATTCCAAATCTCCCGAGCTCATCACTCGCTATAGATCCTTATGAGTTTACTGATATATCAGGTGATATAGTTAGATCAAGGTTGAGATTTATAGGCGACGCAGATGAAAAAATATATGGAATGGGAGGCTACCAGGAAGAAAGCCTTAATAAAAATAATAAATATATTGAACTAATGCAAAGGAATTCTCAAACTGTAATTCCAGCCTATATTTCTAATAAAAATTACGGCTTTATTTGGAATAATCCTTCAGTAGGATCAGCTTTTTTCGGGTCTAATGAAAAGGTTTGGGAAGCATCAGATTCAGAAATAATAGATTATATCGTGTTTGTTGGAGATACACCAAAAGAACTTATAGTAAAACTCACAAGTATTCTAGGAAAGCCTCCACAAATGGATACAGATCTTTTAGGTCTTTGGCAAAGTAAATTAAGGTATCAAACTACTAAGGAACTAGAAGAAGTATATGACCAATACCTAGAAAGAGAGATAACTCCATCAGTCATGGTTATTGATTATTTTCATTGGACCAGGGAAGGAGACTATAAGTTTGATTTAGAATACTGGAAAGGAATAAATAAACTTTCTAAAAAAATGGAAAAACATGGGACTAAGTTGATGGTCTCAGTTTGGCCAACTATAGAAGAAGGCTCAGAAAATTATAGATACTTAAAGAAGAATCACCTACTTATTGATGGGATAAATACTTCAGGGAAAATCTTTAATAGTAGGTATATGATTGACCTTCTAAAAGAAGAATCAAGACAGTTCTTGGCTAAAAAATTAAGAGAAAACTATATATCTAAGGGAGTAAAATTATTCTGGGCCGACCAAGCGGAACCCGAAATGGATATTTACAATCACTTTTCTTATAAATCAGGCGGAGTTAGGATGAGTAAGCTTGCTAACCTATATCCATACTTTTATGCAGAAGCGATAAATAGAGTAAGTAACGATCTTCCTGTACTAATTCGATCTTCATTCTTATCAAGTCAAAGACACTCTTCTTTGTTGTGGTCGGGTGATATAGAATCTTCGTTCACTTCTATGAGAAGGCAGATTCAATTTGCTATTAGTGTAGGAGTTTGTGGCCAATCCTGGTGGACAAGTGATATAGGTGGGTTTCATAGTGGGGATAGTCAAAGCGACTACTTTAAAGAACTTCTAATCAGATGGTATCAGTTTTCTGTATTTAGTCCAATACTTAGAATGCATGGAGATAGGCAGCCCCACTATCCTAAAATTGGAAATAAAGGGGGAGGTTTAAGAACAAGCGGATCATCGAATGAAATATTTTCTTTTGGAAGAGAAGCTGAACAAATCTTGACTTCGTATACAAAAATTAGGATGGGTCTTCAAAATTACATTAGTGATTTATTTTTACAAGCAAATAAAAAAGGATTTCCACTGATTAGGCCCGTATTTTTTGAATATCCGGAGGACGATTATAGTTATAGCGAGGGAAGTCAATATTTCTTTGGATCAGATATGATTATTTGTCCTGTAACTGAGTATAAACAAAGAAATATAGATGTATATATTCCAGATAATAATTGGATTGATGTTTATAAGGGAACATATATAAAAAAGGGTTTAAACAAAGTTGATTGCCCTTTATATAAGATTCCCGTGTATGTTAAAAAAGATAGTAAGTACTACGATAAATTTATTGAAGAATTTAAAATAATAGGAGATATTAAATGAGTTTAGTTTTAGTTAGAATTGATCAAAGGTTAGTTCATGGAATTGTTGTAACTCAATATGCAAGCTCAACAAAAGCGAAAAGAATAATGGTTGTAGACGATGAAGCTAGTAAAGATGAGGTACAAAAAAGTGTAATGAGGCTAAGCAAACCTGCAGGAACAGGTATGTCAATTATAGATACTCAAACAGCCATCAAGAACTTTGGTATAGGAAAATATGATAGCCATAACGTTCTAATGGTTGTAAAAGAACCATCAACTATTCTGAAACTTATAGAGGGTGGAGTAAAAATTCCTGAAGTAAATATAGGCATTGTGTTTAAGTCAGATGACAGTGAAAATATTGTAAATCAGGTTAACTTAAATAATAAACAAAAAGAAGACTTAAAGAAAATAAGTGAAATGGGAATACCAGTATATTTTCAATATGTTCCTTCAAACCCTAAAGAAGAATTATCAAAATATGTATAGGAGAAACTTATTATGAGTGAAATACTACAAAATATATTAATAATCCTCTTGCCTATGTGGGCCTTGATAGATAATAGAGGAATAACAATCATAAATCACTGGCCAATTACAGTTGGTCTTTTAGCTGGATTGATAATGGGAGATGTAAAAACTGCACTACACATAGCAGGTACTTTCCAATTGATGAGTTTAGGAGTTGCAGCACTTGGAGGATCATCAGTTCCTGATTATGCTCTTGCAACTGTTGTTGCTATTTATCTAAAAGCAAGAACTGGAGTCGATGTTGGTGCATCTATAACTGTTGGGCTATCTGTAGGGATATTGGCTATAAACTTAGATATATTTACCCGTACATTAAACTCTTTAGTTACAAACAAATCCAAACAATTCCTAAATGAAGGGAAATTTGATGCTTCTAAAAAGATAAACCTAATATCTATATTTTTTGTTGCAATGCAAGCATTTATACCAATGATTATTTTAATCCTTTGGGGACAGACTGCTGTAGAATCTGTAGTTAATGTTATACCACAATGGGTTACAGATGGATTAAATATAGCCGGAGGAATGCTTCCAGTAGTTGGGGTTGTAATGCTATTAAGGTATATGCCAACAAAAAGATATTTTTGGGCACTTCTTATAGGTTTTGTATTTGCAGCCTACTTAAAACTTCCGATTTTAGGCGTATCTATACTAGGATTTGCTATGGCACTATTTACCTACAATAACTT
This sequence comes from Anaerococcus vaginimassiliensis, assembly GCF_900626155.1. GTDB lineage: Bacteria > Bacillota > Clostridia > Tissierellales > Peptoniphilaceae > Anaerococcus > Anaerococcus vaginimassiliensis. The sequence continues at coordinate 407,887 of NZ_LR130844.1, read as the reverse complement.
GATTTCAAGAAGGGCAGAAGTTTCCTTGGAAACAGAAAGTGAAGATTTTGGAGATGATTGGGATGAATAAACAAGAAAACAAAATATTAAGCAAGAAAGACCATAGAAAAGCAGCCTTAAAGTGCTCTTTCATAGGATCAAATAACATCAACTATGGAACCTTACAAGGAACAGGATATGCTTGGGCTATTCATGATACTTTAAGAAAACTTTATCCTGATGATGAAGATTTTAAAAAAGCGATGGAAGTAGAGTATGAGTACTTCAATACAACGCCATATGTGATACCTTTAATACTAGGTGCAGATATTGCCATGCAAGAACAAGAGGGTATAGAATCTCTAGAAGCAGTTAGATCAATAAAAACTTCTCTAATGGGTCCACTAGCTGGTGTGGGTGACTCTATCTTATGGGTTTTATACCCAACAATTATGGGATCCATAGGAGGATATCTTGCCTTAGAAGGCAATCCACTTGGGGCTATAATCTGGATAATCTTAAATGTTCTTTTAGTTTTCCTAAGACTTAAATTTTACGATATAGGTTATAAATCAGGGATTAGGCTAGTAACAGACCTGGCTGAAAAATTAAATGTATTTACTGATGCAGCATCAGTAATGGGGCTAACTGTTGTGGGAAGCCTTATAGCTACAGCAATAAAAGTTTATACTGGAATCGAATTTAAATTTGGAGATGTGACACTAAACCTACAAGAGCAAATCTTTGATGCTATTTTACCAGCGTTTTTACCAGTGTTATTAGTTATTGGAGTTTACTGGTTAATGGAAAAGAAAAAAGTAGGATTTCTAAAAATAATAATAGGACTTTTGATATTATGTTTAATAGCATCATATTTTGGAATATTAACAGTTGCACCTTAATAAGGAGGTTACAATGAGTAAAATTATTATAGCATCTCATCATAAGTTAGCTAAAGGACTAAAAGATACACTGGAATACATTCTTCCAAATTCAATAGAAATAATACCTATAACAGCTTATGTTGATGATAGATCAATAGGAGATTTAGTATCGGGTGTATTTGATAAAATTGATGAAGGTGAGCAAGTGATTGCTTTCACTGATATCATGGGTGGATCAGTTAACCAAGAATTTGCCAAAAGAATTGGAAGAGAAAATTATTACTTAATAACAGGAGTTAATCTTCCTTTGTTGCTTAATATAACCCTTCTATTACAAAATGGTGAAGTTGATGAAGAAGATATAAGAAATGCTATAGAAGAATCTAAGAATCAGATGATTTTTGTAAATGACGCTATGGCCTCAAGTAATCTTGATGATGAAGATGAATAAAAGAATATATTGATGAAGGCCCCATAATTAATAAAATGAATTGTGGGGCTTTCAAATTAAAACACTAAAGATTACAAAATAAAATTAAACTTAGTATTCAGTTCTGTATTTGAGTAATTGTAAACAGATTGATCAATTAAGTGTAAATTTCTATGTTGTGCAACAAAAATTGACTGAATTGAATTTTAATGGAATGTTAATTAAGAATATAGTTTAAATTCCATTAAAAATCACTTCTCAAAAAAATCTACAATACCATAATAAACACAGCCAATAAGAGTTGACTTATCGTGAAACTTTGAAACTTCTATCGGAACATCCTGACCAAAAGTTGACTTAACCTCTTCATTTACCATAGGAAGGTATTCGTCAATATTATAGGCAAGATCACTATTAATATATACATAAGATGGATCAATTGTCTTCATCATGTTATTTACACCGATACTCATATAATAAATATTTCTCTTGATAGTATCTACAGCGTAGGAATCACCATTCTTATATCTTTCTATAAGCTCAGCCGAGCTTTCTATCTTATCATCAGCTATCTCATTATAATAAGAAATATCCGCTGTACTAGAACAATATTGTTCGAAACATCCCTTGTTACCGCAGTGGCACTTCCTTCCATTAGGCACAATAATCATATGTCCGATTTCTCCGCCATAGCCTCTCTTTCCAATATATAAACGTCCGTCAATTATAATACCAGCACCCAGACCACTGCCTACATTTATGGTAATAAGATTATCAACTTGGCTAACATAATGCTCGCACAGAGCAGCAGCATTAGACTCGTTAATTATATTAAAATCAATATTAGGAATTTTCTTATTTAAAATCTCAAGCAAATTTATATTATCTAGATCATAATTTGGTGTAAAGATAATATTATTATCGTTAACTATTCCATGAATGGCAATAGTAACACCCTTAAGCTTGTTCACACCATCAACCGTATAGTACTTTTCATTATCATTAATAACACTTGTAATTTTGTCTATAGCATTATCCGAATTTACCTCTCCTTCATAAAAACCATATTCTTTAACCTCAAAAGCCATATTGCAGATGCAAAAAGAAATATAATTTTTAGAAAGATCAATAGCCATAAAATAAGCAAATTCATGGTCTAACATTAACTTGATTGGCTTTCTACCTCCACGAGAAGAAGCTTCACCAACGCTAACTTCCATTAGAAGCCCCTCATCAATTAAACTTGAAACGCTTGTTGAAATAGACGTTTTATTAATATGTAAATCCTTAGAAAGATCTACCCTAGACTTATTGTTAGTATTAAAAAGTTCATTAAGAACAAGAACTTGATATTCATTTCTCATAATTACTCCTATCTGATTAAATTACCATACTATAATTATTTTTAAAATAAATTTGTAAAAAGACTTTACAATTAATATTATATATGATATTATTTAGTTAGTAAAGAAATTTATTAACTAAAAGGAGAAGGAAAATGAAGATTAAAAACCCTATTTTGAAAGGGTTCAATCCAGATCCATCAATAACAAAAAAAGAAGATAAGTATTACATAGCTACTTCAACATTTGATTGGATGCCTGGAGTTCAAATTCATGAGTCTAGTAATTTGATTAATTGGGAACTTGTAAGTCACCCGATTGATGATTTAAAACTTTTAGATATGAGGGGAAATCTAGATTCAGGAGGAATATGGGCGCCTGATTTATCATATTATGACGGTAAGTTTTGGCTTGTGTATTCAAATGTCCAAGTAGTAAATGGTAGTTTCAAGGATGTTAAGAATTATCTAATTACGGCAGAAGATATAAGAGGTCCTTGGTCAGATCCTATTTTTCTTAATGGTATAGGATTTGATGCGTCTTTGTTCCATGATGACGATGGAAAAAAATATTTAGTTCAAATGCAGTGGGACCATAGACCTTATAATCATCCTTTTATGGGAATTAGATGTACTGAATATGATCATAAGAGTAAAAAACTAATTAAAGATAATTCTAAAATAATTTGGAAGGGAACTGATATAAAACTTACAGAAGCTCCTCACTTATATAAGATGTTTGGATACTATTATTTATTCTGTGCAGAAGGAGGAACAACCTACAGTCACTCTGAGACTGTTTCAAGGTCAAAAGAGATATTTGGTGATTATGAAGGTCAGCCAGAAATATTCATGACAGCTTTTGATTCTCCTTATAATAATTTACAAAAATGTGGTCATGGATCTTTAGTAAAAACAGATGGTGATGAGTGGTATTTTGCTCACTTAACAGCAAGACCTTGGCATCACTCTTATGAATCTGCAATTGATCCAAGAGGTTGGTGTACTCTAGGTAGAGAAACAGCTATTCAAAAAGTTTATTGGGATGATGACGAATGGCCTCATATTTTAGGTGGCAAAGAAGGAAGTGTAGAAGTAGATTCTCCTAAAATTTTTAAAGATGTTGTCAATAAAAATGATGAGCTTATTAATCAATTTGATGATTTCGATGACGATAAGTTAGATATTAATTTCAATACAGTGAGAGTTCCTTTTGAACAAATAGGTAAAATAGAAGATTCTAAATTAGTATTAAAAGGATCAGGATCCTTGTCTAATCATCAAGAACATTCCCTAGTTGCTAGAAGATGGCAAAATTTCAAGTTCAAAGCTGAAACTAAGATGATATACGATCCAAATAGTCATCAGCAGCTTGCAGGACTTTCAAACTATTATAATACTACTCATTGGTCGATGATAGCGTTAACATACGACGAAGAGGTAGGTAAATGTATAGAAGTTCTAGAAACTAATAGAGGTAACTTAGAGTGTTATCTTAAAAATACTATACAAGTTCCAGATGATACTAAGGAAATTTACTTTAGGACTACAGTCGATACACAGTTTTATACTTATCAATATTCACTAGATGGAAATGAGTGGATAGATACAGGAATTAAATTAGATGCTAAGGTCCTAAGTGATGATTATGTTAATCAAACTTACGGTGGTTTCTTCACAGGAGCTTTTGTTGGAATGGTTAATATAGATTACACAGGTTACAACAATGAAGCGAAGTTTGAATACTTTAAATACGAGGAAGAGGATTGAATGTGAAAAAAATATTAAGTATGGAAGGTATAAGTAAATCCTATGGAAATGTTAAAGTTTTAAACAAGGTTAATTTTGATTTGTATGAAGGAGAAATTCACGCCCTTATTGGAGAAAATGGTGCTGGGAAGTCAACACTTATGAATATATTGACAGGCGCCATCAGTAAAGATGAGGGATCAATTTATTATCTAGATAAAAAAGTGGATAATATGAGTCCTGCTTTATCAAAAGAATTAGGAATTGCTTTTGTCCAACAAGAATTTAATTTAGCGGAATCTCTATCAGTATCTGAAAATGTTTATATGAATAGACTTCCTTATAAAAATGAAAAGCTAAAAATTATTGATTACAAAAAATTATATAAAGATACTCAGTATTGGCTTAATATACTAGATGCAAATTTCAAGCCAACTGATCTTGTGGGAAATTTAACTACTGGTCAAAAACAAATGGTTGAGATTGCTAAGGCTCTAAGTCTTGATGCGAAAATAATAATTTTTGATGAGCCGACAACAGCCCTGACTAATTATGAGATAGATGTATTGTTTGTAGTTATAAATGCTTTAAAGGATAAGGGGATAGCAAGTATTTATATATCTCATAGATTGAATGAACTATTTGAGATATCAGACAGAATTACAGTTCTTAGAGATGGAAGTTATATAGGAACCGACAAGACGGAAGATTCCACCGAAGATGATCTAATATTTAAGATGGTTGGACGACCAGCTAACCAGTTATATAGCAAATCAACATTTGATATAGGGAAAGTTCATATTGAAGCAAAAAATCTTTCTGATACAAAAGGAAAAGTTAAAGATGTATCCTTCAAAGTAAGAGAAGGTGAAGTAGTTGGTTTTGCAGGTCTTGTAGGAAGTGGAAGAACGGAATCAATTAGATTACTTTTTGGAGCTGATAAAAAAGGTAGCGGAGAAATATTTATAGACGGTGAAAAAGTGGATATTCAAAGACCATCAGAAGCAGTAAAAAGAAAAATTTCTTTGATACCAGAAGATAGAAAGTTACAAGGATTAGCCTTAAATTTATCTATAGATGAAAACGTAAATATGGCAAAAAGCCACTCTTTTATACTTAATAAAAAAGAGCAGGTTACGAATACTAAGAAATATATAGATAGCTTGAGGATTAAAACTACAGGACCAAGTCAAGTTGTAGGAAGATTATCTGGAGGAAATCAACAGAAGGTTGTTGTTTCTAAATGGCTTACAACAGATGGAGATATTTACTTATTTGATGAACCAACTAAAGGAATAGATGTAGGTGCAAAGAGCGAAATATATGAAATAATTGAAGATTTGGCTAAAAAAGGAAAAACTATTATAATTGTTTCTTCAGAAATTCAAGAGTTGTTAAGTATAACAGATAGGATTTATGTTTTTTCAGAAGGTGTTACAACTGGTGAACTTAAAACATCTGATACAGACCAAGAAGAAATAATGAAATATGCTACTATGCTTGTAGAAAAAAATAAGAAGGAGTTAATAGATGCAGGAAAATAAGAAAGATATTAAAAAAATATTGCTGAACTATTCAGTATATTTAGTTTTGATCTTGTTATTACTATTCTTTTCCATAAAGACACCTATGTTTTTATCTAAAGGAAATATTAGTAACTTTTTCAGGCAAATACCATCTGTGGGAATACTTACAATTGCTTATGCTATGATATTAATAACAGGACATGTTGATTTATCAATAGCATCAATAGCAGCTCTAAGTGGTACTGCTGCAGCTTATCTAGCGATAAAAGGATTAAATCCAGCTTTAGTTATACTAATAGCCTTAGTATTGGGGGCTATAATGGGATTTATCAATGCATTCTTGATAACCCAATTTAAGTTACCATCATTTATTTTAACTCTTGGTACCAACTATGCTTATAGAGGATTAGTAATGTATTTGACTGATGGAATTTATGTTACTGGAGTTCCTCAATGGTTCTCTAAAATTTCACAAACAAATATAATTGGCAATATCATATATTCAAACACATTGATTTTTATAATACTTAGTATTGTATTTGCTTTTATATTAAACAATACTGACTTTGGTAGAAAATGTTACGCAGTAGGATCAAATTCAGAAGCAGCAAGACTATCTGGAATAAGAGTAAATCAACATACAATAAAAGTATTTATTCTTGAAGGAGTTGCGGCAGCTATAGCTGGTATTCTTATGATGTCAATCCTAAATGTAGGAGGACCTAATGAGGGACAAGGACTTGATTTACTAGCAATGGCAGCAGCAATCTTAGGCGGTACACAATTTAGTGGTGGTGTAGGAAGCATAGGAGGTGCACTAGTAGGAATATTGACATTACAAATATTTAATAATGGACTTGCAGTATTAGGTGTTAACGCATTTATGCAACAATTAGTAACAGGATTAATAATTATAGTTGCAATGATAGTGGACTATTTCAGAAAAAAATCAGAAGCTAATAATTAAATAGGAGAAAATTATGAAAAATATGTTAAAAAAATTATCAATGGGACTTTTAGCTGCTATGCTATTAACAGCTTGTGGAGGAAATGATAAAGAAGCTAAAAATGAAGCAGACACTTCTAATAAAGAGGTAGCTCAAGAAACTTCAACAGAAGATGGTGAAAAAGGTACACTTTACTTTATACCTATAGTAGATACTGGTGCGTATTGGTCACCAATGAGAAAAGGAGCTGAAGATACAGCTAAGAAATTAGGATACAATCTCGTAGTAAAAACATCTCCACCAACTGAAGCTCAAAAGAATGAAAAACACATTGGATTCTTAAATGAAGCTTTAACAAATGGTGCAAAAGGAATCGCTATAGCTCCAATGGAAGCTAATATTTTCCTAAATCCTATCAAACAAGCTATGGACTCAGGAACTCCAGTAATTACATTTGATGCAGACCTAGAAAATCCAGAAGATAGAACAGCCTATGTTGGTACAGATAACGTTGAAGCTGGTAAAAGACTAGGAATGGAAGCAGCCAAGGAAATGAAAGAAAAGGGAATCAAAGATGGTTCTATTGCTATAGTAAACGTAGATAATGCTCAACCAACAATGATTTTAAGGATGAAAGGCGTTAAAGAAGGATTTGAAGAAGAAATGGGATCAGATGCATCTAGCTTTAAATGGATTGAGCCTATTATGGATAAAGACCAAGCAGCTGAATCTAAGAGACAACTAGAATCTGCTATAGTAGCTAATTCAGATTTAAAATTAGTATTCTCACTAGGATCAGAAGGCCCAGACGTTGGAGTTATGGAAGCACTTGCATCACAAAATAAAGCAGGAGAAATCTTACACTTTGGTTTTGACTGGACACCTACATGGTTACAAGGAATAAATGATGGAAGAATAAATGCCATAGTTGACCAAGATGCTTATACAATAGGTGTTAAAGTAATTGAAAATCTAGTTAAATCAGTTGAAGGTGAAGAAATAGATAAAACAGTACCAATTGATGTAAACTACGTAAAAGCTGATGAACTTGAAGCTTATGGTCAAGAAAAAGATAAACAAATGTCAGATACAGTTACTGAATAAAACAAAAAGGGAGATATTATGAAATATTTTGAAGGAATAGAAAAAGTAAAATACGAAGGGGCGGATTCTAAGAATCCTTTAGCTTATCACTATTATGACCAAGACAAAATTGTTCTTGGAAAACCTATGAAGGAACATCTAAAGTTTGCAATTGCCTATTGGCATACTATGGACCAAGAAGGAGCTGATCCATTTGGTGTTGGAACTGCAAAGAGAAATTGGTATGGAGAAAATCCAATGGAAACTGCAAAAAATAGGGTAGAGGCTTTCTTTGAACTACTTCAACTTTTAGATGTTAAGTATTTCTGCTTCCATGATGTTGATATTGCTCCTGAAGGAGATTCTTTAGAAGAGTTTTATCAAAATCTTGATGAAATTACAGATTTAATCAAAGAAAAAATGGATGAAACTGGTATCAAACTTCTTTGGAATACTGCTAATATGTTTACAAATCCAAGATATCTAAATGGTGCTGCTACTACAAATAATGCAGATGTGTATGCTTACGCTGCTGCACAAGTTAAAAAAGGATTAGATATTTCTAAAAAACTTGGTGGAGAAAACTACGTATTCTGGGGTGGTAGAGAAGGTTATGAAGAGCTTTTCAACACAGATTATGAATTAGAACAAGAAAATCTTGCTAAGTTTTTCCATATGGCATGCGATTATTCAGACAAAATTGGTCACAAGGTACAATTCTTAATTGAGCCTAAGCCAAGAGAACCAATGAGACACCAATATGATTATGATGCAGCAACAGCTCTATTTTTCATAAACAAATATGGACTTAAAGATAGATTTAAACTAAACCTAGAAGGAAACCACGCTACTCTTGCAGGTCATACATTTGAACACGAACTTAGAGTTGCAAGAACAGAAGGAGCCTTAGGTTCTATAGATGCTAACCACAGCGAAGAACAACTAGGTTGGGATACAGATGAGTTCCCATATGATTTATACCATACAAGTCTTGCTATGTATGAAATCTTAGAAAACGATGGATTAGGCAAGGGCGGAATTAACTTCGATGCAAAAGTTCGTAGAACTTCAATCGATCAAGAAGATTTATTAACAGCTCATATTAGTGGTATGGATACATTCGCTAGAGGACTATTGGCTGCAGCTAAAATGAAAGAAGATGGATTTATAGATGAAATCTTAGATAAGAAATATGAAAGCTATAAATCTGGCCTAGGCAAGGATATTGTAGATGGAAAAATGGATCTAGAATCCTTGACAGAATATGCTTTGAAGAATGATAAAATTGAAAATAAATCTTCTCACTTAGAGTATTTGAAAGCAAGAATAAACGATTATTTAGTTTAATTAATAAAGCTGCTGCAAGTTTAAATTTTTGCAGCAGCTTTTCTTATAGAAAGGAATACTATGAAGTACTTATTAGGAATAGACCTTGGAACAAGCTCTCTAAAGGGTTCAGTTTATACAACAGATGGCAGACTGGTTGAATCAAGTGCATATGAATATGATCTTTATATACCAAAAAAAGGGTTTAGTGAACAAGATCCTAAGGATTGGATCAAGGCTTTCAAAGACGTAATCAAGGATTTATCTAAAAAAATAGATGGTTTTTCTGAAAATCTCGATGCGATTAGTTTCTCTGGACAAATGCATAGTTTGGTATTATTAGATGAAAATGATGAAATTCTAAGAAATGCTATTTTGTGGAATGATGTTCGTACAACCGATCAATGTCAAAAAATAATGAACGACTTTGGTGAAGAAATATTATCTATTAATAAAAATATTGCTCTAGAAGGATTTACCCTACCTAAAATCCTATGGGTAATGGAAAATGAACCAGAGATTTGGGAAAAAACTAGACACATCCTACTTCCAAAGGATTATCTAAGATTGTACCTAACAGGAAATTACCATATGGACCTATCAGATGCTGCTGGTACTTTACTATTAAATGTAGAGAAAAAAGAATGGTCCAGAGAAATTGCTGACAAATTTGGCATAAATTACGATTATCTGCCAGAGTTAGTTGATTCGATTGGATATACTGGAGATATAAGAGATGAAGTTAGAGATGAGCTTGGCATAAAAAGTAGGGTAAAAGTATATGCCGGTGCTGCCGATAATGCTGCTAGTGCTGTTGGCGCTGGGATTATTGATGATACGAGAGCTATGGTTAGCGTTGGAACATCTGGTGTAGTATTTGCCAACAAAGAAAAAATAACAGGAAAAGAAGATGGCAAGCTTCACACATTTAACGCTGCTATTCCAGATACTTTTTACTCTATGGGAGTTACCCTTGCTGCAGGCAAGAGTCTTGATTGGCTAAAATCTACTTTTGCCAAAGATTTATCTTATGATGAATTTCTAACTGGCATAGAAAATGTGAGCGCTGGCTCAGATGGTCTAATCTTTACTCCGTATATCCAAGGAGAAAGAACTCCTTACAATGATAGCTCCATTAGAGGATCTTTTGTAGGAATGGATATTTCTCATAAGCTGGATAATTTTGTAAGAGCAGTCCTTGAAGGTATAACTTATTCTCTAAAAGATAGTCTAGTAATAATCGATAGCGATGGAGCAAGCCCTGTAGATACAATGGTGTCTGTAGGAGGTGGAGCAAAGAATAAAACTTGGCTTCAGATGCAAGCTGATATATTTAATAAAAATATAGTAACTTTAGAAATAGAAAATGGTCCATCGACAGGAGCAGCCATGCTTGCAGCAGTTGGAGCTGGTTATTATGATGATTTCAAAACTTGTGCCAAGGATTTTGTAAAGTACAAAAAAGAATATAAACCAAACCCGGAAAATGTAAAAATATATGAGAAATACTATGAAGTATATAGGATGGTTTATCCAAATACAAAGGAAATTTCTAAGAAACTTTCTGATATATAGGTGAGATTATGAATTATACTAAAAAAATAATCGGAAATTACAAAAACGAGGACATATACGAAATTAAGATTTCCCTAGATTCTTCAAGGTATGTTTCATTTTGGTCTTTGGGTGCTAGGATAAATGAATTTTATATCGAAGATATTGGAAATATTATCTTAGGATATAACTCCGTAGATGAACTTTTAGCTAACAGATCATATTTCTTTGGTGCAACTGTCGGAAGAGTTGGCGGGAGAATTTCAAATGCAAGCTTTAATATTGACGGTAAGAGCTACAAGCTAGATAAAAATGACGGCGAGAACCACCTTCACGGTGGAGATAGGGGATTCGATTTAAGAAATTGGGATTTTGATATCGAAGAAAATGAAGACAGTATCAAAATAATATTTAGCTTAGAAGATAAAACGGGACCTAATTATTATCCTGGAAATATGAAAGTTAAAGTTACTCATACCGTAACAAATGAGGGCGATCGGATAATAAATTATTATGCGAGATGTGATGCAGATACAATATTTAATCCAACAAATCACGTTTATTTTAACCTAAATGCAAACAAAAATCCTATAACAAATCACTATCTTAGAGTGGATTCAGATTTTATTTTAGAAACAGACGAAGATTTGATTCCTACTGGAGAAAAAATTGACATAGGATCTAGTGAATTAGATTTTTCAGAATATAAAAATCTAGGAGAAGTACTCGATTCGCAGTATCCAGAGATTAAGAAAAATAGTGGGTTAGACACGGCTTTTATTTTAAATAAAGAAGATGAAATTAGCCTTAATTTAAGAAATGATAGGCTAAGTTTAGATGTGATTACAGATAGAGATTCTTTGATTTTATATAGCTTAAATAAAATAGATAGTAATTCTTCCATGGATTTAGTTAAAAACCAAGGAATCGCAATAGAAACCCAACAATTACCAGATGCAATTAACCAGAAATACTTTGGTAGTATTATCCTAAGAAAAGACGAAGAGTTTAAGTGTGAAACAAGATATAAGGTAAGAAAAATCTAGCAGATAAGGAGTAAAAATGAAATTTTTCTTAGACACAGCAAACATAGACGAAATAAAAAGAATAAATGACCTAGGACTTTGTGATGGAGTAACAACCAACCCATCCATAATAAAAAAAGAAGGCAAAGACTTTGAAACAGTAGTAAAAGAAATAGCAAGTATAGTAGATGGTCCCGTATCAGCAGAAGTAACAAGTTACACCTATCACGAAATGGTAGAAGAAGCAAAAAAACTTGCCGCTTGGAAAGAAAACATAGTAGTAAAAATCCCAATGACAGAAGATGGACTAAAAGCAATAAACACCCTAAGTAAAGAAGGCATAAAAACCAACTGTACCCTAATCTTTTCAGTATCCCAAGGAATAATGGCAATGAAAGCAGGAGCAACCTACATCTCACCATTCATGGGAAGAATAGACGATATGGGCGAATCAGGCAAAAAACTAATAGAAAACCTAAGAAGAATAATAGACATCTACGGCTATGACTCAGAAATAATAGCAGCAAGCATAAGACACATAAACCACCTGGAACAAGCAGCCCTTGCAGGAAGCCACATAGCAACAATCCCAGGCTCAATCTTTGAAAAACTATGGACTCACCCACTAACAACAGCAGGCATAGAATCCTTCAAAAAAGACTGGGATGCCTTCCAAAATAGATAAAAACTAGGAGTTAGTTTCTAAAAAAAGCAAAATCTCTCCTCCCTTAATTTCATTTTATATAAAAAATATAAATTACTTTTAGGTTTTGCGATTAATTTGGGGCTAGCTCCCCTTTTTGGCTAAAAATTAATGAAAAATATAGTAAAATATAATATAGAGAATAATTAAGAAGGAGTTTAAATGTTTACTAATAATGACAAGTTGGCAGTCAATGCCATAAGAGCCCTATCTATCGCTCAAATTGAAAAAGCTAATAGTGGACACCCAGGTCTACCAATGGGTGCAGCACCAATGGCTTATGTTCTATACAACAAAATCCTAAAGGCAAATCCTAAAAATGCATCATACTTCGATAGAGATAGATTTATCCTATCAGCAGGTCATGGTTCTTCAATGCTATATTCCCTAATCCACCTATCAGGTTACAATTTACCAATAGAAGAGCTAAAGAACTTTAGACAAAGCGGATCACTTACTCCAGGTCACCCAGAATATGGCCACACAGAAGGAGTAGAGGTAACTACAGGTCCTCTCGGTCAAGGAATCGCCCAAGCAGTTGGTATGGCTGTAGCTGAAAAACGCATGGCAGCTTTATACAACAAGGATGATATGAAAGTTATAGACCACTATACTTATGCCCTATGTGGTGATGGAGACTTGATGGAAGGTGTTTCTTACGAGTCTATGAGTCTTGCTGGACATTTAAATCTTAACAAACTAATAGTTTTATATGATTCAAACGATATATGTCTAGATGGTGATCTTTCTACTTCATTTTCAGAAAATGTAGAAGCTAGAGTTAAGGCACAAAACTGGAACTACATAAAAGTAGACGATGGCAATGATTTAGACAAGATTTATGAAGCTATTACAAGTGCCAAAGAAAACGAAAATGGACCAACTCTAATCGAAGTAAAAACTGTTATAGGTTATGGATCAGCTAACCAAGGAACTAACAAGGTTCACGGAGCTCCAATTGGAAAAGATGATTTCACAGTTGCAAAGAAAGTTTACGGTTGGGACTACGAAGACTTCGAAATACCAGAAGAAGTGTATGAAACATTTAAAGAAGGCGTAGCTAAAGCTGGTAAAGAAGCGAATGATAAGTGGGATGAAACATTAAAATCTTACCAAGAAAAATATCCAGAAGATTATAAGGAATTGATGGCAGGTATCAATAGAGAATTGCCAGAAAATTTCATCGAGGAAGTTAAAAAATACGATTCATCTATGAAAGATATCGCAACAAGAGCTTCTGGTGGAGAAATAATTCAAGACCTTGCAAAAATTACTAGAAACTTCTGGGGCGGATCTGCAGACCTATTTTCATCTAACAAGACAAATATAAAAGATACTAAGGCATTTAGAGACGAAAGTCCATGTGGTAGAAATATTTGGTATGGTGTGCGTGAGTTTGCTATGGCTGCTATAGGAAATGGTATTATGGCTCATGGCGGTAGCTTCCATCATGTATCAACCTTCTTCGTATTTTCTGACTACCTAAAGGCAGCGGTTAGACTATCAGCTCTATCAGGCCTTCCACTAACTTATGTTATGACTCACGATTCTATAGCTGTTGGTGAAGATGGTCCAACTCACGAACCAATCGAACAACTTGCCATGCTTAGAGCTATACCAAACACAGTTGTCCTAAGACCAGCTGATGCAAACGAGACAAGACTCGCTTGGAAGGTTGCTCTAGAAAGCAAGGATAAACCAGTTGTGATTGCTCTAACTAGACAAAATGTTCCAAACCTAAAAGAAACTGAAGGCATAACAGATATTTCTAAGGGAGCATATGTTGTTAAGGATAGCGAAAATCCAGACCTTGTTCTAATAGCAACAGGATCTGAAGTTTCCCTAGCTCTTGATACTGCAAAGGCCCTTGAAGAAGATGGTAAAGCTATCAAAGTTGTATCTATGCCATCAATGGAATTATTTAGAGCCCAAGATGAAGAATATAAAAACCAAGTTATAAATAAAAAGGTTAAGAAAGTATCCATAGAAATGGGAACAACCTTTGGTTGGACAGAATGGACAGGAACTTGTGGTCTAAATATCGGTATAGATAGATTCGGAATCTCTGGCAAGGGAGATGAAGTTCAAGAAGAACTTGGATTTACAGTAGAAAAAATTAAAAAACAAATTAATGATAAGTTTTTTAAATAGAAATTAATATATAGGCAGACCTTGGTTTGCCTATTTTTTCTTTAGTTATACAATATTAGTTAGAAAAAGGAGGGAGATATGGGAAAAAGAGAGAAACTATGGCAGCTTTTTAAGTCAACTTTATATCTGTCAGCTTTCACTTTCGGTGGAGGATATGTGATTATTTCTCTGATGAAGGATACTTTTGTTGACAAATTAGGGTGGATTGACAAGGATCAAATGCTAGATATGACTGCCCTTGCCCAATCAGCTCCCGGAGCTGTAGCTGTAAATGCAGCTGTTGTAGTCGGGTTTGAAACTTGTGGATTTTTAGGCATGCTTGTGGCAATTCTTGCAACAATTATTCCTCCTCTTGTGATTATTTCAACTATTTCCATTTTTTATAAGGCCTTTATAGCTAACAAGTATATAGCATTTTTCTTAAAAGGAATGCAGGCAGGAGTTGCAGCACTGATATTTAAGGTCGTAGTTGATATGACAAGAGATCTTTACAAGGGAAGTTCTAAATATCTACTTTTAATTATGGGTCTTAGTTTTGTGGCAGGATTTTTCTTTAAGGTAAATATTGTCTATATAATTTTGACCTTAATTATTGTGGGACTTATTTATTCTTGGAGCAAGAGAGGAGATAGCCATGCTTCTTAGTTTGTACATTACTTTTTTTAAGATAGGACTATTTTCCTTTGGAGGAGGCTATGCAGCTCTTCCTCTTATTGAACAAGAAGTTGTTGGTGCCAACGCTTGGCTTAGTTTAAATGAGTTTAATGATTTGATTACTATTAGTCAAATGACTCCAGGACCCATTGCCATCAATTCTGCAACCTTTGTTGGAACAAGGATGGCAGGAGTAGTTGGAGGACTAGTAGCGACCTTGGGCTGTGTGACGCCATCTGCTATTATAGTTGGAATTTTATCCTTTATTTACAAAAAATATAAGGATTTGGATTCTATATCCAATGTCTTGTATTTTTTAAGACCTGCTATTATCGCTATGATACTTATAGCTGGAGTTGATATTTTAAGGACTGCAGTATTTGATGTAAATGATATAAGTTTGGCTTATGCCAATTATTATATGCTAGCTTTATTCATATTTTCATTTGTTATAATGCTTAGAAAAACGGTCGATCCAATTAAGATAATGTTATTGTCGGGTTTTATATATTTGATATTACAAATTTTGATTGGCTAAGATAAGAGCTTGGATAAAAAAGGTTGAAGTCCAAGCTCTTTTTTTATATAATAAAAGAAAAGCTTTTCATGAAGGAAGGCTAATAAAAAGGAGTTTTTATGCAAATCAAATTACCTTATGACAAAACTTTTCAAGAAACTGAGATTGAAGATTCTAGGATCCAAGGAATTCTAACATCTCACCTAGAAGAGTACAAGCCAGAAGATGACCAACTAACTATTGTTAAAAAAGCAATGGAAAATCCAATTGGTTCAAAGAAATTAAAAGAACTTGCCGTAGGTAAGGATAAGGTTGTCATTCTAATAAGTGACCACACAAGACCTGTACCAAGCAAATACATACTTCCTCTAATGCTAGAAGAAATCAGAGAGGCAAATCCAGATGCAGACATAACCCTTCTTGTAGCTACAGGATGCCATAGAAACTCAAGCAAGGAAGAGCTTGTTTTCAAACTAGGGGAAGAAATATATAACAACGAAAAAATCTATATTCACGACTGCGATGATGAAGAAATGCTAGTTACTCTTGATGAAAAGCTTCCTTCAGGTGGAGATATAGTTGTAAACAAAATTGCTGCAGAAGCTGACCTTTTAGTAGCAGAAGGATTCATTGAACCACACTTCTTTGCAGGTTTTTCTGGTGGTAGAAAGTCAGTATTTCCAGGTTGCTGTTCAAGAAAAACTATCATGTATAACCACAACTCAGAATTTATAGATAGCAAGTATGCTAGAACTGGAAACTTGGAAAACAATCCAATCCATAGAGATATGATTGCAGCAGCAAGAGCATTAGGACTTGTATATGTAGTAAATGTTGTAATAAATTCTGAAAAGAAAGTAATCCATGCAGTAGCAGGAGATCTTGAAAGAGCTCATGAGGCAGGAACAGATTGGCTAAAAGATAAGGCTGGAGTTGACAAGAAACTTGCAGATATAGTTCTTACATCAAACGGTGGATATCCACTCGATCAAAATATCTATCAAACAGTTAAATCAATGACAGCTGCAGAAGCAAGCCTAAAAGATGGAGGAGTTATAGTTGTTTCATCTAAATCAGGCGATGGAACTGGTGGAGATGCCTTCCACAATGCCTTCCTAGAAGAGCCAGATGTAGAAAAGCTCTACCAAAAATTCCTAGATACAGACAAGATTGACACGATACCTGACCAATGGGAATCACAAATCCTATGTAGAATCTTATTAAAAGCAAAAGCTGTAATATATGTATCAGACTATGATCCAAAAATCCTAGAAGATTTCCACCTAATTCCAGTAAAAACACTAGATGAGGCAATGGAAAAAGCAAATGAATTAATGGGAGAAGATAGTACAGTAACAGTGATTCCAGATGGTATCGCAGTAATAGTTAAATAAAATAATAAAAAAAAGCTTCAAAATCATTATGTGGATTTTGGAGCTTTTATAATTAAAATAAAATTTCTATGGCCTTGGTAGGTCTTCCCTTGTTGCCGTCTTTTATATAAAGTTCTGTGGCATATTTATTTTCGATGAGTTTATTCATAATCCTATTGGCAGTTCTTCTAGTTATTTTAAGAATAGAAGATAATTGGCTACTTGTTATAGTGTCTGTCTTTTTATTTTTAGTATAGAGGGTGATTTTTTGAATATATTCTAGGGAAACACCGCAAGACCTAGATATTTCAAACAAATGGTCATTATCTATATCATAAGAAGAAAATGTTTTGTTTGTAGCTAAAAATTTGATGTTTTTTCCGTCATACATAACGACAGACTTTCTAGAATCCAAAAAATTTCTCGCATACATGGAGTTATCTATTCCTTCTCTTATTGTATTGCCGCTTGCGAGCGTAAGTTTTAGCTTGATGTTTTTCTTGTTAAAAATTTCGATACTTTCTTCTAACTCACTAATACTAATTCCTCTATTAGATATGACTAAGACTTCACCATCTTGGTCCAATACTAGTCCTTCAAAGATAGAAGCATAATCATCTATCAAACTCCTTAGATATGGATCTTTGAAATCCATATGGAAATTGTGAATTAGAAAAGATTTATCTTCAGTATATTTGATATTGATCCTAGTAATTAATTTCTCGAAGTCTTCTTCTATATCAGCTTTGGTCGCCTCGAGCCTGAATACTGGGATTCCCATATCTTTTAAGACATTGTAGCTGTAACCGTAAGCGGTAAAGACACAGTCAATTTTGCCTTTTTTATATAGGTCGATGTGGTTTAGTAGATAAGCATTCTCCCCATAGGTGGAATTATATTTAATTATCTTATAATCGTCTATATTTATATCATAATCGTAAATTAAAGAATCTAATAGTTTTTTATCTAAACAGTCAAAAGATGGATTTTTGTAAGTCTTAATATTTTCATAGTTTTTTATTAGACATTTGCTAAAGCTCGTCGCTCCTCTTCTGGCATAGGATATTGGAACATCTATATCATAAGAATGGATTAGTTTGTTGAATACACCAACGCCACTTGCAAAGATACCATCAATGTCATTTGGCAGTGGACCAAGGACATCAGCGAGAGAGTCTGTATCGTCTATTATAACTCTCATAAATTCTAGTTTGTAGTTTTTAATAATTGATTCTATTTTATTAATGGACTCAATAGTCCCTATCAGTAAGATTTTCATACTAAATATTATATCACATAATTAAATTTTAGTTGACGAATACGTTTTCTTATTATATAATCAATTTAAGTCATAATAAAGACATATAAATGTAATATTTATATACATATGAAAACTTTAATAATAGAAAGGAAAATTATGGACTACAAACAACTAGCAAAAGCCAATGAAGATGTATGTATTAAAATGAGAAGAGACCTTCATAGGATACCTGAACTTGAACTTGATCTTCCTAGAACATCAAAATACATAAAAGATAAGCTTAGCGAATTTGGAATCGATTACAAAGAATATGTAAATGGAAATGGAATATCAGCCTTAATCGAAGGGAAAAATCCTGGCAAATGCCTTGCCATAAGAGCAGATATGGATGCTTTGCCAATTACAGAAGAAACTGGTCTAGACTTTGCATCTGAAATAGAAGGACAAATGCACGCTTGCGGTCACGACAGCCACATGGCAGTAGCTTTGACAGCTCTAAAAATCATTAACGAGAACAAAGACAAATTAAACGGAAGTGTTAAATTTATCTTCCAACCTGGGGAAGAAATCCCTGGCGGGGCAAAACCTATGATTGATGAGGGAGTTTTAGAAAATCCTAAGGTTGACTATATTATAGGCATGCACGGAGGACTATTGGCAGATGTGCCTCATGGCAAAATTGCCTTCAAAGATAATGAAATGATGGCTTCTATGGACAAGTTTTCTATAAGGATAAAAGGACATGGTGGACACGGCGCAAGTCCAGAAGCTACAGTTGATCCTATAATTGTATCGGCAGAAGTCTTGTTAGGCTTACAAAAGATAATTTCTAGAGAAATAAATCCTGTAGATAGTGGCGTTGTTTCTGTTTGTAAGATTGACGGTGGATTTACTCAAAATATAATTCCAGACACTGTGGACATGATGGGTACAGCTAGAGCCTTGAGCGAAGATGCAAGAGATACTATTGAAAAAAGAGTAGAAGAAATTTCATCTGGAATAGCAAATACCTATGGTGCGAGTGCTGAGGTTAATTATGAAAGATTCTATCCAGTATTAAATAACGATCCAAAGTTTAATTCTTTTGTAAAAAGCCTAGTTGGTGAAATGTTTGAAGATGATATTTACGAAATGGATAAACCAGTTATGGGAGCAGAAGATATGGCATTTTTCCTACAAGAAGTGCCAGGGTCATTTATGTTCTTGTCAAATCTTTTCCAAAGAGAAGACGGCAAGGTATATGTAAATCATAATTCTAAATTTGACCTAGATGAGTCACTATTTTACAAGGGAGTAGCAATATTTGTTGCGACAGCTTTCGAGTTTTCTAAAGGAGGACTAGATGGATAAGACTAACAAAAAACACGAAATAAAAATGCACTTAGTTGTCCTCGTAGTTGCGGTGATTGCGATTTTGATAGGGGCTAAGTCTGTTGATATCAAGGGAATTACTATTGTATTTTCACCATTAATATGGGCTATGCTTATATCTTTTGCCATATATATGACAAAGAAAAATATTCTTACAGAAAAAGACGCTCCACAGGCTAACGCTATGATGGGGATAATGCTTGCAATCTTGATTGCAAAACTAGGAGTTACAAGTGGTGGGCAAATTGATGCTATCAAAAAAGCAGGACTTGCCCTAGTCTTACAAAACTTTGGTAACCTTGGAACTATAATAATTGCTTTACCTATAGCTCTTCTTCTTGGACTAAAAAGAGAATCTATCGGTATGTGTCACGCCCTAAGTAGGGAATCAAACGTAGGTCTTATCCAAGATAATTATGGAGCTGAATCTCCAGAGTTTAGAGGAGTAATGGCAGTTTATATTATAGGAACAATATTAGGTCCTATTATCTTAAGTATAATCTCATCTGTT
Source organism: Anaerococcus vaginimassiliensis (assembly GCF_900626155.1). Classification (GTDB taxonomy): domain Bacteria; phylum Bacillota; class Clostridia; order Tissierellales; family Peptoniphilaceae; genus Anaerococcus; species Anaerococcus vaginimassiliensis. The sequence goes on along the minus strand of NZ_LR130844.1, from coordinate 387,501 downwards.
GCTATTAGTTTAAATATAGTATCACCTCTTGGAGCTGCTATGGGAACAGGAGCAGGATCTGCGTCAATGATGACTGCTGGACTATCTGCACTAATTGCAAATTATCCAGAGCTTGAAGCACAAATGACAGCCTTTGCTGGTCTTTCAAACTTAATATCTAGTGTAATAGCTCTACCACTGGGAGCTTTCTTAGGACTACCTCTAACAGAGTTCTTATACAAAAAACTATCAATTTTTAGAAAGGATAAATAAATGCAAAAATTTAAATCAGATATGCCAGCTCTTGTAGTATCGCTGTTGTTTACAATAATATCTTGTACCATATGTAATATTTTGGGTGAAGAAAGCTTGGGCGGCTCCCTTGCTGGAATGTTAATACTTACTTTAATAACCCTAGTAGGATATTTCTTATCTTATGTTGTTCCAGCAAAGAAGATATCAGCAGTGTTGTGGATTTCTATAATAGCTATATTTATAGCAAGTCCAATTTCACCTGTATCAGATTTTGTAGTTAAAAGTGTTGACAATATAAGTATAAACGCAATAATAACCCCAATTCTAGCTTATGCTGGAATTATAATCGGAAAAGATTGGGGAGCCTTCAAGAAGGTTGGAGCGAGAGGAATAATAGTTTCTATCTTTGTTATCATAGGAACCTTCCTCATTTCATCTTTACTAGGCGATTTCTTTATGAGCATATTCTAAAAACTTATGATAATCCGGAATTCCTTGGGAATTTCGGATTTTTTTCATCTACTTTCATAAAAAATAGTATAATGGAGCAAAGAAAGAATAGATAAGGAGAGTTTATGGAAAAGAAGTGGTGGCAAGAGGAGATTGTTTATCAAATTTATCCAAGGTCGTTTAAAGATTCTGATAATGATGGGATAGGAGATATTAGAGGAATTATTGAAAAGCTAGATTATCTTAAAGAATTAGGAATTACTATGATTTGGCTTTGCCCAATCTACAAATCGCCTATGGCGGATAATGGTTATGATATATCAGATTATTACGATGTAAACGAAGAGTTTGGAACAATGGCAGACTTTGACTATTTGGTAGCTGAGGCTAAGAAAAGAAATATCAAAATCATGATGGACCTTGTTTTAAATCACACATCAAATGAACATGACTGGTTTAAGAAAGCTCTTTCTGATAAAAATAGTCCATATAGAGATTATTATATTTTTAGAGAGGGAGAAAGTGAGCCTAACAATTGGAGGTCTATCTTTGGAGGATCAACCTGGACTAAAATAGATGGTGAAGATTGCTATTATTTCCATTCCTTTGCTAAGGAACAACCAGATTTAAATTGGGAAAATCCAAAGCTAAGACAAGAAATATATAAGATAGTAAATTTTTGGATAGATAAAGGAATTACAGCCTTTAGGATGGATGCAATTAACCATATTAAAAAAGATCCATCCTATAAAAGTGGCGAAGCTGATGGGGCAGACGGTAGAGTTTCTGTGATTAAATTTGGCCGTAACCAAGATGGAGTAGAAGAATTAATTAAAAAACTTTCAGATAAAACCTTTAGTATCCATGATTCTATGACAGTTGGAGAAACTGCGGGACTTTCCTATGATAAGTATGAAAAATATATAGGAGAAAATGGCGTGTTCTCGATGGTATTTGACTTTATTCCCGCAAACTTTGATGTAATTGATGAAACTTGGCACAAGAGAGTCGACTGGGAAGTAGAAGATTTTAGAAAAGTGGTATTTGATAGCCAAGAATCTATCCAAAAATACGGTTGGTCAGCAAACTTTATAGAAAACCACGACCAACCAAGGGCAACAACTAAGATCCTTAGGGAAAATGACGAAAATATTAAGGCAATCAAAATGCTTGCTGCAATTTACTTTTTCCTAAGAGGAACTCCTTATATCTACCAAGGTCAAGAGCTAGGAATGAAAAACTTTGTTAGAGAATCAGCAGATGATTTTCACGATATTCAATCAATAGATTCCTACAAAAGAGCTATAGAAGAAGGATTTAGCGAAAAAGAAGCCCTAGACTTTACAAATCTAAGGTCAAGAGATAATGGAAGGGTGCCATTTGCTTGGACAAATGAAAGATACGGTGGATTTTCTAATGTAAAACCTTGGCTTGGCATGGCTTACGAAAATCCAAAAGTAAATGCCGCAGACCAAGAAAAGGATAAAAACTCAGTCCTAAACTTTTATAAAAAAATGATAGACTTTAGGCAAAACTCCAAATATTCAGATATCCTAACCTATGGTGAATTTGAGCCTATTACTAGCGAAAATAAGAATATAATAGCCTACGAAAGAAAGCTAGGAGATGAGAAAATTAGCCTTTACTTTAACTTCTCTAAAGAAAATATAAAAGAAGAAATCTGTAATGGAGGAATAATATTTGCAAGCGAAGATATTAAGATTGAAGATAGGTATCTATTGCTAGATGACTTTTGCTTTGCTCTAATTAAATAATAAAGTTTAGCAAGGAAAAACAAGGTAAGTATTGAATGTTACCTTGTTTTTCTATTACTAATATTATTTGTTTTTAGCTCTGTTATACATGAGAAGAGCAAGTCCTGTAAATATAAGTGGTCCTGCTACTGACATGATTGATGTTAGGTAGTCGCCTCTAGATATAGCAGGTTCTATTACTGTAAAGATATTTGCAAAACCTACTAGGGTACATACTACGAATACTCCAAGTTTGGCAGAGCCTAGAGTTTTAAATTTAACGAATGGTTTTTCTATAGTTTCATCTTTCTTAAAGCTTAGGAAAGAATAAGATATGAAAAAGTATGGTAGGGTCATTGAAACGTTAGTCATTGCTACTAAAATTTCAAAGAATTGTTGAGCACTATCACCACCGAATGAAACTATTGCCATGATTGCAATAACTATTATAGCTTGAACTTTCATAGCATTTACATACATGCCGTTTTTTTGTTCGACTAAGCTCTTTGGCCATAGTTTTTCAGGAGTTCCACCTATAAGTTGTTTAAGTGGAGAATAGGTTAGAGTGAAGAATGCTCCTGTCAATGCTAAAAACATTGATATTCCCATAAATCTAGCTACAATTCCACCTACAGTTTTAGCTGCTGCATCTGCCATACCAAAGGCAAGACCTAGTTGATAACCCATTTGGTTCATACCAACGTATGAAACATTACCAAGAGTTATAGTTTCTGTAGGAAACTCTGTATAAGCAAAGGTCCAATTTGTAAATGTACCAAAGATCAAAATTCCTAAAGAGTAACCAATAGCTATAACTATAGCTGCTATTTTAATTCCTCTAGGGAAGTTTTTCTCTGCATTTTCAGTTTCATCTACAAGTCCGCCGATTACCTCAATTCCACCATAAGCAAATATAGCATAAACTACAAATGATAGAACTTGAAGTCCACCAAGATATGATGGGTTAGGTGACTTAACTAAAGCTGTTGCGTTAAGGGGTTCTAGGATTTGACCCTTGTTTAGGATAAGAATTAAAATTCCTCCGACAAACAAGAATACATTGATAGATGCAACTGCTGTACCACCAACTGATGTAATCTTTTGAATCTTATCAACACCCTTTGTAGAAACATAAGTAACAAATATAATCCAAAGGATACCTAAAATACCCAAGGTTTTTACAGAATCAAGACCTAATATTGACCAAGTTTGAGTTTTATCAGCACCGAATATCGCATTTGACAAAACTACCCAAATACCAGTACCAACATTTACTTGCCAGATAACATATGATGCAAACCACATGAAAGTAACAACAAATGCGTACTTCACGCCAGATGATCTTTCCATCCAGCTATAAATACCGCCCTCTGCACTTCTAAATGCTGAACCGAACTCAGCAATCATAAAAGCAAATGGTAAGAAAAACGTTACCGCAGATAATAAAAACCATGGAATAGAAGCATAACCCATTAGGTAGTATGACCTTGTGATATTTGTAAATCCGAAAACGGATGTAAATATCATGAGAATTAACGCTTTCATACTCATTTTCTTTTTCTTTTCAGACATAAATCCCTCCTAGATAATTATGTATAATGACCGTATAATGAATATTATGTTTACAGTCTATGCATATATAATGTATCAAGTAATTCAAGATTTGTCAACAGAAAAAATAAGAAAAATATTTTGAAAATAAAATAACAATCATGTACTACGATACCGTATTATCAAGAAAAACTGTTAATAAATCAATAGTCTTATTCTATAATCGAAAAACGATTTTAACTAGATTTATTTATTATTTTGTGTTAATATATAATTGAGGTGATTAAAAATGAATGAAAAAAGATCAGTATGGCAAAATATCAATTCAGAAGAATTTGATAAAATTAATAATTATTCAGAAGAATATAAACAATTTTTGAATAATGCTAAGACCGAAAGAGAAGCGACAACTGAAATTATCCGAGCTGCCAAAGAAAACGGTTTTCTATCTTTGGAAGAAGCTTTGGATAAGGGTGTAAAGAAAAATGATAAAATTTACTTTAACAACAAAAATAAATCAGTTGTTCTTATGGTCCTAGGAGATGACCTAGAAGAAGGAATGAACATCGTAGGTAGCCACTTGGACGCACCAAGATTAGACTTGAAGGCAAATCCAATCTATGAACAAGCAGAGATGGCTTATGCCAAAACTCATTACTACGGCGGAATCAAGAAGTTCCAATGGCCAACTATTCAACTTGCCCTTCACGGATTTTTCATAGATAAAGATGGAAAAGAAGTGAGTGTTTCTATTGGTGAAAAGGAAGATGATCCAGTATTTTACATTAACGACATCCTTCCACACTTGGGTGCAACTCAAAATGAGAAGAAAATGTCAGAAGGCGTTACAGCAGAAACACTTAACATAGTTATGGGACATTCATCATATGAATTTAAGGATGATGAGGATCCAATCAAAAAATCAGTTCTTAAATACCTAAAAGATAACTACAACCTAGACGAAGATGACTTCAGAGTTGCAGAGTTTCAAATAGTTCCTGCTGCTAAAGCAAGAGACGTTGGTTTTGATAGAGCTATGATTGCATCACACGGTCAAGATGATAGAGTTTGTTCATACGCAAACCTAAAGGCAATCCTTGAAGTAGACAATCCAAAGATAACTGCAGTCGGTTTATTTGTAGATAAAGAAGAAATTGGTTCTGTAGGAAATACTTCTATGACTGCCAAGTTCTTTGAAAATATGGTTGCAGAAATTCTTTCAAAGAGAGAAAACTACTCAGATATTATGGTAAGACATGCCATGGCTAGATCTCACGTTCTATCAGCAGATGTTACAGCTGCTTTCGATCCAGATCACGACTACGCTTATGAAAAACTAAACTCTGGTTATGTTGGATATGGTGTAGCAATGAGCAAGTATACTGGAGCTAGAGGTAAGGCTGGATCTAACGATGCAAACCCAGAATTCTTAGCTAAAATTAGAGATTTGTTTGCTGAAAATGAAGTTATTTGGCAAACTGCTGAGCTAGGTAAAGTTGACCAAGGTGGTGGTGGAACTATTGCCTACATCTTAGCTGAATATGGAGCAGAAGTTGTAGATATGGGAGTTGCTATGCTTTCAATGCACGCACCTGTTGAATTACTATCTAAAGCAGATGCTTATATGACCTACAAGGCTTACAAAGCATTCTTAGATAAATTTATTTAAAAGTATTGGAATATATAAAGGGACTTACACATTGTAGGTCTCTTTTTTCTTTGTCTAATCCTCCTACAGGAGATTGAATATCGCACCTTTTCTAGTATTATAATATAGTCTATAAGTGTAGGGAAACTTACACTTTTTTTAAACTAAAGGAGCATTATGAAGAAGAATATTAAGTTAATTATATTTGATGTCGATGGGACTTTAATAAATGATGATAAAAAAATAATTAGTGAAAATATAGAAGTTATAAAAAAATTAAGAGATAAAGGCATAAAGGTAGTTCTAAATTCAGGTAGAACCTTTAATGCCATGTGGAAGATGAGACAAGCTTTAGGTCTAATGGATTTTGATGATTATAGTATCTGCGGGACTGGAGCTTTCATTAGAAGAAACGCCGATGGCAAGGCTATAGTTTCAAATCCAATAACAGAGAAAGATTATAACAGGATAACTTCTCTATTAGATGGAGAAGATGTTCAAGTTTCAATCCATACCAAAAACTATCTTTATCTTAATGAAGAGAAACCTAATAGAGGTTTTTTGGTAGATCAAGAGCAAGTAGGTCTTGCTTGGTTAAAGTTTGAAAAATTTAGCGATATAGAAGATGGAATTTCAAGGATAGCACTCGCGGCAGAACCAGAAGTTTTAGATAGAATATATAAAAAACATAAAAGAGAGCTTGAAAAAGATTACAAGCTAATGAGAAATGAAGTTCATATCTTGGAGATATTAAATAAAAATGCTGGTAAATCTGAAAGTCTAAAAAAACTTTTAGATATCCTTGATATGGATAGCGAAGAGGTCATGTATTTTGGCGATGGAATGAATGATGTAAAAAGCCTAGAGCTTGCTGGTGTGGGTGTTGCCATGGGTTCTGGGAAAAAAGAGGCTAAAGATGCGGCAGATTATGTTATTGGTGACAATAACGAGCCATCTATAGCTAAATTTCTTAGGGAGTATTTTTCTCTATATGAGTAAGTTTGTAACCCTATCATCAGGATCTTCTGGCAACTGTTCCTTTATAGAACATAAGGGGGTTAAAATTCTCATAGATGCTGGATTTTCAGGAAAGAAAATAGAAGGTCTAATGTCAAAAGTTGGGGAGAAGGCATCTGATTTAGATGCTATATTTTTAACTCACGAGCATAACGACCATGTTCAAGGAGCAGGAGTTTTATCAAAGAGATTTAATATTCCGATATATGCCAATGCTGGAACATGGAGGGGATTTTCCCAAAAAGCGAAAAGATTAAAAGAAGAAAATATCAAAATATTTAAGACGAATGAGTTTCTCAACTTTAAATCCATGGATATCTTGCCAATAGCTATCCATCACGATGCCAATGAACCTTGCGGCTATGTGTTCTATCTAGGAAATAAAAAAGTAACCATCTTATCTGATACAGGTCTTGTAGATGAGAAAATGGCCTACGAGATAAAGGGCTCTGATATTTACTATATGGAGGCCAACCACGATCTTGAAGCACTAAAGATTGGTCCTTATCCTTACAATCTCAAACTAAGGGTTATGGGAAATATGGGACATTTATCCAATGATCAATCAGCTGAGGCATTGGCAGATGCCTTAGTGGGCAAGGAAGAATACGTATTTTTATCTCATTTGTCAGATACAAATAATACACCCGAACTTTCAAGACTAACCGTAGACAATTATTTGACTAAGATGGGTCTTGATACAAACAAAGATATAAAACTGGAGGTTTGCGAGAGATACGAGCCTTCTAAAATAGTGGAGTTATAATGGATATTGTAGAAATAGAAAGATCGATAATAAAAAAATATAGAAAAGAAATTTGGTCTCCTTTTATAAAGGCAGTCAAAGAATTTTCTCTAATAAATGAAGGAGATAAGGTAGCCGTTGCCATATCCGGTGGGAAAGATTCCCTACTTTTGGCAAAACTGATAGAAGAGCTACATAAACATTCCAAGGTCAAATTTGATGTAGAATATATCTGTATGGATCCTGGCTATGATAAGGAAAATAGAGATCAGCTTGAAAAAAATTTAGCCTACCTCAAAATTCCTGCGAATATTTATGATTCACAAGTATTTGAAGTAGCTGAGACAATCACCAAGGGAGATTATCCATGTTATATGTGTGCAAGGATGAGAAGGGGATTTCTTTATGCCAAGGCAAAAGAGCTTGGTTGTAACAAGGTTGCACTAGGCCATCATATGAATGATGTAATTGAAACAACAATGATGAATGTCTTATATGCTGGCAATTTTAAAACAATGAAACCTAAGCTAGTTGCTCAAAACTTTGATGATATGCAGCTTATTAGACCTTTATACTATGCTCACGAAGATGACATAAAAAGGTGGAGAGACTATGTAGATCTTGTTGCCCTAAACTGTGCATGTACAGTTACAAAATCTAACGAATCCTACACCAGAAAAAAAGTAAAAGAGTTAATAAGTGATTTGAAAAAAGACAATCCAGATGTAGAAAAGTCAATCCTAAGATCAGCAGAGAATGTAAATTGCGATATGGTTTTAGGTTATCAAATTGGAGGAGAAAAACATTCTTTCATGGAGGAATTTGAATGATAGTAGATTTTTTAAAAGTTCTTATCCTTTCTATAGTTGAAGGGGTAACAGAATTCTTGCCAGTATCATCTACTGGCCACTTGATTTTAGTAAATCAATTTGTAAAACTAGAACCAGAAGGCTTTTCCAATGCCTTTAATGTAATAATCCAACTAGGGGCAATTCTTTCAGTTGTAGTTATCTATTTTAAAAGACTCAACCCTTGGGATTTAGAAAAAACTGAAAGATACTTTCCTAAAAATTATGATAATTTAAACAAGCAATCGAGAGCATATTACAGGTTAACTCATCCAGACAAAAAAACAATGGAGCTTTGGAAAAGAGTAATAGTAGGAATCCTGCCAGCTATGGCATTGGGTCTATTATTTGATGATCTAATAGATGAATATCTCTTTAATCCAATGGTTGTAGCAGCTATGCTCCTAATATGGGGCCTAATTATAATATTTGTCGAGAAAAGAAATAGAAACAACAAAGGATTTAGGCATGATAATATTGCCATGGTTCCTTACAAAACTGTACTTGCTATTGGATTTTTCCAAACTTTGGCAATGATTCCGGGAACAAGTAGGTCAGCGGCTACAATTATGGGAGCAATGATCTTAGGATTGTCACGTTCAGCTGCGGCAGAGTTTTCATTCTTCCTAGCAATTCCAACTATGCTTGGAGCAACCCTCCTAAAAGTAGTAAAGAACTTCTCAGGATTTAGTGGATATCAATGGGGACTAATCCTTCTTGGTATGGTTCTAAGTTTCCTAGTAGCTTATATAGTTATCAAGAAATTCATGGAATATATCAGGAACAACGACTTCATTCCTTTTGGTATCTATAGAATAATCCTTGCTATTGTAGTATTTATATACTTTGCCCTTATCTAATGAAAAAAAGATGTGAATGGGTAAAATCAGAAATCCTAAAAGCCTACCACGATGAGGAATACGGTCTTAGAAATCATGATGATTCCTATCTTTTTGAAATGTTAGTTTTAGAATTCATGCAGGCTGGTCTTAGCTTTGAAACAATTTTAAAGAAAAGAGAAGCTATGAGAGAGGCTTTTGATGGATTTTCTTATGAGAAAATTGCCCAATATGACGAAGAAAAGATTGAAGAACTTTTATCTAATGAGAATATAATAAGAAATAAACTGAAAATAAAAGCTTTAGTTAAAAATGCTAGAGCCTTTATAAAAACAAGAGAAGACTTTTCCTCTTTTGATAAATATTTAGAAACTTATGTAAAAGAACCGATTGACTATAAAAGAAGAGATGGACAAGTGATTTGTGAAAGTGACCTTTCTAAGAAACTTGCTAAAGATATGAAGAAAAGGGGTTTCTCCTTTGTAGGACCTACTATTATCCACTCCTTTATGGAAGCAGTCGGTCTAGTAAATTGCCACCTAGAAACTTGCTTTAGGCATGAAGAGGTAAAATAAAGTAGACAAAAGCTAAGCTTAGGCTTAGCTTTTTTTAAGAAAATTTAGGATATTGCTAATTATTAAAAAATTTTATAATGGCGAAAAGTAATCATAAAAAGAGGTGAAGATGAAAAAAGTTGAGAAAATTTCAGGAAAGGCACTAATACCCTTTTTAGTTTTTGTTAGTGTCTACTTAGTATCGGGGATAGTACTTCACTTAAGGGGAGTAGAAATGGCATTTTATCAATTGCCGGCACCGATTGCAGCTTTTATTGGGATAATAAGTGCGTTTTTATTATTTGAGGGAAGTATAGACGAAAAATTTGATAACTTGATAGAAGGATGTGGGGATTCTAACATTATTATAATGTGCTTGATTTACTTATTAGCAGGAGCTTTTTCCACCCTCGCGCAAGCTTCTGGAGGAGTAGATTCTGTGGTAGGCTTGGGTTTAGCCTTTATTCCGTCTAGGTTTTTAACTGCAGGAATATTTTTGATAGCAAGTTTTATATCAATAGCCACAGGGTCATCTGTAGGAACTATCACAGCCTTAGGACCAATAGCGGTAGGATTAACTGAATCAAGCGGAATAAACCTAGCAATGGTACTTGGAGCCTTGGTCGGCGGAGCAATGTTTGGAGACAATCTATCCATTATTTCTGATACTACAATAGCAGCAACTAGGACCCAAAACTGCGATATGAAAGATAAGTTTAGGATGAATATCAAACTAGCCCTACCAGCTGGAATAATAACATTTATTCTACTTATTATCTTTGGATCACCAGAAATACAGGCTAGCCAGTCTCAGAAAAGTTATGCAATCTTAGATGTAATTCCGTATCTATTTGTTCTAGTATTTGCCTTAATGGGTGGAAATGTATTCTTAGTTTTAACAGGTGGGATTGCCCTTTCTTCTCTTTTATTACTAATAAAAAACGGATTTGATCTATTAGTCCTATCCCAAACAATATGGGAAGGCTTTACTGGAATGTTTGAAATATTCTTATTATCACTTTTAATAGGTGGCTTATCAAATATGGTCACCAAAGAAGGTGGGATAAACTGGATAATTTCAAAAATTAATAAATTTGCAAAGGGAGAAAAATCCGGCGAACTTGGAATAGCGGCTCTTGTATCCATGGTAGATATTGCTGTTGCTAACAACACAGTTGCAATAATTATATCTGGACCAATTGCCAAGAAAATGTGCAAGGAATATAAGATAGATCCTAGAAGAAGTGCATCATTGTTAGATAGTTTTTCTTGCGTATTTCAAGGTTTGGCGCCATATGCAGCTCAAGTACTTATTGCAGCAGGCTTTAGTAATGGAGCGGTTGCCCCATTCCAGTTGATGCCATATTTTTGGTACCAATTTATCCTAGGAGCAATAGCTATTATTTCTATATTTATTCCTTTTACAAGTCCAAAAGATAAGTGGAACTTTACCTATGATATGCCAGAATCAAAAGTTAAAGCATATATTAGTAATTTAGAAGATAACCGAAAAGCTTAGTTAGACCTAAATATATTTTATTAGATCCCCCCTAGAAAAGATAATAATTTTTTTAACTTATAAAAAAACAACCCTGTCATCAAGCTATGACATATAGGGTTGGTTTTCTTTTGTTTTTTTATTTATAAAAATACCTAACTAGATAGAGTTATCCAAAGATATTTATAAAAAATGTTATAACTATCGGATTTGTGAGGTTTACTGCTATAGCAAGGACTATGGGAAAGACGAACATTGCCATATCTGCAGGGCCTTTTTCTTCTATAATCGCTTCCATATTTGCCATGGCATTTGGAGTTTGACCAAGCCCTACTCCGCAATGACCTGCTGCCATTACAGCACTGTCATAATCTTTGCCACACAATCTAAAGGTCACAAGACTTGTATAGATTGCAATAAATATCGCCTGAGCTACGAGGATTACAAACATTTGACCTGCTAGAGATGCAATCGCAGCTATATTTAGGTTAATTAAAGCAAGGGATAAAAATAAATTTAGGGAGATATTTCCTACTATATTTATATTCTTCATATCTATATCTTTTTTCAAAGAATCGTAGATATTTCTAACTATAAGACCCCCAAATTGGCAGCCAACATAATAAGGAAAGCTTAGGGGAGTGAGTTTTAGAATTTTGTTTATAAATGTTCCTAAAAATGCGGATAGACCGATAATAACAATTGCTCTCATCAAAGAATTTTGATCGATATTTTTTATATTTATATCTTCTTTTTTGATATCGAGAGATCCAACGCTTTTTAAATTGTATTTATTTATTAGTCTCTTTGCAATAGGTCCTCCTACGAGAGATCCTACCAAAAGTCCAAAGGTCGCAGCTGCTACTCCTATTGAAGTATTATTACTTGCTCCCATTCCTTCCATTATTTTTCCAAAAGATATGGCAGATCCAATTCCGCCTGTCATTGAGGTTGATCCCATGGCTACTCCGTGGAGAGGATTGATACCTAAAAGGATTGATAGGCCAACTGCAACTACATTTTGTAGGGGAAGTAGAATAATGATTGCAATAGCTAGTTTAAGTCCAAGAAATCCAGCTTTTTTGAGAGATTTAAAGGAGCAACTTAATCCTATTGCTGCAAAGAAAATATTCATGAAGAAGTCTTGGAGAATATTATCAAAGCTAAAATCGTATGAAAAACTTCTTTTTGCAATAAAAACGAGAATACTTATAAAAAGTCCACCTATAACTGGCGATGGGATAAAAAACTTCCTAAAAAAGTCGAATTTGCCTTTGATAAAAACTCCGATTAGGTAAGCTATTATCGCAAGTCCTAGGGACTCTAAGATGTCTAATTCTATTTGCATATGTAATGGTTCCTTTCTTTTATATTGAATTAATATATACTTATCTTTTGCTTTTGGCAAGATAGAATGACTAAAGAATTATTAAAAATCAAATGTTTCCTTGCTTATAAGATGAAAAATGTTATATAATAGGCTAAGGAGAGTGCTTATTTTAAATAAGTAAGTATATTTACAGATTATATAATGAGAAATTTTATAAAAGCACTAAAATTTTGGAGGTAAATATGAAGGAAAAAAGATCGCTGTTTAGTGCTATTCCGCTGGGTCTTATTTGTGGAATAGTGGCGGCTGTTTTATTTTACTTTGCCCTAAGTTATTCGAATTTTAATGAGTATAAGGCAAAGTCTAAGATAATTACAACAAGCCTAGAAGAAGTTGAAAAAGATACTGATGAGTCAAGTGTATATGCTGCAACAATCAATTCTAACAAGATTAAAAAAGCTGTGATAGATAATTTGGGTATAGATATGTCACTTGGAATATTGGATACAAAGCTTAGCATAGATCCAATTGAAAAGAGCCCAATTATAGACATCGTTGTTGTAGATACCAACAAACAAAGAGCAGAAGACTTGGCAGATGAGTATGCAGATTTATCTGTTAGAGTTATAAATAATATCTATGGCAAGGATGCCCAAGTTATGGAATATTCCTACCAAGCAGCAGGTAGAGTAAACAATGGATATATATACGCGGCTATAGTTGGGGCTGCTGTTTTCATCTTAGTAAGCCTTATCAATATGATTAGGATTAACTCATATAACAACAAAGTCTTAGCAGCAAATTATACAATGCCAGAAGAAGTAGCTAAGGATGATAGGATAACATTTAAAAAGGATGAGAACGAATACGACAAGGAAGTCCTAGACAATTCTTACGATGAAGAAGATTTTAAAGAAGTAAGCCCAGAAGATGAAATAGAAGAATATCAGACAAGTAAAATTGACATAGTTGATGATGAAGAAGATGATGATTATGGTGAGACTACTGTTATAGATAGTAGCGAGGTTCTTTCTAGTGTAGGCTATGAAGAATCAAATCAAAATGAAGAAGCCGAGGAAAAAGAATCATATCCAATCCTTGGCAAACTTCCACCATATACCAGAGGAGAATTAGATGTTTAGAAGAAAAGATGATGAGAAAAAAGAAATAGCTCTTCAAGCTTTTTACGACTTAGAAGATACTATAGTTAGAAATCTACTAGCAACTGACAAACTAATTGCCTTCACATCTACTAGTAATCACACCGACCAATTATTAAACATATATGTGATGGCAAAACACCTAGCAGAAGAAGAAAATAAAATTCTTCTAATAGATGCAAACCTAAGAGAACAGGAACTAGCTGATTTTCTAGGGAAAAATAAAGAAAGAGGCTTCATTGATGGAGTCCTTGGCGAATATACAAACGAAGATTTGATAATACCTGACGATAACATCAAAAACCTTGACCTTATGTTTACAGGAAAAGTCTCTGATTATGCAGATCAATTCCTAGAACCAAATGCAATCAGAAATTTCTTCTCTCAAGTCAAGGAAAAATACGATTATGTTTTTGTAAATACAACTGCCAACACAGGCATACCTGAGGCAAATATGTTTGCAGCCCTTTGTGATAAGACTGTATTATTTACAGCCTATGCTAACAAAGACAACGAAGTGTTTGACAATTCTATTAAAGAGCTTCAAAATGTTCATGCAAATATAATAGGAGTTGTAATTACAAACTATGTCTATAGTGAAAGAGAAGTAGAGGAAATGTTTGGAGAGATTTAATGAAAAAGAATAAAATTTTACTAATACTTGGACTAACAATTGTTTTAGCATCATGCTCAAATGATAGCTATGTTTCAAAACGTCACCCAGAAGGAGAGAGTGAAACACAAGTTAGCGAAGAAGAAAATACAGAAAAAAAAGAAGAAACAAAAGAAGACGCTAGCAAAGAAGAAGAAAATAAAGACGAAGAAATGATCTCAGAAGAAGAAAAAACAGATGAAGAATCTAGCGAAGATCCTGAAATGGATGGGGTCAACTACAAAGTAGAAGATGTAGTAAACATTAGACTATATCCAACAGAGGACTCTGATATAGTAGGAGAGGCTCACCCAGGAGATGAAATCCTATTTTTAGTAGAATCAGATGGCTGGTCAAGAGTAACTGTAAACGGTGTATCTGGATATATAAGAAATGACCTTTTGAAGGAAGTTGAATAATATAAAACACATAGCCAACCCTTTGGGTTGGTTTTATATTTATAAATATTAAATTAACTAGGTGAGTTTCATATCTTAATATTAGTATTTTGGTTTAATATATTTTGTATTAACCAGATGAAAATAAGGAGGAAAAATGACTTTAAAAAATGATTTTCTATGGGGAGGAGCTACTGCTGCCAACCAATGTGAGGGAGCATATAATGCTGACGGAAGAGGTCTTGCTAATGTAGACTTATGTCCAGTAGGAGAAGATAGGCTAGATATTATTACTGGAGAAAAAGAAGTTCATAACTTTGATGAGAAAAATTTCTATCCTGCTCAAGAATCTATCGATATGTATAACCACTATAAAGATGATATAGAGCTTTTTGCTGAGATGGGATTTAAGGCTTATAGATTTTCCATAGCTTGGACTAGAATATTTCCTAAGGGAGATGAAGATATTGCCAATGAAAAAGGTCTTAGGTTTTATGAAAAATTGATAGATGAATGTTTAAAATATGATATAGAACCTGTAATCACCCTGACTCACTTTGACTTTCCTATGCATCTTGTCCATAAATATGGAGGCTGGAGAAATAGGAAGGTAGTTGATTTTTATAAAAACTTTGTTAGGGTAGTTTTTGAAAGATTTAAGGGCAAGGTTAAATATTACCTTACCATTAATGAAATAAATATGGTTCTTGCAGCTCCTTTTATGGGAGCAGGTCTTGTTTTCTCTGAAGGAGAAAATAAAGAAGAAGCTATGTATAAGGCTGTTCATAATGAGTTTTTAGCCAGCGCCTATGCGACAAAAATAGCTCATGAAATAGATCCATCTATAAAGATAGGCTGTATGCTAAACTCTGGAGTGATCTACCCTGCAAGTGCAAGGCCTGAAGATATTTTTGAAGCTCAAAGAGTGGCTAGAGATAATTACTTCTTTACAGATGTTCAAGTTAGGGGATATTATCCAAGCTATAAGATTAAGGAGCTTGAAAGAAAGGGAATTCTTCCTGAAATTACTAAAGAAGATGAAAAGATTCTTAGGGAGAATCCAGTAGACTTTGTATCTATATCCTATTACACAACAAAGACAGTAACAAGTGATAGAAATGTTTCCTTATCCAAAGACAACCTCCAGGTAACCATTGATAATCCTTACTTGGACAAAACTGAATGGGGCTGGCAGGTAGATCCTCTAGGCTTTAGGACAACCTTAAATGAAGTTTACGACAGGTATCAAAAACCTATTTTTGTTGTAGAAAATGGCTTAGGAGCTAAAGATAATCCAGACGAAAATGGATATGTAGAAGATGATTATAGGATAGACTTTCTAAGAGAGCATATAAAAAATATGAAGGATGCTATAGAAATAGATGGGGTAGATGTGATTGGTTATACTACATGGGGACCAATAGACCTTGTTTCTGCAAGTACTGGAGAGATGAGCAAAAGATACGGCTTTATCTATGTCGACCGTGATGATTATGGAAAGGGAAGCCTTAAAAGATCTAAGAAAAAGTCCTTTGCTTGGTATAAAAAAGTAATAGCTACAAATGGAGAAGATTTGTCTTAAAGAATTTATAAATATAAGTCTATTTTACTCTACGGTCTAAAATAGACTTATTATATTAAAATAAATGTATTTTTATATAAAATAAATTTGACAAAGTAAAGTAATGCACTTATAATAAAGCTAACAATAATTATTTAGAAAAATTACGAAAAAAAGAGTAGGCTTATCTACAAGCACAGAGAGTTGGAGTTTGGTGAGATCCATCCTTAGAAATAAGTTCGAAAATCATTTTTCTTTTGCATATCTGAACTAAGTAAGATGTGTCGCCATGGTTGGCGTTATCAAAACCCGGCATTGTTAGATGCTTGAGCGCTTATTTTATATAAGAATAAAGGTGGTAACGCGGATAATTTCGTCCTTTGTCTATTTGATAGACAAAGGACTTTTTTAATGGATAAATATTGTTAGAAATTTTATGGGAGGTAATTATGAAAAAATTAACTAGAAGTCAGTTTCTACAACTAAGCATAATGTTGTTTGGTTTGTTCTTTGGAGCAGGAAATCTAATTTTCCCACCTCTTTTGGGGAACAAAGCTGGTTCTGCTACTTTTATTTCTCTTATAGCTTTTTGCGTTACTGCTGTTTTATTTCCAGTCTTGGGGGCAATAGTAGTCGGAAAAACTAATGGTTTGTCTAACCTAGCAAAAAGAGTTGGACCTGTGTTTTCTGTAGTATTTACAACAGCTATATACCTATCAATTGGACCAGGACTTGGCATACCACGTGCTGGATCTGTACCATTTGAGATGGCTATAGCTCCATATGTGCCAGAAACATTAAACTTAAATATAGTAAGATTTGTTTATACTTTGGTATTTTTTACAATAGCACTTCTAATCTGTCTTAAACCAAATAAGTTGGTAGAAAGAGTGGGGAAATTCCTTACACCTACACTTTTACTTATGATACTTTTCATGTTTGTAAGAATTGTTATGATGGATAAAAATATAGCAGCTCCTAGTGGAGATTATCTAAAAGCCCCAGTCACTAAAGGATTTTTGGCAGGATATGAAACAATGGATGCTGTAGCTGCCCTAAACTTTGGCTTTGTAATAGCTCAAGCTATAAAAAGATTTGGTGTAGAAGATGAAAATGAAGTAACTAGATACGAAATAAAGGCTGGACTTTTGGCTGGATCTGTTTTATTTCTAGTATATGCCATGCTAGCAAGTATTGGTATGATAGGGTCTCAGAAATTCGCAGGGGCAGAAAACGGCGCCCAAGTGTTGAGCGGATCTATAAAATTAGTCTTAGGTGACTTTGGCTTGGTATTATTAGCATTTATTTTTACCCTCGCTTGCCTTACAACATGTGTTGGACTAATAACAAGTGGTGGAGAATATTTTGAGAAGTTATTTAACAACAAACTATCATACAGAGCTTGGGTTTATATATGGACTTTATTCTCATTTGTAATGGCAAACTTTGGTCTAAACAAGCTTTTAGCATTTTCAGTGCCACTTTTACAAATCATATATCCAGTTGCCCTTGTCCTAATAGTAATGGGTATAAGCCACAAATACTTAAACTATTCGAAAGTTTCTTATGTATCATCAGCAGTAGTTTCCGTAGGACTTCCACTAGTTGAAGTCTTGGATAAAACATTCCATATAAAATTTGGCTTTGTAACAAACTTTGTAAAATCACTAGCCCTATACGAAGAGGGACTAGCTTG
This sequence comes from Anaerococcus vaginimassiliensis, assembly GCF_900626155.1. Classification (GTDB taxonomy): domain Bacteria; phylum Bacillota; class Clostridia; order Tissierellales; family Peptoniphilaceae; genus Anaerococcus; species Anaerococcus vaginimassiliensis. Next base: position 369,566 of record NZ_LR130844.1, on the reverse strand, counting down.
GCTACTGCCAACTATCTTTGTATTGGTACTTACAAGTTTGGTAGTAAAGGTAATGGAAAGTTTCATAGAAGTAGATAAAATCAGACAAAAATATTAAAAGAAAAGTGACTTAATTTGGGAAAACCTAAATCAAGTCACTTTTTAATTTATTTTGTAAAGTCTGTAAGGTTGATATATACTGGCATGCCGTTTTCGTAGTTTTGTTCTATCTCGCCTTGGATTAGGGGTAGGGCGTAGGTTGTTATATTTTCTTCTAGGGTTTTTTTATCGGCTAGCCAACTTGCTGGGATTTTCATTTCTTTGTTTGCTATCAGATCTGGTTCTACTTCTGTGTAGAATGTTTGGTAGGCATATCCTTCTTTTCTTCTTAGGACAGGGATTAGGTTTGTAGATTTCACTCCTAAATCTAAGGCTCTGTAGCCTAAGTTAAAGGCTTCTTTGGCATCTGTTTTGGATATTACTGGAGAAGTTCTTTGAACGATGTTTAGCTCAACTGCCCTTGTTTTTACTCCGAGTTTTTCTCTAAGATAGTCTGCTAATCTTTGAGCGACTCCGCTTACGATTGGGTGGTTGAAGCCATCATCTGAGTTGGCAAACATTTGTTTATCAAGGAAAGAATCTGTATCTCTAAAGCCTTCTGCCATAGCGATTACGAGATTTTTTTCTGTTTGCATTTGTTTTTTGATATCATTTGTAATCTCATCAAGAGATTCTTTCTCTTCTGGAACATATACTAGGTTTACTATTTCTTTGTGAGCTTCATAGTTTGAAATTAGAGATGAAGCGGCAAGCCATCCAGCGTGTCTTCCCATGATTTCAACTATGGTGATTGATTCTAGGTCATAGATATCTACGTCATTTCTGATATTTCTTAGGGTGTTTGCTATGTATTTGGCAGCTGATCCAAAGCCTGGAGAGTGATCCATACCATTTAGGTCGTTATCTATTGTCTTAGGACAACCAACAATATTTATTCCTTCGATATTGTGTTTGTTTATGTACTCGTTTAGTTTCTTTACTGTATCCATGGAGTCATTTCCTCCGATATAGACAAAAACGCCAATTTCTTTTTCTTTAAGGAAGGTAAAGATTTTTTCGTAAATTTCATCTTCTATATCACTTGGTAGCTTATACCTACAAGATCCTAGGATAGATGAAGGGCGAGCCATTAGCTTATCCATAGCTTTTGTTTTCTTGAATTTCTTTTGGTCAACTTCCTTGATATTATTGTTTAGGATTCCCTCGATGCCGTTTAGGCTAAGGTAGATTTTGTCGAAATTATTGTCTATTCCTGCTTGGATTACACCTGCAAGGGATGAATTTATTACGCTTGTTGGACCACCAGATTGAGCAACTATACAGTTCATTTATTTCTCCTTACTTGCTAGAATTTTGCAAAGTTTTTATATTATATCTTGCTTTATGTAGTATTATATCAAAAATTACCTATAAGTAAAAAATTATACAAAAAAACCTAAAATCCTGAGATTTTAGGTAAAAATTTATATTTTCTTTTGAAGGATTCTCATTGCCCACAAGACTGCAATTATTGTAACTCCAACATCTCCTATTACAGCTAGCCACATATTAGCGTGACCAAACAAACCTAAGATTAGGATTATAATTTTAACCGCCATTATGAAAATCACGTTTTGTCTTACTGTAGAGTTTGTTAGTTTAGATATTTTCATAAGTCTTTCTATTTGACTAAATTCGCCGTTGGTTATGAGGATGTCTGATGATTCTATGGCAAGGTCACTTGCACTTTCTCCCATTGATATACCGACATCAGCATTTTTTAAAACTGGGGCATCATTTATACCATCACCTACAAATACGCATTTCTTACCTTTTTCTTGGTAAGTTTTCATGATTTGAAGTTTTTCATCAGGCATGACTTCTGGATATGATTTGTCAAGCTCAAGCTTATTTGCAGTAGCTTCTACTGCGGCATTGCTATCACCAGATACTATTGCTATTTCTTTGAAGTCATTTTTTAGACTTTCTATAGTTTCTTTAGACTTACTTTTAATTTCATCTTCTACGAATACACTGGCTGATAGCTTGCCATCTATAGCTAGATATATAGCTCTTTCGTTATTTTCATCAATGCCAAGGTATTTGGCTGATCCTACCTTTACTTCTTTGCCTGTTTTAGTCCTAGCACGAACTCCCAATCCTTTTTCATTTTTAACTTCTTCAAAGATTTCTCTATCTTCTGTTCTGTCTAGGTCTTTTACTATACCTTTTGCGATTGGGTGGGTAGACATTAGCTCGATATTGTAAAGGTAGTCTAAGACTTCTTCTTTGTCAAATCCTTCTTCGATTTCGATATTCTTTATTTTAAACTCGCCTGTTGTTAGGGTTCCTGTCTTATCGGTTAGAAGGACCTCTGCCTTATCAAGGATCTCGAAATATTGACTTCCTTTGATTAAAATTCCGTTTTTACTAGAAAGCCCCAATCCTGACATAAAGGATAATGGAACTGATAATACCAAGGCACAAGGACAAGATAAAACTAAAAATGTCGCTGCACGGAGCAAGTAATCTTGCCACATTCCTCCAAAAAATAGGGGAGGAACTATAGCTAAGATTAGGGCAAGTCCAACTACAATTGGCGTATATACCCTAGCAAATCTTGTTACAAATTTTTCGCTATCTGATTTGCTTGATGCAGAATCTTCGATTAGTTCCATAATTTTTGCAGCAACGGAATCGTCAAATTCTTTGAGCGCCTCGATTTTTATTATGCCATCTTTGACTATAGATGAAGAAATAACTTCGTCATCAACATCTACTTCGACAGGCATGGATTCTCCTGTAATTGATGAAGTATCTAGGCTGGCATTTCCTTCGATTACTTTTCCATCTACTCCAATTTTTTCACCGTCACGGACTAGGAGAATATCGCCAATTTCTATGTCATCTAGGTCAATTTCTGTAACAGATCCGTCCTCTAAGACCTTGTTTGCAGTATCAGGTACTAGGTCTAGGAGGGATTTGATATTTTCTCTTGACTTATGAGTTGCAATATCTTCGAAAAGTTCACCGAATGAATAAAACAGCATAACCGCCACAGCTTCTAGGTACTCACCTATTAAAAACGCCGTAATAGTTGCAACTGCCATGAGGAAGTTCTCATCCATGGCAGATCCTCTTTTGAGATTCTTAAAGGCATTTATCAAAACTTCTTTGGCAGATAATATATATATTAATAAAAATCCCCATTTTCTTAAACTGCCTAGGTAGAAAAACCTAGATGATACTTCTAAAACAAGAGCCATCAGGGCCAAGACTATGAGGTTTAACAGAGTCTGTTTGTGCTCTTTAGTCATACTTTTAAACATAATATCCTACTTTGCAATGATTTTTGAACCTGGCTCGATTTTGTCAGCTATTTTGTTACACATATCTAAGATTTCATCGACATTTGCATCGTCAGCTAGGTCGAGCTTAACTTTTTCTGTCAAAAATGACACATTAGCATCATTTACGCCAGCTAAATTTTTGATTTCTTCTTCGATTTTGTTTCCACAATTAGCACAAAGTAATCCTTCTATCTTAAATTTCTTTTTCATAATATCTCCTTATTCTTCTATATGTTCTAGTCCCGTTTTTATAATTATTTTAACATGATCGTCTGCCAAATAATAGAGCATGCTCTTACCATTTCTCCTGCTTTTGACAAGGTTAGACTCCTTTAGATATTTGAGTTGGTGAGAAATAGCTGATTGGCTCATATCAAGGCTTGTTGCGATTTGTCCAACACTTACTTCACCATCAAAGAGCTTATACATGATTTTCATACGGGTTGAATCTGAAAAGACCTTAAACAAATCTGCTAGGTCAATCAGAGTTGTCTCATCAATGTTATTTAAAGAATAACTCATGCGTCCCCTTTCATATGAGTAACTGTTCATATGATTATTATAACATGTTTGATAGCGTTGTCAATACCTAAAAATAAATTATTACTTATAATTTCTAGTAAAATACTAAGAATTGAAATTCAGGGCAAAATTAGTATATTTATATAGCAAGAATAACTAGTTTTATATATAGAAAGAAGTTTTTATGAAGTTTGAATTAAATTCAGAATATAAACCAAGAGGCGACCAGCCTTATGCTATAGAAAAATTATCGAAAGGAATTGAAGATGGAGACCACCACCAAATCCTCCGTGGAGTAACAGGTTCTGGAAAGACCTTTACCATGGCAAATATTATCCAAAATGTGCAAAGACCAACCCTTGTTCTTGCTCACAACAAGACTTTGGCATATCAGCTTTTTACAGAGTTTAAGGAATTTTTCCCAAATAATGCGGTTGAATATTTCGTATCATATTATGATTATTACCAACCAGAAGCTTATGTGGCAGCAACTGATACTTACATAGCAAAGGATTCTTCTATAAACGATGAGATAGATAAGATGAGACATTCTGCTACTATGGCTCTTTTTGAAAGAAGAGATGTAATTATCGTGGCAAGTGTTTCTTGTATATATGGCTTGGGAGATCCTATCGAGTACCAAAAGCTTGTAGTTTCTCTTAGACCTGGCCAAGAGATTAGTCCAGAAGATGTTATGAGAAAGCTAATAGATGTTCAATATGTAAGAAATGATGTTGAATTTACTAGGGGAACTTTTAGACGTAGGGGAGATATCCTAGATGTTTTCCCTGCAGGTTTTGACCAAAAGGCTATTAGATTTGAGTTTTTTGGAGATGAAATAGATCAGATATCTGAGTTTGATTCTCTAACCGGAAAGGTGACAGCAAGGATTAGCCACGCTTATATATATCCTGCCAGCCACTACGCTACATCTAGCGAGAAAACTGAGAAAGCTATTGTCTCTATAGAAGAGGAACTTGAAGAAAGATTAGCTGAGTTAAATAAGGAAAATAAACTCTTAGAGGCTCAAAGGCTTGAGCAAAGAACTAAGTATGATATAGAGATGCTTAGGGAAATTGGCTTTTGTTCAGGTATAGAGAACTACTCTAGACATTTAAGTCAAAGACCAGCAGGGTCTAGACCTTATACCTTGATAGATTATTTCCCAGAAGATTTTGTTTTAATGGTAGACGAATCTCACGTTTCTATTCCTCAAGTTGGTGGCATGTATGAGGGAGATAGGTCTCGTAAGCAAAACCTAGTTGACTATGGATTTAGGCTCCCATCAGCTCTTGACAATAGACCATTAAAGTTTCATGAGTTTGAAAAACTAATAAACCAAGCAGTTTATGTATCTGCAACCCCAGGGCCATATGAGATGGAAAAAACTAATGGCAAAATGGTCGATCAAATTATTAGACCAACAGGCCTATTAGATCCATTAATAGAAGTTAGACCTACAGAAAATCAAATAGATGATCTCATAGAAGAAGTCCACAAGACAATTGCCAAGAAGGAAAGAGTTCTTGTTACAACTCTAACCAAGAAAATGGCAGAAGATCTTACGACTTTCCTTCAAGAAAATGGAATCAAGGTCAAATACCTGCACTCAGATATCAAAACTATCGAAAGAAGTGAGATTATTAGAGAACTTCGTTTGGGAGAATTTGATGTTCTAGTTGGAATCAACCTCCTTCGTGAGGGACTAGATATACCAGAAGTATCCCTAATTACTATTCTAGATGCAGATAAGGAAGGATTCCTAAGATCTGAAACCTCCCTTATCCAAACTATCGGTAGAGCTGCGAGAAACTCTGAGGGTAGGGTAATAATGTATGGTGATCATATTACAAAATCTATGAAAAAAGCCATAGATGAAACAGAACGTCGTAGGAAAATCCAAGAAGACTTTAACGAAAAGAACGGCATAACTCCTACAACGATAAGGAAAAATATCGGTGAGATTATCCAAATCACCAAAAAGCAAGAAGAAGAGGAAATCGAAGAATTTAGCAAAGATGATATAGAAGCAATCTTGATTAATATGGAGGCTGAAATGTATAAGGCAGCAGAAGAGCTTGACTTTGAAAGAGCAGCCAACCTTCGTGATCAAATCAAGAATATGAAAGAGAATTTTACAGGAGTGATTAGTTGACAGAACACGACATTGTAATAAAAGGGGCAAGGACCAACAACCTAAAAAATGTCAACCTAACCTTGCCTAGAGATAAGATGATTGTATTTACAGGACTTTCTGGCTCTGGTAAATCAACCCTTGCATTTGACACAATCTATGCAGAAGGTCAGAGAAGATATGTAGAGAGTCTTTCATCTTATGCTAGACAATTTTTAGGAAACCTAGACAAACCGGATGTTGACTCTATCGAGGGACTTTCTCCTTCAATATCAATAGACCAAAAGACAACCAACAGAAACCCAAGATCAACTGTAGCGACAGTTACAGAAATCTATGACTATTATAGACTGCTGTATGCGAGAATTGGCGATGCCTATTGTCCAGTTTGTGGCAAACCAATCGAGGCTCAAACAGTAGATCAAATGGTAGATAAGATTATGGAGATGGAAGAAAGAACTAAGATTCAAATCCTTGCTCCAGTTATAAGAGGAAAAAAGGGTGCTCACAAGAAAGCCTTAGAAAATATCCAAAAAGATGGATTTGTTAGGGTGATGATTGATGGCGAGCGTTACGATTTGGAAGAAGAAATCGACCTAAAGAAAACTAAGAAACACGATATATCAGTAATTGTCGATAGGATTATTATAAAAGAAGGCATCGAGGCAAGGCTTGCTGATTCCATAGAAACTGCCCTAAACCTTGCTGATGGTTTGCTTTTAGTAGATGTAATAGGCGAAGAACCGATATTGTTATCATCAAAACTAGCTTGTCCTGAAGGTCACGTTAGCCTACCAGAAATTACACCAAATATGTTCTCATTTAACGCTCCAATAGGAATGTGTCCTGATTGTAACGGACTAGGATTTCATTTGCAGGTAGATAAGGATTTAGTTTTACCGGACTATGATCTATCAATTGAAAAGGGTGCGGTAGAACCCTACTCTGGATCTGGCAAGGGCACATATTATTATGAGATAATTAGAGCTATAGCCGATCATTATGATTTCCCATATGATAAGCCACTAAAAGATGCACCAAAGAAAATGATTGATGATATTTTATATGGAACCAAGTACGATTTGACTATAGTTTTTGATAGTCACTACTCAGGTAGGAAAAAATATAGGGGACCTTTTGAGGGAGCTATCAAAAATATTTACGATCGCTACCAAAGAACAGGTTCAGATGCTCAAAAGAAAAAGTTTAGGGAGTATATGTCTGAGGAAGAGTGCGATACCTGCCATGGCGATAGGCTAAAACCAGAAGTCCTTGCCATCAAAGTAGGAGATAAGAACATATCAGAGCTAACTCGTCTTTCAGTAGAAAAATCTGTAGAGTTTTTCGATAAGTTAGAGCTTTCTGAAATGAAGATGAAAATCGCAGAACTAATTGTAAAAGAGATAAAGGCGAGATTATCCTTCCTAAACGATGTAGGACTAACTTATCTAACTTTAAACAGAGCCGCTGGAACCTTATCTGGTGGAGAAAGTCAAAGGATAAGACTTGCTACACAAATAGGATCGGGTCTTGTTGGGGTTTGCTATGTCCTAGATGAGCCATCCATAGGACTTCACCAAAGAGACAATGACAAACTAATAGCTGCCCTAAGAAACTTAACCGACATTGGAAATACCTTAATCATTGTAGAACACGATGAAGATACCATGAAAGAGGCTGACTATATAGTAGATATCGGTCCAAAGGCAGGAGTCCATGGTGGAGAGATAGTTGCTGAAGGAAGCCTAAAAGATATCATGGCTGAGAAAAAATCAATAACTGGAGATTATCTAGCTGGCAGAAGAGAAATCCCAATCCCAACAGAAAGAAGAAAGGGAAAGGAATTTATAGAAATAAAGGGAGCGGCTGCCAACAACCTCAAGAATGTAAATGTCAAAATCCCTCTAGGAACTCTAACAACAGTAACAGGAGTATCAGGCTCTGGTAAATCTTCCCTAGTAAATGAGATTTTATATAAAACAGCTACAAAAAAAATAAACAAAACCAAAATAAGACCAGGCAAACACAAGGAGATCAAGGGGCTTGATAAAATAGATAAGGTAATAGCCATAGACCAATCTCCAATAGGTAGAACTCCAAGATCAAACCCAGCGACCTATACCAAGGTCTTTGACGGAATAAGAGATGTCTTCGCCATGACTAACGAAGCCAAGATGAAAGGTTATGACAAGGGAAGATTCTCCTTTAACGTCAAGGGAGGAAGATGTGAAGCGTGTAAGGGAGATGGAACAATCAAGGTGGATATGATGTTTCTACCGGATGTCTATGTTCCTTGCGAAGTCTGCCACGGCAAGAGATACAACAGAGAAACCCTAGAAGTAAAATACAAGGGCAAAGATATATCCGATGTTTTGAATATGACTGTAGAAGAGGGAATAGAATTTTTCCAAAACCATCCAACTATAGTTAGAAAACTACAAACCCTCTATGATGTAGGGCTTGGCTATATCAAAATCGGTCAACCATCCACAGAACTATCCGGAGGAGAAGCCCAAAGGGTAAAACTTGCAACAGAGCTTGCCAAGGTATCAACAGGAAAAACTTTGTATATCTTAGATGAGCCAACGACAGGTCTTCACATGGCAGATGTCCACAAGCTAATAGAAGTATTAAACAGGCTAGTAGATCAGGATAATACAGTTGTAGTTATAGAACATAACCTAGATGTAATCAAGGTTTCAGATAACTTGATTGACCTTGGGCCAGAAGGTGGAGATGGAGGAGGAGAACTTGTAGCAACAGGTACTCCAGAAGAAATATCCAAAATCAAAAAATCATATACAGGTCAATACCTAAAGAAAATACTAAAAAAATAGGGTTAAGAGAAATCTTAACTCTTTTTTTGTGAAGAAATTTAATCTATGAAACATTTACTAGGAAAATAAAATGATTTCATAAAGATTAAGAAAATTCAAGTATAATTGTTAATAATTGATGGTATTATTTAGCAAACTATGTTATAATAAAATTAATAAGGTAGGCTTTTATTAGACATATTGTAAGGCGCAATATATTATAAAAAAAGCCGTCGAAGACTTGCATAGTCTTACATAATAATTTATAATTTTAAACCTTGAAAGACCAAGCTTATTAGGGAAATATCACGTTTTTTGAGGAGGATTTCTGAGGAGGAATTATGAAAAAGGAGCACAGATCGAGAATAGTAGCTTTCTTGCTGCCAATTCTAATGATTTTCCAAATCATGGCTATGCCATTTTTATCTGCAGCAGCAGGTGAAAACGATGAGGCAAAGACAGAAAAATATACAATTAGACTTTTAATTGATGTTTTGGAGAAAACTGGGGAATCTAGCAAGAGAACTGTAAAAGTGTGGAAGCTTTCTAAAGACCAACTTAAAAAAGATGATTTGTTAGAAACTGCCAAACATTTTGATGGAATGGAAGATAGTAAAATTGATGAGGAACTTAATTCTAAGGGTGTTTTAAGTGAAGAATCTAAATTAGACGAAAATTCAGAAAAAGAGCTTATAGAAATCCCAGTAGAGAATAAGGAAGGCGAAGAATCTTATTACCTTATCAAAGAGAGCAATGAATCTCTTGATATGATGAAAGAGAAAATTGCTAGTGGCAAATCTAAAAAATTAGTTACCAATGTTGTAAAACTTCCTAATGACAATATCAAGGATGGAATCCTTTCTATAAATACAAAAAACGAAATGGAAGTTCCTACTACTAATATAAGCCTAGTTAAAACCGACTCAAAGAATAAAGAGCTTAGACTTGACAAGGTTGGATTTAGACTTTATAGAAAAGCTAAGGAAGAAGAAAAAGAAGACCAACTTGTTTCTGTTGAGGGAGAGCTTGGAGTTTACAAATACAAGGCAAGTGAAGAAAAAATCACTGAAGATCAAGTTCCAGTTCTTAAAACCAATACAGATGGTAAGATCGAAGTTAGTGGCTTACCTGAAGGTGAAACTTATTATTTCAAGGAAGTAGAGCCAGTTGGTGAGTATAATAATGACAACAACAAAAATAAAACAAGTGAAGATTTCAAAGTAGGCGAGGTTAGTGAAATAGTAGTCGAAAATGACAGAATTCCATTTGTTAAAAAAGTAGACCAAAAAGGTCAAGCTCTAGCAGGTGCGAAGTTTGAAGTCTATAATAAAGACGGCAAAAAGCTAAGCTTTAAAAAAGATACTGACAAATTTAACTATGGTTACACCTACTTAGAAGATAGCGAAGAAGATAAAGCCAAAGAATCTGAAGAATCTAACGAAACTAAAGAAGAATCTGAGTCATCTAACGAAAACAAAGAAGAAACAGAAGAATCAGACGAAACAAAAGACGAAGATAGCGAAAATGCCGAAAATACAGGTGAAAAAATCACTGAGCTTGTCAGCGACGAAGAAGGAAATATCTTTATCAGTGGCATGCCTGAGGGCGAAGGATATTACTTCCTAGAAACTGAGGCTCCAGAAGGCTATCAAAAATCTAATGATAAATTTGAGTTTAATGTAGATGAAAACCACATAATCTATCAAACTACTAAGGATAAAGAAGGAAACGATAAAAAAATTCAAGGCTATATCACAGTTGAAAATATCAAGCCAGACGAAAAGGTTGAAAAAGGTGGCTTTAAGTTCCTAAAGGTAGATAGCAGTGATACAAGCAAGAAACTAAAGGGAGCTAAGTTTAAAGTTACTAAAAAAGTCGGTGATAAATATGAAGATGTCGAAAGAAACGGCAAGAAATATATAGTAGAATCTGACAAAAATGGTGCCTTTGAAGTAAAAGACCTAGAGCTTGGAACTTATTACCTAAAAGAAACTACAGCTCCAAGTGGCTATGTAGTAAATAGTTCACCAATAGAGATTGAAATCACCGGTTCATCCTATGCACAAAGTCCAACAGTTGTTACAAATAGCAAGGGGGATGTTCCAGTAACTCCAACAACACCAGGTGGATCTACTAGCACTCGTGGACCAAAAGGACCTCTGGTAAAAACAGGAGATATTAGAATTTTAGTCTTTTTTGCAGCAGGACTTTTATTAATACTTGGTGGATATAAAATGGTTAGAAGTCAAGACAAGAAAGTAAACAGAGCTTAAGTAACAAAATAGATGCGATATTTTTATCGTATCTATTTTCGCTTGTAGAGGAATAATAGATGGCACTTTTTAGTAAAAATAAGAAAAAGAAAATAAAAAAGCAACCTTCAAAAAAAGCTAAGTGGCTGTTTAGGTTAGTCTTTCTTTCAGGTTTTATGGTTGCTCTTTACCCTTTGGTCAGCAGACTCTATTATAGGATAGATTCAAACAATCAGGTGGCTGTTTTCTCTGATGGAGTTGATGAGCTTGCAACTGAAGAGATTGAAAGAAGGATCGGTCTTGCCCGTGCCTACAACGAATCCTTGAATAATGTCGTATCTGAGGATCCTTATTCAGAAGAGAAGAAAAAACAAGGTAGGGCAGAATATGCGAGGATGCTTGAAGTCCACGAGATGATTGGTCACGTTGAGATACCAAAGATCAACCAAGACCTTCCGATTTATGCTGGTACTGCAGAGGAAGTTTTACAAAAAGGAGTGGGCCACTTGGAGGGAACCTCCCTTCCTATTGGTGGAAACTCAACACATGCAGTTCTAACTGCTCATTCTGGTCTGCCTGAGGCAACACTTTTCACTCACCTGAATCAACTAGAAATTGGAGATAAGTTCTACATTCATAACATTAGCGAGACTATTGCCTACCAAGTCGACCAGATAAAGGTAATTGATCCAACTAATTTTAATGATTTATTAATAGATCCAGGTCATGATTATGTTACGCTTTTAACCTGTACTCCAATAATGATTAATACCCACAGGCTTATAGTTAGGGGACACAGAGTTCCTTATGTACCTGCAGTTGATGAAGAATTGATTAGAACAACTAAGGCAAATTGGATCTTTAGAATCCTATTCTTTATAGCTTTACTTCTAATAATCCTATTGATAATCTATCTAATCAAACTTAGAAGAGATAACAAGAAATACTTTAAGAAAATTGAAGATATCAAGAAAAGACAAGATGAAATAGAAGATACATCTAACAAGGCGGTAAGTGATGAAGACTAGCCTTAAAGATAAGTTAAAATTTGGGATAATATTTCTTGTCGGACTATTGATATTTTCTTATCCTATGATTTCTCAAAAGTTTTACGAGATCAAGGCGGATGATGAGATTATAGAGTTTGTCAAGCAAAGTAAGGAAATTGACGAAGCAGAGATTAACAAAAGGATGGAGCTTGCTCGTGCTTATAACGAAACCCTGGATCCATCCAAACTTGCCGATCCATATAGTGAGAAAACCAAAGAGGCTCGTGCCTACTACGCTCATATGCTTGAAGTAAACGAGATGATTGGGCATATTGAAATACCAAAGATAAACCAAGACCTTCCTGTTTATGCAGGAACTAGCGAAGGTGTCCTCCAAAAGGGTGCGGGCCACTTGGAGGGAACTTCCCTACCTGTCGGAGGAAATTCAACTCACACAGTTATTACTGCCCACAGAGGACTTCCTGATAAGGTCATGTTTAGGTACTTAGACCAATTGGTCGAGGGAGATATATTCTACTTTCACAATATCCAAGGAACCTTGGCATATAGGATTGATAGGATAATGGTTGTAGAACCAACTGACTTTGAGCCAGTCTTAGTTGAAGAAGGCAAGGATTATGCGACACTTCTAACCTGTACACCATATATGATTAACTCCCACAGACTTTTGGTTAGAGGTTATAGGATTCCTTACCAATCAGCTATAGACGATGGTATTGCGAATACGCCTAGGTTTAAGCCTGATTTTATGCAGCTTTTACTTATCCTAATGCCAATATTAGCTTTCCTAATAGTAATTTCAACTAGAGAAAAGAAACGATCAATTAAGCTTAGAAAAGAGGTGGAAGACATTGAAAAAACATACGAAATTAACGAAGATTAGCCTTCTAGGTTATATACTAATCCTTGCGGGACTACTTTTTATAACAATTCCTCTTGGAAAAAGAAGCCTAAATGATCTTTCTTATGACAAAAGATTGGAAGAATTTGAGAAGAAGGAAAGTCAAAGAGATCAAAATGAGATTGCTAAAGAAGATGAAGCAGCGGCTAAATATAACGATCTTGTTAGAAATTCTGACACAAGCATCCTAGATCCCTTCACGACAGATGAAAACAAAAATACCTACAACTATTTCAAAAACTCTGACGAAGTATTTGCCTATCTTGTCATTCCAAAACTTGGCAAAAACCTACCAATATACTTGGATGCAAGTCTATATCATATTTCAATAGGTGTTGCCCAAGTAGAAGGAACAAGTATCCCTGTAGGTGGAAAGGGTACAAGATCAGTTATTGCAGGTCACAGGGACTGGTGGGGCGATGATATGTTCTTGTTTATAGATGAGCTAGTCGAAGGAGACGATGTTTATGTCAAAAGAGCAGGCAAAACCCTCCACTACAAGGTAAGTGACAAGGAAGTAATTGGTCCTTATGATCGGGATAGACTAGAAAAAAGAGAAAATGAGGATATCCTAACCCTTCTTACCTGCCATCCTTTCTATCCGCCAAGACCTGATAGACTTCTTGTAAACTGCGTTAGATATGACACTGAAGGAAATGAAACTGCAAAAGATAATGAACCTACAGAAAAAATAGAAGAAGCAAAAGGGGCCAAAACCGCTAAAAATATCTACCTAATAGGATCAATCCTAGGAGCCTTGTGTTTTATCCTTGTTTTAATTAGATTAATTAAAAGGATAAAATATAGCAGGGAGAATATGTAAAAATAAAACTCTAGAATTTAAATATGAAAGTTTAGAAAAATAGATGAACGCTGAGTTCATCTATTTTTTTTGCCTAATAAAGTAAATTTATGTAGTCAATGTAAAAATAAGTAAATTTATATTCTAATCTATTGTTGTATCATTATTTATTATGTTTAAAATTATTTACTGAAACTTTACTATTATGTTTTATAATATAATAAAGATAATAATTGTGGGCGGTGATTTGATGAAAATTTTAATTATAGAGGATAATATAAGCTTGGTGTCAACCTTAAAAGATGTACTAGAAAGTAATAGCTACGAAGTAGATTATATATTAAGTTTGGAAGAGATTGATGATTATGCTCTCTTAAACTCTTACGATTTAATACTATTAGATCTTATGCTAGGCGATTATAGTGGTTTTGATTTTTTAAAAACTATTAGAGATGACATCAAGACTCCAATAATAATACTAACAGCAAAAAATACTAAAGAAGATATAATGAGAGGATTTGGCTTAGGAGCAGATGATTATATTACAAAACCTTTTGATATGGATATACTTTTAGCTAGAATAAAGGCAAGAATCGGGAGGTTAAATCAAGAGATTTATTATAAAAAAACAAAATTTGATTTTGATAGATTTCTCATAACTAAAGAATGTGAAAATGTACAAATGACCTCGACAGAAGCTCGTATTTTGAAGTTTTTGTATGATAATAAAGGGATATTTTTAACTAAAGAAAAAATATTGTTTAATATATTTTCATCTCTTGATACTAGCGAAAGGGTCGTTGTTTCACATATTTACAATATAAGGCAGAAACTATTAGAGATAAATGCAGATGATCCAATTGAAAACAAGTGGAAGGTTGGCTACAGATGGAAAGAAGATTAAAAGAGCTTATAATATCTGAACTAATGGATAGTATAGTAAAATTTTCTTTGGCGTTTTTTATAAGCTTTATAGGATTGAAACTACTACAAGAATTTGAGAGAAGTGCAAAAATTATACTTACTAGTTTAAAACCACAAACAGATATAATGGTTGGATTATCACTTATCTACCTAGTATATTTCGGATATATATTTTATAAAAATATAGATTCGTATATTTTTAATGAAGTAGATAAATTAATAAGATCTATAAATGAGAATTCCTACGATGGAGAATATAAAACATATGAATTTAAG
Source organism: Anaerococcus vaginimassiliensis (assembly GCF_900626155.1). Classification (GTDB taxonomy): domain Bacteria; phylum Bacillota; class Clostridia; order Tissierellales; family Peptoniphilaceae; genus Anaerococcus; species Anaerococcus vaginimassiliensis. Next base: position 354,561 of record NZ_LR130844.1, on the reverse strand, counting down.
AAAATATCAGATTCCTTGAACAATAAGACTCAGGAAATAATAAGGAAAGATAAAGACCTAGTAAAAGGAATTTCCTATATAAGTCATGATATGAAGACACCTCTAACGGTGATAAATACTAATGTATCTTTGATTAAAAAATCAAATGAAAAGATTTCTGATAAAAATCTTATTAGAATGGATAGGATTTTTGAAGAAAGTGAAAAAATATCTACATATATAGATAAAATTATGAAAATTGCAAAAAGCCAATTAGAAGAAAATAAGATAAAAAAAATAAAGCTAGGCGATATGGTAAAATTGCTAGAGAAAAACATTATTATTTATTCTGATATGTTAGAAGAAGAAATAGAAATTGCAAAACAAATTGAAAACAATAAAAAGGTGATATACGCAAATACTTCAAATATAAATGAGTGTCTAATTCACCTATTAAATAACGCTTATGAACATAGGAAAGCTAAGATAAAAGTAGAAATAAAAGCTAATGATAGGTTAGAAATTGCCGTCATAGATGATGGATTTGGTTTTGACGAAGATATTCTTAGTGAAAGTACAGATTTATTTGTGACAAGCAATGTCGCAAGAACATCAGGTAAAGGATATGGGATAGGTTTATATTATGTAAAGACTTATCTTGAAAAAATCTCAGGCGAATTAGAACTTATAAATAAAAATCAAGGTGCAACAGTAAAAATGATTATTCCAATGGAGGATTCCGATGATTAAAGTATTTTATATTTTAACTATTATATTTATAATTCATGGAATTTTTAATATGCATTCTCATAAGATGAATTTCTACAATTGGTATGAAGCTTTTGTACTAATAATCATAGATAAATTTATTATAGCAGGGATTCTATCTTATAGCAGACTATTAATCATGTTGTATTTTATATTTCTAACTATATTAGCAACTAGAAAACTTAATTTACTAAAAATTGACTATGATTTGGTAGAATAAGAAAAACTAAGGAGGACATTATGAAAAAACACAGCTTAACAGAAATATTACTCTATCTAATAACAGGATTACTTCCTCTTATTGGATATTATTTATTGATGAGTGAATATTTTAGAGTCAGCCCATTTGAAGGATATTACTTGATAATAACAATATATTTGATTATTTGCTACTTATTATATCCTATATCAGGAATAAAACTAAGCGAACACATAGTTAATAAAGCATCAGATAGATTGCTTATGCCTCAAAGTAAGATGCTTATAGCTTTTATTTTTGCGCCATTTATAGTAATTTTTAATAGAAAGAAATAGTGATGGTATTTGCTAGAAACTTAACATATGAGAATAATAGCGTAGTAAAAAACAATTTATTAATGTTGTTATATGGCAATCAGCTAGAAAAGTTAATTTCTAGCTGATTTTTGTATTATAAATTCACTTGTGAAATATATGCTCACAATCTATTAATAAAAAGGAAGTCTAACTTTGTAGTATAAATTAAAATCTTACTCAAATATTTCTAAATATTTGCCATAACCTTCTTCTTCCATTTTATTTTTAGGGATAAATCTAAGACTTGCCCCATTTATACAATATCTAAGTCCTCCCTTATCTTTTGGGCCGTCTGGGAATACATGACCTAGGTGGCTGTCGGCGGTTTTGCTTCTAACTTCAGTTCTAATCATGCCGTGGCTTAGGTCTGTTTTTTCTCTTATGTTTTTATCGTCTATAGTTTTCGTAAATGATGGCCATCCACAACCAGCATCATATTTATCAAGAGAAGAAAAAAGAACTTCCCCGCTAACTATATCTACATATATTCCGTCTTCATAGAAATCATCATAAGGACTTGTAAATGGCATTTCTGTTGCATTTTCTTGGGTTACTCTATAGGAAATATCGCTTAACTTATCTTTTAACTTATCTTTGTCGTAATTTTTCATCAAATTGCCTCCTGCTTATTAATTACCCAAAACTTTATAAAAGTTGCCCCTTAGCTAGTATAATGTATTAAGATTAAGGAGGATATTATGGGAATGACTATAAAAGAGGCCACATGGTCTGAGGGAAAAGATTTGGCCTTTGAGATAAATAAAAGAGTAAAGATTGCTAGAGAAAAATATGGTAGTGATGATGTTATAAATGCCTGTCTTGGAACCTTAGCAGATGATAATGGTGATATAATCGCTTTAGATTCAGTTTATAAGAGACTTGATGAGATGGATAAGAAGGATATAGCATCATATGCACCGATTGAGGGTGAAGAGGAGTATAGAAAGCTTGTTATAGAAACACTTTTTGCTAACTACAAACCAGATGGATATATCAGTGCAATAGCAACACCAGGCGGAACTGGAGCAATAAGATCTGCTATTTTCTCTTACCTAGGCGTAGGCGATCCTCTTATTTGTCACGACTACTATTGGGCTCCTTACAGGAAAATCTGCCAAGAGTTTGGTAGAGATTTTAGGACTTATGAGTTTTTTACTGATGATTTTTCTTTTAATATAGATGCCTTTAGAAAAGAAGTAGAAACTTCTTTAAAAGATAAGGACAGGATTGCTCCTTTGATTAACTCACCAGGAAACAATCCTACAGGTTATTCCTTATCTGATGAGGAATGGGATCAAGTTATAGAATTTTTAAAAGAAAAAGCAGCCGATAAAAGTAAGAAAATAACCCTAATTGTAGATGTTGCTTACCTAGAGTTTGCTGGAGATGGGGATAGGCAGAGGAGATTTTTCAAGAAATTTTCAAATCTTCCAGAAAATCTTTTGGTTATAGTGTGCTTTTCAATGAGTAAGTCTCACACAGCCTATGGATTAAGGTCTGGAGCGGCGGTTGCAATTTCAATAAGTGAGGAGATAATAGAAGAATTTGAAATTTCTTTATCTCATTCTGCTAGGTGCAACTGGTCAAATGGAACTCACGCTGCCCAAAATATCTTGATAGATTTGGAGAAGGAAGAAAATAAGAGCGAGTATTTGGATGAACTTGTAGATCTTAGAACTATGTTAGAGGATAGGGCAGAGGAGTTTGTAGAAGTTTCTAAGGAGAAAAATCTAACTATGATTCCATACTTTGGTGGATTTTTCACTTTCGTTCCTACACCAAACGCCTTTGATATTACAAGAAAGCTTGAAGGAGAAAATATATTTACTATTCCATCAGATAAAGGCATAAGAGTTGCCATATGCGGTGTGGCTAAGGATAAGATTAGAAGATTAGTAGAAAAAATTGCTTATTATATAAATGAAGAAAAATAAAACTTGCAAAAAGTTTAGTCTTTAGTATATTAATAATGTGAGTTAGCACTTGAGAGATAAGAGTGCTAAAGAATTAAAAAGGAGATTATTATGATGCTTAAACCAATAGGTGATAGAGTAGTTATAAAAAAAGCTGAGGCAGAAAAAACAACAGCTTCTGGAATAGTACTTCCAGAAAGTGCCCAAGAAAAACCACAATATGCAGAAGTTGTGGCTATTTCTAGCGATATAGAAAATGACGAGAAGAAAAAAGGTTCTCTAAGTGTTGGAGATAAGGTAATCTATTCCCAATACGCAGGAACAGATGTAAAACTTGATAATAGTGAATATATTGTCGTTAAATATAACGACATACTAGCAGTTGTAGAATAAGTTAGATAAAGGAGACTATAATGGCTAAAGATATTAAATTTTCATCTGATGCAAGGGCTGGACTTGAGGCTGGTATTGACAAACTTGCAAATGCAGTAAAGGTAACCCTTGGACCAAAGGGACGTAATGTTGTCCTAGATAAGGCATACGGAGCACCAACTATTACAAACGATGGTGTAACTATTGCCCAAGATATAGAACTTGAAGATAGATTTGAAAATATGGGAGCTCAACTTGTAAAAGAAGTTGCAACAAAAACCAATGATGTAGCAGGAGATGGAACAACAACAGCTACAGTTCTAGCTCATGCAATCATCAAAGAAGGACTTAAAAACCTTGCAGCTGGAGCAAACCCAGTAGTTCTACAAAAGGGGCTAAAAAAGGCAACTGATGAAGTAGTTGACTATATCAAAGAAAACTCAAGAGATGTTGAAGATAAACAAGCTATAGAAAACGTTGGAACAATCTCATCAGCTGACCCAGAAATTGGTAAATTCATAGCTGATGCAATGGAAAAGGTTGGAAATGATGGAGTAATCACAGTTGAAGAATCAAAAACAACTTCAACCTACCTAGATGTTGTTGAAGGTATGCAATTTGATAAGGGATACCTATCACCATACATGGCAACAGACAATGAAAAAATGGTAGCAGACCTTGATGATCCATACATTCTTCTAACAGATAAGAAGATTTCAAACATCCAAGAAATCCTACCACTATTAGAAGAAGTGGTTCAATCATCTAAGCCACTATTAATAATCGCAGATGATGTTGATGGTGAAGCTCTAACAACTCTAATCCTAAATAAACTAAGAGGAACCTTCAATGTTGTAGCTGTAAAAGCACCAGGTTATGGTGACAGAAGAAAAGCTATGCTTGAAGATATAGCAATCCTAACAGGAGCCAAGGTTATTAGCGAAGACTTAGGAATGGACCTAAAAGATACAACAATGGATATGTTAGGTTCAGCTAAGAAAGTTAAGGTTGACAAGGACAATACAACAATTGTTGAAGGAAAAGGCGACAAAAATGCTCTAGAAGAAAGAGTAAGTGTAATCCGTCAACAACTAGACGCTGAAGATAGCGAATATGAAAAAGAAAAACTTCAAGAAAGAGTAGCTAAACTTGCAGGTGGAGTTGCAGTAATCAATGTTGGAGCTGCAACAGAGACTGAAATGCAAGAGAAAAAATACAGAATCGAAGATGCCCTATCAGCAACAAGAGCCGCTGTAGAAGAAGGAATAGTTGCAGGTGGTGGAGTTGTACTAATCGGTGCAATCGAAAAAGTGGCTAAGTTAGAAGAAAGCTTAAAGGGAGACGAAAAAACAGGTGCTCTAATCATCAAAAAAGCCCTAGAAGCTCCACTAAGACAAATCGTAGAAAACGCTGGTATGGATGGATCTGTAATAGTAGAAAAAGTAAAACAATCTGCTAAGGACGAAGGATACGATGCTTACAATGATGAATATGTAAACATGTTTGAAAAAGGAATCGTAGAACCAACCAAGGTAACAAGATCTGCCCTTCAAAACGCTGTTTCAGTTGCAGGAATGATCCTAACAACAGAAGCTGCAGTAGCAGACCTACCAAAAGAAGAAGAAGCTATGCCACAAATGCCAGGCGGTATGCCAGGAATGTATTAAAATATAAAATAGAAAAAAAAGAGGATAGGTGGCTATCCTCTTTTTTGTGTTCTTTATTAGTAAAAATAGGTATAGAAAAAGGAGAATTCATATCTATAGAAGATTTAAAACAAAGAACTTCAGTAAATAAAAACGCCCTAAATATCCTAAAATCACTAGGAATAATAGAAGGAATCCAAGAAAAAAACCAAATGTCCTTATTTGATGGATTATTTTAGGTAAAAAATTATATAGATAATTAAAGAGCCAGAGAGCTCTTTTTCTTTTGAGAACTAACATCTCCTAGAAAAACTAAGAAACTATTAAGAAAATAATTGACAATATATATATATATATATAATATTTATGATATAAAAATAACAATATTAGAAGAAAAGGAGATTGACTATGAAGAAAAATAAATTACTAGGTGCAAGTCTTGCCCTTGCTTTAACAACAGGAATTATAGCACCACAAGCATTTGCAGCTACAGAATTAGAACAAGATCTAATAAACGCTTATGAGATGCAAGAAGTTTTAGACAAGGACACAGAAGAAGTTAATAAGATCAGAAGAAATACAGAAGAAAAACCATCTGATAAAGATAACGAAAATGATAAACCATCTCAAGGTGAAGATAAACCAAAAGATGACGATAAGAAAGATGATAACAAAAAACCATCTGATAAGAGAGATGATAAGAAATCACCAGAAAAAAAATTCAATCCAGATAAAGGATTTGACAAAAAAGAAGATGCCATAAAAGAGGCTGAAAAAATCATAAAAGACTCTAAAATCAATAAAGGTTATGACATCTCAAAAGGTGCTGACGGAAAATATTACATCCAATTGAAACCAGAAGAAAACAAAACAATAGATAAAAAAGAAGTAAAAGATACAAAAGAAAATAAAGACGATAAAGAAGGCAACAAAAAAGCAGAAAATAAAGGAACAAACAAAGAAAAAGCCGTTCCTAAGAAAAACTCTAACACAAACGTTAAAACAGGTATCACTCCACTTACTGGAGCTATAGCAACATTAATCGCATCAGTTGGAGCACTTTCTTACAGCAAAAAGGAGAATAAATAATGAAAAGAAACGTTAAAAAAGCATTAATACTTGCCCTTGGTCTAGGTCTTATAACAGGAGCAAACACCGATACTAAAGCTTACGCTGATACAGAAGTAAGATATGTAGAAACTAAAGACGAACTTGGAAGAATAAATTGGGCTATAAGTTATTTAGAAACATCAAACAAAGCTTTAGATAAAGCTATAGAAGATGCTTATAAAAGAATAGAAAACTCAGACCCAAAAACTCCAACAGAAGAAGAAAAAGAAATTTTAGAAAAAGCTAAAGCAGATAGAGAAAAATCTGAAATTATCCTTGCAAAGCTTAAATCATATAAACTAAAAGAAGAAAAACCTTCTGATAAAGACGACGAAACTGATAAACCATCTGACGGTAAAACCAATCCAAAAGAAGATGATAAGGATCAAGAAACCCCAGAAGATAAACCTTCCGAAAGTGAACAAACTCCACCAAAAGAAGAAGATAAACCAACTGATGAGAATAAACCTTCTGATAAAGAAGAGGAAAAACCAGAAATCACTAAAACAACTCTAAAAGAAGAAATCCCATTTGAAACTAAAAGAGCTGTAAACGATCCAAACCTTGAAACAAGAATCGCACAAGCTGGATCAAACGGTTTTGTTGAATACGAACTAACTTATGAAGGAAATAAACTAATTGATAAGAAAGTAATCAACAAGGTAGAACCAACAGATCAAATTATCGAAACATACGTTAAGGTAAAAGATGCTGAAATTGGAACTAGAGAAGTTGAAGATAAATCTAAACCAATCTATAAGACAGAATACCAACAAAGAGCTTTCGCTTATGGATTTCCTTTAAAAGAATACCAAGAAACAGGCGAAGAAAATCCTGTTTACAAAGAATTCGATTCTTATGAAGAGGCTATAGCCTATATGGATGAATACAATATAATAGGAAATTATGGTACTCTTAACGATTATAAAGAAATCAAAACTCTAGTTGGTTATGAAACTATAACAGAAGAATATGAAATCTCCCCTGCTATTTATGACTGGAGATAAATATAAAAGACTCGATTAAATCGAGTCTTTCTTTTTTTAGAGATATTTAAGTGAAAAAGAAAAAGGACAGGAATTTTTTCCTGTCCGTTTTGTTTTTATATAATTTTTTATTTTCCAAAAATTTCTTTGCCTAGTTTTGTTTCAGCGACATCTTTTCCATTAAAGACGATGTTTTTAACATCTGTTTGGTATTTGATATCTCCCCAAAGGATTCCACCTACATATGAGTCATCTTTTTTGAAGAGTTTGTAGGTTTTGCCGTCTTTTTCTTCGCTTTCTTCTGTAACACCCTCGCCAGAGTTCATTCCTGCAGAAAATAGCTTGATATCTCCTAGAAGAAGTGTAGAAAATGGTTTTGGTTGAATGTATGATTCTTCATCACCTGTCATGTTGTGACCTGCGATTTTACCCATCTCTTGGCTTGATGTCCAAAGTCCTATAGTGAAGTTTCCAATTTGGGCACAGTCGCCAGCTGCGAAGATATTTTCATTAGCTGTTCTTAGGTGCTCATCTACCATTACGCCCCTATCTGTTTCAATACCAGATTCTTGAGCCATCTTGATGTTTGATCTTACTCCTGCTTGAACCATAATAGCATCAGCGGATATTTCAGTTCCGTCTTCAAGTTTGATACCTGAAACTGCACCATCTTTTGTTAGGATTTCTTGAGTATTTTTGCCAGTTATAGTTTTGATGCCCATTTCGTTAAGTTTTTCTTCTAGTTTTCCTGATAGGTCACGGTCAAGTTGGCGAGCTAATAGATAGTCAAAACTTTCTATAACAATTATATCAAGACCGAGTTTCTTAGCTGAAAATGCAGCTTCAAGACCTAGGATTCCACCACCTATAACTACAACTTCTTTCTTGTCAGAAACATATTCTTTGAAGTTTCTAAGGTCATCTACAGTTCTAATGGCAAATACGCCCTTTGAGTCAATATTTGTGATTGGTGGAACAAAGGCTCTTGCTCCTGTAGCAATCAATGCCTTGCCATATTCGATTTCTTCACCATTTTCTAGGATAGCGATGTTTTTTTCTGGGATGAGCTTTTCTACTTTTGTCTCAAGTTTTTCTTCGATTTTCTTTTCACTATACCAAGGTTGCTTCTTGACATAGATTTCATCTTCTTCGAAGTCTTTGCTTATAAGATCTGAAAGTCTAGTTCTCCAGTAGGTTGATGGTTTTTCATCAGATACTATAAGGATAGTTGCACTTTCATCTCTATTTCTAATTTCTTCTGTTGCTGATAGACCAGCAATTCCGTTTCCTATAATTAAATAATCGTACATATTCTTCTCTTACCTTCCTGTTTTATCTTATAGTCTTATTATACAGGTTGTTAAAATATCTTACAATGTAGGCTAAGGTTTTATGGTAAATGGTATAGTAATAGAAGAAAAGTAAAAGGACGGATAAACATGATTTTTAGAAAAGCTAGCAAAAAAGATATATATGATATAGAAAAATTAATTGAGTTTTCAAGGACTTCACTTAAAAACGATGGAGTGGACCAATGGCAAAAGACAAATCCAGACCTTTATTTAATAAATAGACAGATAGATGAGGAATGTGCTTATGTCCTAGATTTAGACGAAAGAGCCTTTGCCTATGCTTACTTATCTAAAAATGAAGAACCTACCTACAAGGTGTGGGAGGATAAGTTTGAAGGAGATAAGTATTTTGTAATCCACACTCTAATGGTAGATGGTGGAGGAGTAGTAGAAAAGGCAGGGAGTAAGTTTATAGAAGCTATAATAGATTTTTCCAAGAAAAACCTCAAAGATAGCCTTAGGATTGATACTCACAAGGACAATTTTAGGATGAGAGGACTCCTAAAGAAATATAATTTTAAGGAAATTGGCATAATTCGAATAGATGAAGACGGAATTCCTAAAGATAGAATCTGCTATGAGTTGATATTATGAGAAATTTAGGTCAAGAAGAGATTATAAAAGATGCGAAACTACCGGCAGTAGTCCTCGCAGGTCCAGGCACCGGCAAGACTCATACCATAGTAAACTTTGTCGCAGAAGGGATAAAGAAAAAACGCTTTGATGCGAATAAGGTTCTAATCACAACTTTTACCAAAAAAGCTGCCAAAGAGCTTAATACGAGGATTATAACTAAGCTAAAAAATGATGATATCAAAGTCGACCTAAAGGATATGATGATAGGAAACTTTCATTCCCTAGCCATTGATTTTATCAAAAAATACAGGAAACTAGACGACAATTTCTTTAACCTAACTGTTATAGATTCTTTTATGGAAGAGTACGTCATAAAAGAAAACCTAGATGTCTTTAGAAAAATAGATGGTTTTGATAATTATATAAGAAAAAATCAAGTAGCAACTATCCTCGATATATTCCAAACTATAACAAATAACCTAGTCGACCTAGAAGATTTAAGGAAATCATCTGATGATAAAAAACGACTTTCCTACGATATTTACACGACTTATGAGAAAATCCTAAACGATTTGGGTCTTATAAATTTTCAGCTTATCTTAAAGAGGTTTCATGATTTATTGGTTGATCCTGTAATAGGAGATGAGATTAGAGAAAATATAGACCTAGTTGTAATAGATGAATACCAAGATACCAACCTTATCCAAGAAGAAATCGCCTTTAGGCTAACTAAAGATGGAAATATTATCGTATTTGGTGATGACGACCAAGCTCTATATTCTTTTAGGGGAGCTGATCCTAGAAATCTCCTTGATTTTAGTGAAAGATTTTATCAATACTCAAAAATTAAATCAACTACCTACAAGCTAGACATCAACTACAGGTCTAACCAATTTATAGTCAAAAAATCTAAGGACTTCATTGACGAGGCAAAGCTAAATGATAAGAAAGACTTGGTATCAGTAGATGATAAGGAAAATACAAATACCATAGTTAGGGCAAGGTCCGCTAATATTTCAAATATAGTTGCTATTGTTAAACACCTATCTAAAGAAGTTAATCTAAATCAAATTGCCTTTTTGTTTCCTTCCTTTTACAATCCATTTCCAAACCAGCTAGAAAAGGGATTTGAAAAGTCAGGGATAAAAGTTATAAATAGAAAGAGCGATAAGTATTTTTATAGAAAAGAGATTAGGTTTTTTCTATATATCTTGTTAAAATATAAAGATATTAGCCAAATAAATGTAGATCTTGACGAAAGATATATGGACTACTACCAAAAAAAGAAAAATGCCTATAGGAAGTATCTATCAAGTATCTTGGAAGATGAAAATCTGAGACAGAATAAAGAAATAGAAGAGTTTATAGGAAAGATCGCTCACAAGGAAAAGATATCTGAAATAATCTATAAGGCAATTGGACTTAAATATTACAAAAATATCCTGAAAAGGGCAGGAGATGAGGAAAAGAGAGTCCACAAAAATACTGGCAAATTTATAAATTTGGGAGTAGATTTTGATGAGATTTTTGCTGGCAAAGATAATTTTTACGAGAAATTTATCTTTTCCTACCTATATATTTTCTATGACAAAAATGCTATATCAGAATACGATGAGGATGATAATGATATAGACGGGGTCAATTTTATGACAATACACCAAGCCAAGGGACTTGAGTTTGAGGTTGTTTTTGTCTCTAGTCTAAATGACTACCCAAGAGGGGATAGGGAGAAGTTTATTGATATATCTAAGCGAAAAACGAGCGAAGAGGTCAACCTAGATTTTTATAGAAAATATTATACAGCCTTTACTAGAGCTAAGAACCTCTTAGTTTTGTTTAATAACTCAAGGGATAAGAGGATCCAAAAGTTTGTAAATTCTCTCGATACTAGCTCAAGGCTGAGCACGATTGACTTTAGAAGAGAAAATCCTAAAAGTGAAAAAGAAATTCTAGCCTTTACTACAGATATAGATGTCTACAAAACTTGCCCTAGAAAATATAAGTTTATAAGAAAATTATCCTACAAAACCTATAAGAATGAATCCCTAATCTTTGGTAGCAGGGTCCACGCCCTTGCCGAATACATTTATTCTGATAATTTCAATAAAGAAGATATGGGCAATTTCCTTAAGAAAAATCCTATCTATATAAATCCTGTTGCAAACTTGTTAAACAAAGCCTACCAAGTAAAAGACAGTGAGGTTAATTACAAGACGGATAGAAACTTTTATATCCTCCAAGGAAGTCTAGACCTTGTTTTATCTGACAATACCATAGTCGATTTAAAAACTGGATCTTTCGATGAAAGAACCCTTGATAAATATTCCAACCAACTTATAACTTATAAAAATTTGATGGAAGAAAATGGAGAGAAGGTCAAAGAAACCCTCCTTTATTTTATAGAAAAAGGTAAGGAAATAAGAGTAGAAGATAGAGATTTTGATATAGAAGAAATAGATAGGATTGCTAAAAATATAATAGAAGAAAATTTCGATAATAAAACAAAAGATGTAAAAGCTTGCAAGTTTTGTCCAATGAAATTTTACTGTGATAGAGCTTGAAAACATTCTACTATGTTATACAATATAGATAGGTGATAATATGATAGAATCTCAAATGTTAAAGGGAGTAATAGAAGGAGTTATCCTTCATATAATTAAAAATAACGAAACATACGGCTATGAAATCGTAGAAGAGCTCAAAAACTCTGGTTTTTACACTATGACTGAGGGAACAGTTTATCCAATCCTACAAAGATTGTCAAAAAAAGGCTTGATACTTGGTGCCTACAAAAAATCAAATATAGGACCAAAAAGAAAGTATTATTATATAAGTCCAAAGGGTAGAGAGTACCTAGATAGTTTCTACGAATCCTTTAGTGAGATGAGTGAAGCTATAAACAATGTATTAGAGAAAGGTAGAAGATGAGATTAGATAAAATGATAGGAAACTCCGGTCTTGATACTAGAAAAAATATCAAGAGAAATGCTAAAAAAGGAGCTATCCTTGTAAATGGAGAAGTAGTAAAGGACTCATCATATCAGGTTGATCCAGAAGTTGATGAAGTTTACTATATGGGTCAGTTTGTAGATTATTTTGAAAATATTTATATTATGATGAATAAACCACAAGGATATTTGTCGGCTACAGAGGATAAAGACCCAACTGTGATAGATTTGTTAGATGATTTCTATAGAGTCCTTGACTTATCAATAGCAGGTAGGCTAGATAAAGATACGACAGGTCTTTTGCTTTTATCAACTGATGGGAAATTTATCCATAGAGTGACAAGTCCAAATTCCAATATAGAAAAAACTTATATTGCAAAAACACGTGATCGTATAGACGAAAGCCTGATAGATCTTTTCAAAGAAGGCGTGTATATCAAGGAAGATGACTACACAGCAAGATCTGCGAAGCTTGAAATCATAGGTAAAAATGAGGCAAAAGTGATTGTTACTGAAGGGAAGTTTCACTTAGTTAAAAGGCTATTTTCAAATTGCGGCAACGAAGTTGTTGAGCTAAAAAGAGTAGCCATTGGAGATTTAGAGCTTGATAGTCATTTGGGCCTAGGAGAATACAGAGAGCTTAGTGATGATGAAGTTAGTTACTTTGTGGAATAAGTTTTCTAAAAAATAAATTATTAATTTTAAAAGGATCTTTTTATTATAAAGGATCCTTTAAATTTAGAAGAAAATAAGATTCGGCTTAAAAATAATAATATAAAAAGTTTTATGAAAATGATTGCAAGAAATTAAAATCTATGGTAAACTACTTGTAAGAGAATATATAGGAGAAGGCGAGCATAATTAATTTTTACATGCTCGTTTTCTGCGTTTTTGGAGGTTGTATGACGCACGAAGAGATTTTCGATACAATTTATGAAAATCCGATAATCATGGCTATTAAAAACAACAAAGATTTAAGAGACTCTTTGGATAGTGAAAACAAAATTGTGTTTGTGCTTTTTGGTACTGTAGAAAGCATACCACACATAGTAAATAAACTTAAAAACAATGGGAAAATAGTCATGGTACATGAGGATTTGATTGAAGGACTATCAAGCTCGCAGTTGTCTGCAGCCTTCATTAAAAATTACACTAATGCTGATGGAATTATTACGACGAGACCACAAAACGCATCATATGCGAGAAAATTAGGACTTTTTACTATTCTTAGGTTTTTTGTATTGGATTCATTATCCTATGAAAATGTCAAGGAAACTGTAAAAAAGGCCAATTGTGACCTTATCGAAATATTACCAGGAATTATGCCTAAGGTGTTGGCTGATATTTCAAAGAGAACTAGGATTCCTCTAGTTGCTGGAGGCCTAATCAATGAAAAAAGCGATGTGGTAGATGCTCTTAATGCAAATGCCATCGCTATATCAACCTCAAACACTGATGTTTGGAAAATGTAAAGGAGATATCATGGGAAAATATATCATGGCACTAGATGCTGGAACAACAAGTAATAGAGCGATTATTTTTAACAAAAAAGGCGAGATCATGTCTGTGGCACAAAAAGAATTCACCCAATTCTTCCCACATCCAGGTTGGGTAGAACACGATGCAACAGAGATTTGGTCAACTCAACTAGGAGTATGTACAGAAGCTATTGCTAAGCTTGGCATAAGTGCTGAAGAAATCGAAGCTATAGGTATAACAAACCAAAGAGAGACAACTATAGTTTGGGAAAAAGAAACTGGTAAACCTGTCTATAATGCAATCGTTTGGCAATGTAGACGTACAGCTGATATGGCAGACAAACTTGTAGAAGATGGCTACAGAAAAACTATCCAAGACAAGACAGGTCTTGTAGTTGACCCATACTTCTCAGGTACAAAGATTAGATGGATCCTAGATCATATCGAAAACGGCCAAGAAAGAGCAGAAAACGGCGAATTACTTTTCGGTACAGTTGATACATGGTTAATCTACAATTTAACTCGTGGTAAGGTACACGTTACTGATTATTCAAACGCTTCAAGAACTATGATTTTCAATATTCATACTCTTGAGTGGGATGATGAACTATGTGAAATCTTAAATATTCCTAAATGTATGCTTCCAGAAGTAAAACCTTCTTCTAACGTTTATGGAAATACATTTGCAGGTTACTTCGATGGTGAAATTCCAATAGCAGGTATTGCTGGTGACCAACAAGCAGCCTTGTTTGGTCAAACATGCTTTAACGAAGGAGATGCAAAAAATACTTACGGAACAGGTGCCTTCCTACTAATGAATACTGGAGAAGAAGCTGTAAAATCAGAAAACGGTCTAGTAACAACAATAGCTTGGGGACTTGGTGATGGCAAGGTAAATTATGCCCTAGAAGGTTCAATATTCGTTGCAGGTTCTGCTATCCAATGGCTAAGAGACCAACTAAGAATAGTAGATGCTGCTGATGATACAGAATATATGGCAACAAAAGTAGACGATACTAATGGTTGTTATGTAGTTCCAGCCTTTACAGGTCTAGGAGCTCCATATTGGGACGCTTATGCTAGAGGATCTATAGTAGGAATTACTAGAGGAACTAACAAATACCACATAGTAAGAGCAACTCTAGAATCACTAGCTTATCTAACAAATGACGTGTTACAAGCGATGAGTAAAGATAGTGGCAAGACCCTACAAGAACTAAAGGTAGACGGTGGAGCTAGTGCAAATAACTTCTTGATGCAATTCCAAGCTGATATGATTCAAACAAAGGTAGAAAGACCACAAACACTTGAAACTACAGCTCTAGGTGCAGCTTATCTTGCAGGTCTTGCAGTAGGATACTACAAAGACTTAGATGAAATCAAAGAATACAGACAAGTTGACAGAGAATTTAACCCAGAAATCTCCAAAGAAGAAAGAGATAAAAAAGACAGAAACTGGCAAAGAGCAGTTGATAGATCATTTAGCTGGGCAAAAACTTACGAAGAATAATTTACAAAAGACAAAAATTGTGATAAGATAATAATAACAGAATATTGATTAGAGAAGGCGAGCTAAAGTATTACCCTACTTTAGCTCGCTTTTTTCTATCCGTAAAATCATGGAGGGATATATGTACGATGCTATAATTATAGGCGGTGGAGTAACAGGAACATCAATTGCCTACCAATTATCAAAGAAAAAAGGAAAATTCCTATTATTAGAAAAAAACGAAGATGTATGTACTGAAACATCTAAGGCAAATTCAGGTATCTGCCACGGTGGTTATGACGCAATTCCTGGAACAATGAAGGCTAAGATGAATGTCAAAGGAAATCACATGATGGCTGATGAGGCTAAGAAATTATCTTTTCCTTATAAACAAATCGGAACCTTGGTACTATGCCACGATGAAAAAGACTATCCAAAACTAAAAGAGCTTTACGATCAAGGTATAGCAAATGGCGTAGGTGGTATGGAAATCCTAAAAGGAGATCAAGTTAGAGAAATAGAACCAAATGTCTCAGATGATGTTTGCTACGCCCTATATTGTAAAGAAGCTGGTATAGTTGATCCATTTTTAATGAATATAGCTTTTGCAGAAGTATCAAATATCAATGGTGTTGACTACAAGTTTAACGAAAAAGTAATAGAAACAAATCCAAAAGACGGATATTGGGAAGTTGTTACAGAAAATGCTACATATGAAACAAAGGCAGTTGTAAATGCCGCAGGACTTTACTCAGACGAAATCCACAACAAGGTTAGCGATGAGAAGTTTGAAATAAGAGCTAGACGTGGTGAATACCTATTATTAGATAAGGATACTAAAGGCTTTGTAAACCACGTTATGTTTAACCTACCTACAGAAAAAGGTAAGGGAATCCTAGTTTCACCAACTATAGATGAAAATACTCTAGTAGGACCAACATCAGACTTTGTAGATGACAAGGGAGATTTAAGATCAACTAGAGAACACCTAGAAGAAGTTATTGAAAAATCTAACGATACAGTTAAAAACGTACCTGTAAGAATGGTAATCACATCATTTTCAGGAAACAGAGCTCACGAAAAGGGTGGAGACTTTATCCTACAAGAAAGCCTTGATGGATTCTTCGATTGTATAGGAATCGAATCACCAGGACTAACATCAGCTCCAGCTATAGGTGAGTATATGGCAGATCTTGTTAGTAAGAAACTTGACCTTGCCGAAAATACAGACTTTAACTACGATAGAAAACCAACACCAAAGACAAGTGAGTTAAGCATAGAAGAGCACGATGAGTTAATCAAAAAAGATAGTAGATACGGTAAGATTATCTGCAGATGCGAAAAGGTAACTGAAGGTGAAATAGTAGATGCAATCAACAGACCTGTTGGAGCTACAACTGTTGACGGAGTCAAAAGAAGAGTAAGAGCAACAGCAGGAAGATGCCAAGGTGGTTTCTGCCTACCAAGAGTTATGGAAATTCTAGCAAGAGAGCTTGGCAAAGACTATGACGAAGTAGTTAAAAATAACAAAGATTCATATTATATAAAGGGACATGTAAAGTAAGGAGCATTTGGATGAAAAATTATGATTTAGTAGTAGTAGGTGGAGGTCCTGCAGGTCTTGCTGCAGCTGCCAAGTCCTATGACCTAGGTGTAAAAAATATATTACTTGTAGAAAGAGATGATATGCTTGGAGGTATCTTAAACCAATGTATCCACAATGGTTTCGGTCTACACAGATTTAAAGAAGAGCTAACAGGTCCAGAATATGCTCAAAGATTTGCAGACGAAGTAGAAAAAAGAGACATAGACGTTCTTTTAAACACAATAGTAATGGACTTTGCAAATGACAAGACCCTAACCCTTATGAATGAAGAAAATGGAATGTTTACTATAAAACCAAAGGCAGTAATCCTTGCCATGGGTTGTAGAGAAAGACCTAGAGGAGCCCTAAATATTCCAGGAAGCCGTCCAGCAGGGGTTTACTCAGCAGGAACTGCTCAAAGGATGATAAACCTAGAAGGCTATATGCCAGGTAAAAAGGTAGTTATCCTAGGATCTGGAGATATCGGTCTAATTATGGCTAGAAGAATGACTCTAGAAGGGGCAGATGTTCAATGTGTTGCTGAAATCATGCCATACTCTGGAGGACTTAAGAGAAATATAGTTCAATGTCTAGATGACTTTGACATTCCACTTTACTTTAACACAACAATTTCAGGTATAGAAGGAAAAGAAAGAGTAGAAGGTTGTACCTTATCTCAAGTAGATGAGAATATGAAAGTAATCCCTGGCACAGAAAAACACTATGATTGCGATACAATCCTATTATCTGTAGGTCTACTTCCAGAAAACGAACTAACCAAAGAAGCAGAAATAGAAATCGACCCTAAAACAAAGGGAGCTATCGTATCTGATAGGCTAATGACAAATATACCAGGAGTATTTGCATGTGGTAATGTTCTTCACGTTCACGACCTTGTAGACTATGTAACAGAAGAAAGTGAACTTGCAGCTACAAGTGCCGCAGCATATATAGAAGAAAAGTTCAAAGAGTCACAAACAGAACCAATCTATCTAAAAGCAGGAGATGGAATTAGCTACACACTTCCTCAATATATAAACCCAGATACAATGGCAGATACTGCAATAGTAAGATTTAGGGTAAACAACGTTTATCAAAACAGAATCCTAAAGATGTTTGTAGATGGCAAGGAAGTGGCAAAGAAGAGAAAACTAGTATACGCTCCAGGTGAGATGGAAAACTTAATCCTTAAAAAGGAAGACTTACCAGAAGACGCTAAAGAAATAGAAATAAAATTGGAGGAAATATGAAAAGAGATTTAACATGTATAAATTGTCCTCTAGGATGTACTGTAACAGTAACAATGGATGAGGATGGTGAAATCACTGATGTTACTGGCAATACTTGTAAAAGAGGAGAAGTATACGCTAGGAACGAAGTTAAAAATCCAGTAAGAACAATCACATCTACTGTAAAAGTAGAAGGTGGATCTTCCTACTCAGTTCCAGTCAAAACAGCTGATGCTATACCAAAAGAAAAAATGGCAGAAGCTATGAAAGAAATAAATGGAGCAAGTATTTCTGCTCCTGTAAAAGTAGGAGATATAGTAATAGAATCTGTTGCAGATACAGGAATAGCAGTAGTAGCAACAGCAAATAGATAAAGTAAAACTAACTTTCCTTATAGATTACCCTCAAATATAGTCAAGAAAAAACTTCCAGGCACAAGCTTGGAAGTTTTTTCATTCTATTGGTCGAGAAATCTCTTGAGGAATTCTCTCGTTCTATCATTTTCTGGATTGGTGAAGATCTTTTCTGGAGTGCCATCTTCTAGGATGATGCCCTTATTCATAAACAATACCCTAGTAGAAACATCTCTCGCAAAATCCATTTCGTGGGTTACAACTATCATTGTCATCCCGCTTTTGGCAAGCTTTGTCATTACATCTAAGACCTCACCAACTGTCTCAGGATCTAGGGCACTAGTTGGCTCATCAAAGAGTAATACATCTGGATCCATGCAAAGGGCACGAGCTATTGCTACTCTTTGTTGTTGGCCACCTGATATTTGACTAGGCTTAGCATTTACGTAGTTTTGCATATTAACAGATGTAAGATATTTTCTAGAAATCTCTTCTGCCTTATCGTGGCTTCTACCTAGGACTTTGATTTGACCAAGCATACAGTTTTCTAGGACGGTCTTGTTAGCAAAGAGGTTAAAGTTTTGAAAAACCATACCAACTCTTGACCTAAATTTCTTTTGGTCGTATTTGTTCTCTAGGATATTTTCTCCCCTGTAGAGGATTTCTCCACTTGTTGGACTTTCAAGAAGGTTTAGGCAACGAAGGAGGGTAGACTTACCAGATCCAGAAGATCCTATTATTGAAACTACTTCACCTTCATCTACTCCCATATTGATATCCTTTAGTACTAGATTGTCTCCAAATTTTTTCTCTAAATTGTTTACTTTAATTATCTCAGACATTTCTTGCTCCTGTTGATGATTCCATTATAAAGTCCTTGTCGTTAAATTTTCTTTCAAGAAGAAGTAGGATTCTTGTTATAGTAAAGGTTAGGACAAAGTAAATTACCGCTGTTATTAAATATGTTGGGAAGTACTTGTAGGTAGATCCTGCTACTGACTTTGACATAAAGAATAACTCTGTTACAGATATTACGTTAAGGACTGATGTATCCTTGATGTTTATTACAAACTCGTTACCTAGAGATGGTAGGATGGTCCTAATTGTTTGTGGGAGGATTACACTTGTCATAGTTTGCGCCTCGCTTAGACCGATCGCCTTGCAGGCTTCAAATTGGCCCTTGTCGATCGAATTGATTCCACCACGGACAACCTCAGATAGGTAGGCACCTGTATTGATTGAAACTATGAGGATTGCGGCAAACATAGTTGAAAGGTCGATGTCGAAATATTGTTTTAGTCCGTAGAAGATAATTACGGATTGAACCATCATTGGAGTTCCTCTAAATATTTCTACATAGGCTCCCAAGATCCAATTTATAACTTTGTGGAAATAATAAGAAACCTTGTTGTCAGTTTTCTTTACATCCATCCTTCTAATGACTGCAACCACAAGACCTAACAAAAATCCTAGAAGAGTTGATAAAATAGCAATAAACAATGTATTTACAACACCTCTAAGGAAAAGTGAGAAGTAGGTTGACCAGATAGACTTAACTTCTTCTACAAATCCTTGGTTTTCTTCTACACTCGCAGTTATTTCTGTCATCTGACCCATGATTTCTGCTTGCTCTTTATCAATATCCATTCCATCGAGGATTTTATTAATATCTTCGGTGAGGGGACTATTTTTGGCAATACCAACTCCAACAGTTGTATCTACATCATTTGTTTCAAAGCCATTAGCCTCGTCGAATGTGACATAAGTTAGCTTTGGGTTAGAAGCTACAGCAGACTCTGCACCAGCCTCTTCAGAAATATAACCATCTATTGTTCCAGCGTTGGCTGCTGCAATCATTGTAGGGAATGAATCCATAGGCTCTTGTTTAGCTACACCCTCCATTTGGTCGATCATATCGACGTGGAAGGTACCAAGTTGGGCAGTGATCTTTGCATCCTTAAAATCATTAATAGATTTAGCATTCACATAAGGAGAATCCTTTTGAGTAACAACTACCATTTTTGCGTGATAATATGGCTTAGAAAAGTCGATTTGCTCAAGTCTCTCATCAGTTGGACTCATACCAGCAACTATCGCATCAATCTTGCCACTAGTTAGGGCAGGAATAAGTCCGTCCCATTCAATCTTGTAGATCTCAAGTTTCTTGCCAAGACCGTCTGCAATTTTCTTTGCAAATTGCACGTCATAACCATTAGCATATTCTCCAGGGGAGTTTGCTACTGGATAGCCACCGTTTGTATCATTTACCTCAGAGAAGTTAAAAGGAGCGTAGTTTACTTCCATACCGACCCTAAAGGTATCATCTTCACTGGCACTTGCCATATGTAATGGTGTGAATAACAAGACAATCGCCAAAAGTACATTCAATAATTTTTTCATAATAAAATCCTTTCTAAATAAATTTGATTGTAAAAAAAAAAAGCCCTTACTGCATCAATAGATGCAATAAGGGCGAAATTCGCGTTACCACCTTAATTTTAGTATACCTCACGATATACATCTCAATAAGTACAATCATACTCTCTTGCTATAACGGGCAAGCCCCGTCGCCAGATCAAATATCCCCGACAAAACTCCAAGTCTTTATTCGCCAAAGTTTGCAATACCCATTCACACCAACCAGGGCTCTCTTTATAGCAAATGCTTTGGTTACTTATCTCATCAAAGTTGTTAAATATATATTACAACAAATAAATAAAATGTCAAATATATTTTTGAGGTACAGTGATATAGAGGTTAATATGGAAATTAAAAATAGACAACTAGAAATAATAAAAATATTACAAAATGAGAAAATGCCAATATCAGGAGGAAAACTTGCCCTCATGTTTCATGTAACTAGGCAAGTTATAGTTAAAGATATTTCAATATTAAAGGCAGAAGGCTATGAAATAATATCCACCAACAAGGGTTACAAGCTAAATGATAAGGAAAAAATCACTTTTATTATAAAATCAACCCACGATGATAGTAGGATAAAAGAAGAGCTAAATACCATAGTTGACGGAGGAGGAAGGATAGTTGATGTTTTCGTAAACCACAAGACCTACGGCACTATTAGAAAAGATCTCGATATCAAATCAAGAAATGGAGTAGACTCTTTTTTAAAATCCATAGATCAAGCAACTCCCCTAAAAAACCTAACAGAAAATATTCACTACCACACAGTCGAAGTAAATACCTATGAGGATAAAAAGATCATAGAAGAAAGGCTAAGAAATAAGGGTTTTCTAATAGATTAAGAAGAAACATAAAAGAAAATAAAGCAAGTAGGGTATTTTTCTGGATTGGTTAAATACAAGTAATTACTTATGTGAAATATGTAAGTTGATTTGTTTATAAAAACCTGCAATTAATACATTTTGATTATATAAAAATCAACCATCAACTTGCCTAGAAATTAAGATTTTAGTTAAGAGCATTAATATGTAGGCATAGTTAAGTTCTAATAATAAGTACTAATGTAAAATATAAAATATCAACTTACTTAGAAATATAAATTTTAGTTATGAAGGCTTATTTTTAAGTATGTAGACCGTAGTCAGGTTTTAAGAAATAAGTACTAATTTTCAAATCTTAAACTATTGATTGTAATAAACCTCCAAAATTTATGAACAATAAAACAAAACTTCATCCGTTGTATATACAACGGGGAATTTTTGTGTTAGAATAAGGTTATTGGAGGAAAGAATATGGATTATTTACGAAAAAAAGGAATTAATTTATCTTGGAGAACTTATTTTATTGATTGTTTGGGGGCGATGGCATTTGGTCTTTTTGCCTCTCTTTTGGTAGGCACTATCCTAAATAGTCTAGGTCAAAGCTTACATATAGCTTATTTTACAGATAGACTTTGGCCTATCGCCCAAAAGGCAACAGGAGCAGCTATCGCTGTATCTATTGCTACATCTCTTAGTGCTCCAAATCTTGTGCTTTTTGCATCAACTATTGTTGGTATTGGCGCCTACGAGCTAGGTGGTCCTGTGGGAGTTTTCCTAGCTACCATTTTTGGAGTAGAGTTTGGAAAGCTAGTCTCTAAATCAACCAAGCTTGATATCATAGTCACACCTACTGTAACTATAATTGTCGGCTTATTGGTTGGCGATTTGATTGGCCCATATGTAAGCTCCTTTATGACCGCTATCGGTTTATTTATAATTAGAGCGACAGAGCTTAGACCGTTTTTTATGGGAATTGTTGTATCTGTTACCATTGGTATGGGTCTTACTCTTCCTATATCATCAGCAGCAATCTGCATGATGCTTTCCCTAAGTGGTCTTGCTGCTGGAGCGGCAACCGTGGGGTGCTGTGCTCAAATGGTTGGCTTTGCGGTAATTTCCTATAAGGATAATGGTATCGAGGGACTTTTCGCCCAAGGTCTTGGGACAAGTATGTTTCAAGTTACAAATATTATCAAAAATCCACGGATTTGGCTACCACCAACTCTAGCAAGTGCAATTATTGCGCCTATTTCTACCATTGTTTTTAAGATGGAAAATACTCCCTTGGGTGCGGGCATGGGAACAAGTGGTCTTGTGGGCCAGATTGGAACAATAAATGCTATGGGAATCGAATCTTTACCTACAATTATTCTAATCCAAATCCTTCTACCTGCCCTACTTTCTTTTCTAATATATGTTATTTTAAAGAAAAAGGGTCTTATAAAAGATGGGGATTTGAAAATTGATTTTTAGGTGATTTTATAAAAATGCTCCTACTTAACATATGGACAATTCAAAGTATAATACTAGAGTATATGTAGACTAGGATTATAATCGTCTATAAAAATTTAAAAGGAGCAAATATGCAAAAGAAAAATATAAATTTAGATAAATTCAAGATCAATCTCCATGATGGATCTTCTGTAGGAAAAGTTATTGCAGTTATGAGTGGTAAGGGTGGAGTAGGCAAATCTTCTGTTTCTTCACTACTTGCAAGTGAGCTAAACAAAAAGGGTCACAAGGTTGCAATCTTTGATGCAGATATCACAGGTCCATCTATACCAGAAGCTTTCGGCATAGATGAGCCAGTTAGAGGTACTAAAGAAGGAATCATGAATCCAGCCGTAACTCGTGATGGTATCAAGCTAATTTCTGTAAATATGATCCTTCGTGACAAGACTGATCCTGTTGTTTGGAGAAGCTCTATTGTAACAAATGTATTGAAACAATTTTATACAGATGTGGATTGGGGAGAGATTGACTATATGATAGTTGATATGCCTCCAGGAACTGCAGATGTTCCACTAACAGTATTCCAATCACTTCCAATTGATGGGGTAGTGGCAGTTGCAACTCCACAAGGATTAGTAGAGATGGTTGTTGAAAAATCAATCAAGATGGCTAAGATGATGGGTAAAAACATTATCGGTCTAGTAGAAAATATGTCCTACTTCGAATGTCCAGATTGTGGTAGCAAGCACGAAATTTTTGGTAAGAGCAAACTAGATGAAGTAGCTAAAAAATACGATATAGATACTTTAGCCAAACTTCCAATCAACCCGGAAGTTGCAGAGAAAATTGACTCAGGTCTTGCAGAAGATATCTCAATGCCAGAGCTAAGTCCAATCATTGAAAAAATCGAATCACTTTAGGAGATAAAATGAAAAAGAGACTATTACCGGCCTTGATGGCTCTAGCAATTCTTATTCCTTCCCTATCTTTTGCCGAAGGATTTGAAAATTCTAAAGATGATATTATCTACGGAGTTGCCCTAACAGAAGATGAGATGGATATAGTTGATAAGAAGGTGGGAGCTGATAGAAAAGAGTCAAATGTTTCTTATGTAGACGGCTCAGATCTTGAAAAATATCTAGGATACGGGGCGCCAGATTCCAATATGATTTCTTCAGTTTTTGTAAAGAGAAACAATAAAAAGGGCGTCGCAGTTGAAATTGTAACTAAGGATAATATTACAGAGATAACAGAGGGTCAATACGCCAATGCAGCTATTACTGCAGGTATCACCTCTGCAGATATTTTGGTTGCAAGTCCTAGACCTGTTACGGGAGAATCTGCCTTGGTTGGAGTATATAAGTCAGAAGAGCTTCGTGGCAATAACCTAGACAGCGACAGGACCAGGCTTGCCCAAGAGGAGCTTGAAACAGTAAGCGATATTTCTAATGAAAACGAAGGCAAGGATAACTTTGATACAGAAAAGCTAGATACAGTTGTAATTGAAGTAAAGAAGAAACTTGCTGATTACAAGGAAGAAACTGGAGAAACTGCCTCATCTGATCAAATAGCAATCTACATTAAAGATGCCCTAAACAATGTAAACATGGGCGATATCCTTTCAAACAACAACATCCAAGTTTTGGTAAACTACTTTGAATCCTACCAAAACACTTCTGCCATAGATAGTGCTGAGGTAAAAGAAAATCTCACAAAGCTTGCAGGCGATATCACAGATAAGGCTAGTAAGTTTTATAATGACAACAAGGATAGCATAGATCAAGTAGCACAAGAAGCCAAGGATAGTGGTCTATGGGAAAAAATCGTAGAATTCTTTAGATCAATCTTTGATTCAATAACAGAAGCCTTCTCAAATAGCTCAGAAGATACAAACGCTACAGAAGGTCAATAATAAATAAAACCACAAAGCTAATACCCTCACATGATTTGTAAGGGTATATGGCTTGTGGTTTTTTATTGGTAATATTTGGCTTGGGACTTGTAAAGTCTTGAGTAAATATTATCTGTTTTCATCAAGTTTTGGTGTGAATCGAAAGCCTTTATTTTCCCATCATCTAGGACTAAGATCTTGTCAGTAAATCTTGAAGAGCTCATCCTGTGAGAGATAAATATGGCAGTTTTGCCCTTTGTCATTTGATTAAACTGTTCGTATATGGCACTTTCTGCCAGAGGATCTAGAGATGCTGTTGGCTCATCTAGGATAATTAGGTCTGGATTTTGGTAGAGACATCTCGCTATGGCAAGCTTTTGCTTTTGACCTAGAGAAAGGTCTGTTGCATTTTCGTAGATATCCTTGTTCATATAAGTATCTAGGCCATTTTCTAGGGCTGAGATTTTCTCATCTAACTTTATTTCTCTTAGAATATTATCAATCTTTTCATAATCTAAATTATTAGCTCCAATAATATTATCCCTTATGGTAAAAGGCATAATGGAGAAGTCTTGGAGGACGGCAGATATTTTCTTATAGAGAGATTTTTTGTCTATATTTTTGATATTTTCACCATTGTAGAGTATTTCGCCTTCGTCTATATCAAAAAACCTCGCTATAAGTTTGACTATAGTAGTTTTGCCTGCGTTATTGATACCAACTATGGATATTTTCTCGCCTTTGTTTATCTTAAAGGAAATATCATCAAGGACGAGTCGGTCACTTCCTGGATAGGCAAATGATACATGTTTAAATTCCAAGTTTTCGAAATCACCAGCCTCTCTTAAACTTTTTTCCTCATCGCTATCTAACATAATAAATTCGTACAAGGGAATAAGATTTGCAAGGCTTATGGCAAAACCTGCTGTCTCAGAGAAGATATCTTGAAATGATTTCATAAATTTTTCATTAGCAGAAATTATCGCAGAAAATTCTCCAAAACCTATCTGTGCTCCCCAGCTATCTGTTAGAGTTCTCATAGAGACATAAGTATAGGAGGTAAGCCTAAGGATTGATTCTAGAAAAATCTTAATAGCCTCGATGTTTGCCTCGTAAGAAAATCTCCTTTGAAATCTTTCTGTCATCATACTTAGATAAGTCCTAGTTTTTGCCTTTATTAGACCTCCCAAATCATAGGCCCTAATTTCCTTTTGGTAGCGAGGGCCAGCCATAAGGGAGAAATAATAAGAAAACCTTCTATTGACTCCAACTATCTCTAGGTCAAACTTTTGGGTGTAGGCTGACTCTTTAATATTTATCCCTATGATAAGTAGGGAGATTAGGATTGAAATACCAACCAAAAGGGGCGAGAAGTTAATTATAACTATGGCTGTAGCAAGGATTGTAGAAATACAGGTAATAATTTTCTTTAGGCAAAAGAGCATTTCGTGGATTGCTCCCATATTTATGGCGGCATTTGCCTTCTCCTTTAGGTCAAGGGTGTGGGGGTTTTCTATATCTTGGTAGGTTAAATCCATGGCTTTTTTGGCAAGCTCAAAGGAAAGATAATTGTTTATCCCTTGGCGTCTAATAAATTCTAGCCTGTTTAATAACTTTTCCATACTTTGAAGAATAATCTTTCCTAAGACTAGTAAGATTATAATATTTATGAAATCACGAGCTGGTCTTGGCTTTGTGATTTGGTCTATGAAAATCATTGGTACGAAGACATTTATCATGGTAGATGCAGCTGGAACTAGGGCGTTTAGGATGATTATTGGGATATAGAAAAGGTCATTTTTAGCGGTAATTTTTGTAAAGAGCCAGAAAGCCTTGATTTTATTTTTCATTTTCGCTCTCCTTGTAGTATTTTCTTTGAGATTCGTACATTTGTTTGTAGAGACCATCTCTTTTTAAAAGCTCATCGTGAGTCCCGTATTCGGAAATTTTCCCACCGTCAAGAAGCATAATCTTGTCACAAAATCTAGTAGATGCAAGCCTGTGAGAGATAAATATAAGAGTTTTGCCTTCACTTATCTTATCTAGGCGGCTGTAGATTTTTTCTTCTGCCAAGGCGTCAAGAGCTGCAGTTGGCTCATCCATAATTAGGGCATAGGAATTTTTCTTATATAGGGCACGGGCAATGGCAAGTTTCTGGTTTTCTCCACCTGAAAATAAAGTTCCATCTTCCTTGATATTTTTAGTCATTTGCGTATCAATTCCATATGGAAGTTGATCTAATTTGTAGGAAAGTCCCGCCTTATCTAGGGATTCTATTACCCTATTTCTGTCGATATTTATATCAGTTCCAGCTACATTTTCTGCTATGGATACTGCGAGAGGTTCAACATTTTGAAGGACTGTAGCAAAGGCAGCGTATCTTTTTTTAAGATCAAGATCTTCGCTATCTATGTCATTTATATAAATTTTGCCACGAGTTGGTTTATATAGACCGAGAATTAGGGAAACTATGGTAGATTTGCCAGCTCCATTTACTCCAACAATTGCGACTTTTTCCTTTTCTCTTATTGTAAAGGAAAGATCTTCCAAAACATTTACATCGGATAAGGGATAAGAAAAACTTACATGACTAAACTCTATAGACATAGGAGCATTTATTTCTCTATCACCATTATCTGACTTTAAATCAGCCCTTAACATATCGAAGCCATCGCTTACATATAGGAGATTTGATCTAGTTTCGCTAATGTTTATCACAAGGTTTGAGATAACTTGGCTATAGATTGCAACAGAGGTAATCATTAGAGTTAGACTTTTTAGACTAATCTCATTTGCAATTATTTTTCCTGTAAGAAAATAGAAAGCTAAAGCCTCGATACTAACTAAAACCACTGCAAGGACAGGTGATAAAAGGATCTCAGGTTTGATAAACTTCCTTGATATAGAAATCACATCTTCTACTAGGGGTTTGAATCCTTCTATAAACTTATCCTTGAAGGAAAATAGTCTAATGTCCTTGGCAAAGCGAAAGTCACTCGCCTCGCTATAATATGAATCAGTTTTTCTCCTGACCTTATTTAGCTCACCCATGTGAGAGTGTCTGTACTTGTCAGTATAAGTTCTTATTTTTAGTTGAATAAGGATTGATATTAGGGCAAGGATAAAAATAAGGGGAGATAATCTTGCCATAATGACAGAAATTATTATAAAGGAAACAAGGTTAGCAAGTAATGGGTACATTGCGTGATAGACTCCCTCAAGACCTTCGTTGTTACTTTGAAAACATTGAAAGCCTCTGGTAAATTCTCCCATAAACATGGCATTTTCCCCTAGGCCGTAATCCATTTCCATTATAGAATCACTTGCATCTGTAAAAAGATTTAGCCTTGTATCCATGTATGTCGCATAGGTTCTAAGCTCTATTTGTTTGGAAATCATAGTTGAAATAAAAACAAGTAGACAGTAGCTGATAATCGTAAGAATCATCGTCCTAAAGTCTGTGTTTTTACTTATCAAATCCACCAGATAGTACATAATAAAAGCTTGGATTACTGGAATTATACCAGCAGCTATTGGATATATTACTAGGCTAAGTTTTATCTTTGGATTATCCTTAAAGGGAAGATATGCCATTTTTAAAAGCTTCATATTAGATAGCTTTTCATCTCTAAGGTAGGATTTTATATCCTTCTCATTGCTTAGGCTCTGGGCGAGATTTTTCTTTAGTTTCTTAAGATTTTCTTTCATAATTTTCCTCCTTCAAGTCCTTGGAAAAGTCTGTAAGTGAGTCTATGACATTGTCAAAACCAGCCTTTCTTAGGTAATAATAAGTCTTTCTACCAACCATGTAAGAGCCAACAAAACCACAAATTTGCAGTTGATTCAAGTGATAAGAAAGGGTCGCGGGTGTTATAAAAAGCTTGTCAGAAAGCTCCTTGGCGTAGTAATTATCCTCTTTTAACAAGTCCAAAATATCTATCCTAGTATCATCGCCTAGGACCTTTAGGATTTGACTGTGATATTTTAGGCTGTCTCCTTCTTCTTTACTTAGGCTAAAATACATGCCGATTTTTACAAAACTTTCAATTATATCATAAGAATAGAATTGTATCATGGAGCTATGAGGTGCAAATATTAGCGTATACACTTCGGTAGGTCTCTTCCTTTTTTGGAAGAAATCACTAACTCCAACCTGATCAAAAAGCTCTCCAATAACCTTATTAGAATTATCTTCCAAAGCCTCGGTTTTTTCTCTAAATAAATCGTTGATTAGGTCTAAATTATCATCCATAATCTCACAAAGAGTTCTAATTAGTGGATAAAGCCTATTAAATAAATCCTTGGTATTTGTAAAGAACCTAACTAGTTCCATAGTTTCTCTGTCTGTAAAGGAAGTTTTTGCAAGGAGGGGGAGGAGATCTATATTTTCTGCCCTAGCTATAAAGTCCTCGTAGCTGTCTACATCAGAAAATTCCTTGTCAGAAAAATCTACTCCTATAAGCTTGTAAAAGAAAATATTATATAGCTTCTTAAAATACTCGTAAGCGAAATCTTCAATGGATGAGACTGTGATATTTTGAAAAATTCCTGTCAAAAATGGGAAATAATCAGGGTCGTTTTCCTCGTAAATTCTTGCCAAGGTTAAGATATCTTGGTTGTTATTTTTAAAGAAACTCTCAAGATGAGGGAAAGATTCTTTCTTAACAGTCATGACAAAGTCTCGGTAGCTCTCATCATATGAATGCCTGTCACTTATTAGACTTAACATTTTGTTTTCACTGAAGTTTCGTCCGGCGATAGATTTGTGAAAGGGAACTTTTTCC
The DNA here is from genome assembly GCF_900626155.1 of Anaerococcus vaginimassiliensis. Taxonomy (GTDB): domain Bacteria; phylum Bacillota; class Clostridia; order Tissierellales; family Peptoniphilaceae; genus Anaerococcus; species Anaerococcus vaginimassiliensis. The sequence continues at coordinate 324,853 of NZ_LR130844.1, read as the reverse complement.
TTGTTACTAGCACTAAGCCATTGGGTGTAGGTAAAAATTAGTAATCCTGCCTCATTTACAAGTAGGATATTTTTATTGATATCAAAATTATAAGTGTGTGTCATAGCTTCTCCTATATTAGATATGTATCTAAATAAAATATATAACATTAGATTGGTATTTGATTAACTTAATTATAAGACAATACATATCTAATATCAATAGATTTATATTTGATATTAATCTAATATAGCAAATAAAAAAAAGAGCAGCTCTTAGGCTACTCTCATATATTTTTTAATATACTAGAAATATTAATTATCAAAATCTTGCATAAATTCTTCCATTTTTAATAGATCATTGTCCTCGTCTACTATATTGTCATAGTAGTTACCATTAGTTGTATTCAAATATTGAAGACAATTAGCTTTTACATCTTTAATATCTGATTCAGTTTTATATGCTAATACCATAAGGAAATCATATAAGTTTCCTGTACCTTTTTCTTCATATCTACCAGCTATGCGAAAACTATAAGGATATGAATTGCCATCTAGGTCTTTAATTTCCTCACCACTATACATCGACACTTGCCATGATGAAGATGGTGCAAATCCTTTTAGTTTTTTCATTTCTGCTTCTTCAACAAAGTTTTGACTAGCAGTCTGTACATATACTTTATTTTCATCTAAGAAATTTTTCTTTTCTTTTCTTTTTTCTTGATTTTCAAAACTATATCTTTCTACAGCAGCATCACTTAAAGCACGCATTTTATTTTGAATTTCTTCAACTGTCATATTATAATTTGGGGCTATTTCTTCTAAAATGTCCTCTTCTGGACGATCAACATCAGCATTTAGATGGTCCATAATTTCATTGTAAAATTTATAATCTTCATCTGATATAGTTTTATTATTTTTTATATTAGATTCTTGATTAATTTCATTTTTACTCAATTGGGATTCTGCTCCTTCAGACTTTTGATTATTTGAATTCGAAATGTTTTTATTGGTCTGGGAAGCTGTATTATTACTTTCTTTTTCAGGTGGATTTATTATATTGCCAATTGCTCCTAACACAAATAAAACAGCGATAATCTTAAACCATGTCTTTTTATAAAATGGTTTTTTATTAGGTTGATTCATGTTATTCATATTTTCCTCCGATAGTATTTTATATATTACATATTATATCATACATATAAAGAATAAAAAAAGAGCAGCCCTTAGGCTACTCTATGTGATATTTTTAGGCAAGTTCTACCTTGTGGAAGTTTTTCTTACCTTTTTTGATTATTATTCTTCCATCTTCAAAGATATCTTCTGTTACTTCGAAGGATGGGTCGGTGATTTTTTCATCGTTTATGGATACACCACCTTGTTTTATTATTCTTCTAGCTTCGCCGTTTGATTTTGTTAGGCCAACTTCTGTCATTAGTGCAAGAAGACCCTGTGGGAGATTTTCTTTTTCTATAGATGTTGTTGGCATAGCAGATTCGTCACCTTTGCCTGAGAAAAGTGCCTTGGCAGCTGCTAGGGCTTCGTCTGCTTTTTCCTTGCCGTGAACTAGTTTTACTACTTCGTAGGCTAGAGTTTCTTTTGCTTTGTTTATATCCTTGGCATCTGTAGCTGACCCTAGTCTCTTACATTCTGCTGTTGGTAGGAAGGTTAGTTGAAGGAGGAATTTCTCCACGTCTCTGTCATCTACATTTCTCATGTATTGGAACATTTCGTAAGGACTTGTTTTTTCTTCGTCAAGCCATACAGCTCCCTTTTGAGATTTACCCATTTTTACCCCGTCTGCAGTTGTAAGTAGGGAGAAGGTCATGCCGTATGCCTTGCCGTTTTCTTTTTTCCTTATTAAATCAACTCCGCCGATGATGTTTGACCATTGGTCAGATCCACCCATTTCAAGGGTTACTCCATCGTCCCTGTACATTTTTAGGAAGTCATATGATTGAAGGAGCATGTAGGAGAATTCGAAAAAGGTTAGTCCGCCTGCTGCCATTCTGTTCTTGTAGGCGTCTTTTTTGATCATTTCATTAACTGAAAATTCACTTCCTACATCTCTTAGAAAGCTTACAAACTCAAGGTTTAGTAGCCAATCTTTGTTGTTTAGCATAGTCGCTTTGCCATCTGAAAAGTCTAAGAATCTTTGGAATTGTTTATAGAAACATTCTGCATTGTGGTCGATTCGCTCTTCTGTCATGACTTGTCTCATGTCGCTTCTACCTGATGGATCACCTATTAGGGTTGTTCCTCCACCAAGAAGGGCAACTGGTTTGTGGCCGTAGTTTTGCATTCTCATCATTACCATGATTTGGATGAGGTGACCTACTGTTAGGGAATCTGCTGTAGCATCGAAGCCACAATAGAATTTGACTGATTCATTTTTTAGAAGTTCCTTTAGTTCTTCTTCGTTGGTTGCTTGTTCGTAGTAGCCACGATCTACAAGCTCGTCAAATATGTTGTCATATTCTTTCTCGTAAGTAAATTTCATAGTATATCCTTTCGTTATTAAAAATAAGTACAAAAAAAGAGCATAAAAGCGCAAATTTTGCGGTACCAGCTTTTTTTATACTCAGCGCCTAGGATAGACTCTAGGCAGGTCTTAAACAAAATGAAGTGTACTTGGGCTCTTGTTATTTCAAACAAGGCTTACTTTGTTTCATTGTAAGTTTTATTCTAAAATTAATATACACGAAGATAAAGATAAAGCAAGGCTTGGATAATCTTCCAAGCCTTAGTTTAACTTAATATTAAAGTTTATATTCTTTATCTCTTTTCCATACTGGATCGCTAATACCGTTTTTTAGTTGATCTTGGTAGTCATTTAGAACAAATTTTACATCCTTAAACAAAAGCACCAAGCTAATTACGTTTATGAATACAACTATACCGACAAATACATCTATAAAGCCCCATACAAGCTCAAGATCCATCTGAGTTGCAACTAAAAACATGATAAAAGCTATTATCCTATAGATCCAAAGAGGAATCTTGTGTTTATCCTTAAAGATTAGAAGAATATTACTCTCACCATAGAATAAATCTGCTATTAGGGTTGTAAAACCAAACATAAGCATAGCGAAAAATACTAGCCATCTGCCAGGAACTCCCATCAAAGTTTGGAAGGCATCTTGCACAAGGGTGATACCAGCACCGCTATTAGGTGCTCCGACAACTCCAGTTAGTAGAAGAGCAAAGGCAGATAGAGAGCAGATTATAATAGTTGTAACAAAAGTACCGAACATTCCAAGAAAACCTTGCTCTGCTGGGTGTTTTACATCTGCTGCCGCATGCATTATACCTGCTATACCATTACCAGCGTCATTTGAAAATAGACCACGAGCGACACCTTGTCTAAAGGCATCCATCACAGTGTGACCAACTAAACCACCTGCCGCAGCTTGTGGTGAGAAGGCGCTTTTAAAGATCATAGCTAGTACAGCTGGAAACTTCGTAATATTTGTAACTACAATGATTAGAACAACTACTATATAGGCAAGAGCCATAATTGGAACAACCTTTGATGAGAAATCTGTTAGTCTCTTAACTCCACCTACAGTTATGAAAAACGCCGCCAAAGTAACAGCTATCCCTGGAATGATTGGATTTAGGTCAATTACACCTGTAAAGGCTTGGCTGATAGAGTTTGATTGCATAAAAGCAATACAAAGTCCAACTCCTAGAATATAGAAAAATGCTGTAAATATTCCAAATCCACGAGATTTAAGTCCAAACTGTACGTAATAGGCAGGACCACCCCTGTAGGAGCCATCGTCAAGCTTTACCCTATAGATCTGACCTAAAACTGTTTCTGCAAATGTGATTACCATTCCAAGCAAGGCTGTAATCCACATCCAAAATATCGCTCCAGGTCCACCAAAGGTAAGGGCAGTTGCAACTCCAACCAAAGATCCCGTTCCTACTTGTCCACCAACTGCTGTAGCAAGGGCAGCAAAACCACTTACTCCGTCATCATTTTTAAGATTCTTCTTTATAACTTTATTTATCAAACCTGCATGTCTAAATTGTGGAAAGCCAAGTCTTATAGAATAATAAAGTCCTACTGCAAGCAAGACATATCCTATAACGTTTGCCCACATAAAGTCAGCAGCTTTTAGTATAAAATCCATACTTCCTCCTATGTAAATTCTTATGTAAATTTTGAAATACCCTATTAGTATATAAAATAACAAACAATATTTCAAGTTTTTTTATATATTTTTAATATATGTGCTGATTGTGAAGAATAAAAAATAAATATAGTATGGATTATATATAAGTGGAAAACCCATTAAAGGCTAATGAATTGTAAGACGTTTTGAAGTATGATAAAACTAGTATATTCATTTAGAATTATGAAAGGATAATTATGACAGAGAAAAAACATTATTATATTACAACACCGATATACTATCCAAACTCTAACCTTCATATCGGTAATACTTACACTTCAGTTATAGCTGATGTACTTAAAAGATATAAAAATTTATTAGGATATGATACCTACCTAACAACAGGAACAGATGAACACGGACAAAAGATCATGAAATCAGCAGAAGCTTCTGGCGTCGACCCTCAATCTTTTGTAGATAAGATTGCATCTGAAACAATTGACCTTTGGGAAAAGCTTGAGATTGACTATGATACTTTTATTAGATCTACAGAAAGCCAACACGAAAAAGATGTTGAAGAAATATTTACTAAACTTTACGAACAGGGAGATATCTACAAGGGAGAATACAAGGGATATTATTGTACACCTTGTGAGACTTTTTGGAGTAAATCTCAACTAGAAGATGGCAAGTGCCCAGATTGTGGTAGGGATGTAGAATACCAAGAAGAAGAAACATATTTCTTTAGACTTTCAAAATATACAGATAGACTAAAAGAATTATTCAAAGACCACCCAGACTTCCTAGAGCCTGCCTTTAGACAAAAGGAAATGTTAAACAACTTCATTGACAAGGGACTTTCTGACCTATCAGTTACTAGAAATACCTTCGATTGGGGAGTTGATGTTCCATTTGACAATGAACATGTTGTATATGTGTGGATAGACGCCCTTTCTTGTTACCTATCTGCCATAGGCTATGGAGATGATAGGGAAAAATTTGAGAAATATTGGCCAGCAGGAGTTCACCTTATAGGAAAAGATATAGTGAGATTTCATACTATAATCTGGCCAGCTTTACTAATGGCGCTTGATCTTCCATTACCAGAGAAGGTATTTGCCCATGGATGGATTCTTTTTGACAATGACAAGATGAGTAAGTCTAAGGGAAATATCATGTATCCAGAACCACTAGTTGACCTATATGGAGTAGATGCCCTAAAATTCTTTATGCTTCGCGAGTTTAACTTTGGATCTGACGGCAACTTCTCAGCTAGAAAGTTTATGGAAAGATATAACTCAGACCTTGTAAATGATTTAGGTAACCTAGTTTCAAGAACTACATCTATGATTGATAAATACAATGGTGGAGAGGTTAGAAAGGGATCTGTAGCAGACACATACGATGATGAACTAATAGCTCTTGCAGAAGAAACTTATACTAACTTTAACAAGCTTATGGATGAGTTTAACTTTAACGCAGCTATTGAAGCTATTTGGACTCTAATCCGTCGTGCCAACAAATATGTAGACGAAACAGAGCCATGGATTCTAGGTCGTGATGAGAAAAACTCTGATAGACTTGATAGAGTTTTATATAACCTTGCAGAAACAATCAGGATTGTAGCTCAACTAATAGAGCCATTTATGAAAAATACAACTAAGATAATATTAGAAAAAATCGGCACAGCTAACAAAGGCTTTGAATCTGCAGCTGACTTTGGTCTTTTAGAAGAAGGAGCTAGGGTAAGCAAGGGTAAAAATCTCTTCGGCAGACTAGATATAGACAAAGAACTAGTTAAACTTCATGAAGCTAATGGAGCTTTGATAGAAGAAAGATTAAATAAAACAAAGAAAGAAGAAAAGAAGGAAGAAGATTATATAGCCTTTGAAGACTTTACTAAAGTTGACCTAGTAGTAGGAAAAATCACAGAAGCTAAGGTCCACCCAGACGCTGACAAACTTTTAGTCTTTACAGTAGATATTGGAGAAGATCGCCCAAGAACTATAGTTTCAGGCATTAAAAAATGGTACGCTCCAGAAGATCTACTAGGTAAAAATGTAATAGTTGTAAGAAACCTTGCTCCAAGAAAGATGCGTGGCATAGAAAGCGAAGGAATGCTCCTTGCAGCTGACTTTGATGATGATTTAAGCCTATTATCAACCTTATCTGATATGAAACCAGGATCTAAGGTAAGCTAATGGCATTAATAGATACTCATGCTCATCTAACAGATAGTGCATTTGATTCCGACAGGCTCTTTATTATAAAGGACCTGTCGAATTTTAATGTAAAAGCAATAATAAACCCAGGATGTAATATAAAAGATTCCAAAATGGCAGTAGAGCTTGCCGAAAAATACGAAAACTTTTACGCCCAAGTCGGAATCCATCCAGAAGAGGTAGATGATTTAGGTGAAAGTGACCTAGAAATAATAGAAGAGCTTATCCAAAATCCCAAGGTCGTAGCCATAGGAGAGATCGGCCTTGACTATTATTGGAAAGATGATAACAAAGAAAAACAAAAGGAAATCTTCATCAAGCAACTTGACCTTGCGAGAAAATATAAGCTCCCAGCTGTAATTCACACAAGAGAAGTAGGAGAAGACGCCTACGAGATATTAAAAGATTACTCTGATTTAAAAATCCAAATTCATTGTTTCCAAGAGGATACCGATATGCTTAAAAAATACATGGACCTAGGTTTTTATATTTCAATCGGGGGAGTGGTAACATTTTCTAATGGGGAAAATGAAAAGCGTGCTGCAAGCCTAGTGCCAATCGAAAGGCTAATGCTAGAAACAGATAGCCCCTACCTAAGTCCAGAGCCATACAGGGGGCTTAGAAATGATCCTCGTAAAATAATAGAAGTAGCAAGAGAAATCGCCAATATCAGAGGAATGAAGCTAAAGAAACTAGAAAAAAGAACTACAAAAAATGCAGAGGAATTTTTCGGCTTATGATAAAAGAAACAATAGTAGTAGAAGGAAAAGATGATATAGCTAACGTAAAAAGGGCAGTGGATTGCGAAATGATTGCGACAAACGGCCTTAGTTTTGGGATGGATCTTATAGAAAGACTAAAGGTCATAAACGACAGGTGCGGGATAATCATCCTAACTGATCCAGACTATGCAGGCAAGAAAATAAGAGCAAGGATTGCCAAACACATTCCAACAGCAAAACACGCCTATATTGACAGGAAAAAAGCTATCAAGAAAAACGACCTTGGTGTGGAAAATGCAGATCCAGAAGTGATTATAGATGCGTTAAAGAAAGCTAAGGCCATAAATATAACTAAAAAAGAAGAATTTACCATGGCAGACTTGGTCAACAATGGTCTTTCTCTAGGAAGTGATGCCAGAGAAAAAAGAGCAAGGCTCGGAGATATGTTAGGGATTGGCTACTACAACTCCAAGCAGCTTTTATCTAAGCTAAACTCTTTTGGTATAAGTCGTGAAGAATTTGAAAAGGCGGTCAGTAAAATATGAAAAAATTATATTCACCAAAGATTGTAAAGGAAATCACAGACTTATATAGCTTTAGATTTTCGAAATCCTTAGGTCAAAACTTCCTAGTAGATAAAAACTTCGTAGACAAAATCGTGGATGCCGCAGATGTCAGTGGGAAAAACGTCATAGAAATTGGCCCAGGGATTGGAACTATAACCTATGAGATGGCAAAAGCCTGTAAAAAAGTAGTTGCAATTGAAATTGATGATAGCCTCATACCAATCATAGAAGAAAATATGGCAGAGTTTGACAATTTCGACCTGATCCATGAGGATATCCTAAAGGCAGATCTTGAAAAAATCGTAGCAGAAGAATTTGATGGCGAAAGCTTTAAGGTAGTATCAAACCTTCCTTATTATATAACAACTCCAATCATAGAAAAGCTTGTAACAAGCAACCTCCCTTGCACGGATATGACTATCATGGTGCAAAAGGAAGTTGCAGATAGGATGCTTGCCACAGAAAAAGACAAGGAATATTCTTCTCTATCAGTCTTTGTCAAATACTATGCCGACGCTAAAAAAGTAACCAACGTTCCTAAGTCTGTCTTTATGCCTCAACCAAAGATTGACTCGACAGTCCTAAAACTAGAGCTAAGAAAATACACAGATTATGTGGACGAGAAGAACCTTTTTTCTCTAATCCATGCAGGGTTTAACAAAAGGAGAAAGACAATCCTAAACTCTTTATCAGATGCTGTAGAAAAAGATAAACTTAGATTAGCTTTTGAAAAATTGGGTATAAAGGATAACCTGAGGGCAGAAAACCTGTCCCTAGATGATTTTATAAATCTAGCAAAAATAATTGAAACCCTATAGGTATGGGTATATATAGAACAGATGGAGGAGATAATATGGCAGATATTAAAATTTATACATCAAATACATGTGTTTTCTGCAAGGCAGCAAAACAATATTTCAATGACAAGGGTATTGAATTTACAGAAATGAACGTAGACAAGGACAAAGATGCAGTAGACTACCTTGTAAGCAAAGGCTACAGAGGAGTTCCAGTAATCAATATCGACGGTGAAGATATAGTAGGTTTTGACAAAGAAGCAATCGAGAAGAAACTTAATATCTAATATCAAGTCCCTTAGGGGGCTTTTTTTAGTTACATAATTTTAATAGCGGGCTTTGTGATAATGAAAGCTTGCTCTTTTAAGGTAGAATATATTACTAGATAAAAGGGAGTTACCCTAGTTTTAAGAAAGGATAATTATTTTGTTAAAATTTGAAGAAGTATTGGAAACAATAGCCTACACATCATACAAAAAGAACAACGATAAAAATATAGTAGCAGTAGCAAATAATTCCAAAGAAGTAAAGGAAGGATATGCCTTCGTTGCTATAAAGGGAAACATAGAAGACGGTCACAAGTATATAGACTCTGCCATAGGAAACGGAGCAAGCCTAATAATTCACACTGAAGATATAGCCTACAAGGAAGGAATATCATACATCAATGTGGAAGATGCAAGATGTGCCCTAGCGGAGATTTCCAATAAGCTTTCAGATTACCCATCCAAAAAGATGACTATAGTAAGTGTTACAGGATCTAACGGCAAGACAACAACATCGAGACTTGTCTACTTTTTGCTAGATGAAATTTTTGGAAAAGCTGCAAATATCGGTACAGATCTTGCCCTAATCGGTGGCAAAGAATACAGGACTTCTAACACAACCCCAACTATAACTGAAGTAAACAAGCTAATGAACATATGCGTAGATGAGGGAATGAAGTATCTAAGCCTAGAAACATCAAGCCACGGACTAGACCAAAAGAGAGTCTATGGAGTTGATATAGATTATGGGGTATTTACCAACCTTTCTAGGGAGCACCTTGACTACCACAAGACCATGGATAATTATTTTAAAGCAAAGATGATCTTATTTGACCAAGCTAAACACACAGTTGCAAATATAGATGATCCTTATGGAAAAAAGGCCAAAGAGCTTTATCCAAATACCATCACCTACGGAATAGATAACGAAAATGCTGACTATAGGGCAGAAAATGTAGTTAAAAAAGACGGCAAGATAAGTTATGAAGTTAAGGGTGTAGAATTTACCTTAAATACCATAGCTGACTATGAAGTATATAACACTTTAGCTGCCACTGCTGTAGTTTGCGATATGGGAGCAAGCCTAGAAGAAGTAAAAGAAGCTATGAAAAAGTTCACTGGAGTAGCATCTAGGTTTGAATATATAAAAAATGATTTAGGTCTAAATATAGTAATAGACTTTGCCCACACACCTTTTGCCTATGATAGTCTCTTTAAATCTGTACCAAAGGGCCATGGGACCTTTGCTGTATTTGGAGTAAATGGAGATAGAAACAAGGAATTTAGAGTATCTACTGGCAAGGCATGCGCAGATAATGATGTCTTTGCAGTTGTCACAACAGATGACCCTAAGTTTGATACCTTAGAGAATGTAAATAGAGATATAATAGAAGGAATCACAGCTAATGGTGGCAGATATATAGAAATAAATGTTAGAAAAGAAGCCATAAGATATGCTGTAACTCACGCTAAGAAAGGTGATTTTATCTTTCTATTAGGAAAAGGAGAGGAGAACTTCCTAAAACTAAAGGGTAACGAGAAAACACCTTACAGTGAAAGAGAGACTCTAAAGGAAGTTTTGGAAAGCCTATGAAAGTGTTTGTCCTAGGGGCAGGAGTAGCAGGTCTTGCCTTCGCATCAATGACTGAGGGAGTCGACATAACAGTCATAGACTCAAATGACTTTGCCGGAAGAAAGCTTTTAGCCACAGGAAATGGCAGGTGTAACTTCACCAACAAGAACTTCTCCTATGACTTTTTCCAATCTTCTAACCCAGAATTTTACAAATATGCCCTAAATAACTTCACCAATGAAGATTTGATAAAATACTTTAACGACCTAGGTATAGATACGACATCTCTACCAAGTGGTAGGTGCTATCCATCTACCATGTCAGCTAGGTCTGTTAGGGATATTTTATATCTAAAAGCTAAGGAAAATGCCAAGTTTATCTTTAATGAAAAAATAATAGACATAGACCTTGATAAAAAGCTCTTGATAGGTCAAAATAACAAGTACAAATACGATATCCTTATTCTTGCAGGAGGAGGTATAACCCTCAAAAACTCAGGATCTGACGGAACTATCTTTAAAATACTTGAAAATTATCATCCAGTAAGTAAAATCTCTTACGGCATAACAAACTACAAAACCAAGGAAAAACTATCCAAGAATGCCAAAGGATCTAGGATAAGTGCCAAAGTTTCCTTATATATAGATAACAAATTCATCAAAGAATCCACAGATGATCTAATCTTTCAATCTTATGGACTAACAGGGACAGCAATCCTAGACTTATCCAACGAGATTAGTCTTGCCCTTATGGATAGGAAAAATCCAGAACTAAGGGTGGATTTCTTCCCAACCTATACTAATGAATCCCTAAGAAATAGACTAGAAGATTTGATTAGAAAATATCCAACAAGAACTATGAGAGAAATTCTCTTAGGTCTTGTAAATGATAGGCTCATAGGAGATATCCTCTCCAAAGCCAAGATAAAAGAAGAAAAAATATCCAAAGACCTAAGCGAAAAAGACATGGATATGCTAATAAAAATCTTAAAATCTATGATTTTTCATGTAAAAGATATTAATGATAAGACAAACGCCCAAGTAAGTCTGGGCGGATTTAGGACAGATTATATCAATCCTAGGACTATGCAATCAACAATCTATGACAATCTCTATTTTATTGGAGAAATAATTGATGTATCTGGCTCGTGTGGAGGGTACAATATACAATGGGCATTTTCCTCAGCGAAAGCCTCTTCAGACACAATAAGGAGTATGAATGTTTAAGATAAATAGAAAACTAAAAGAAATGAAAGATAACGGAGAAAGCATCAAGCTTGCCATAATCGGTTGCGGCAAGATGGGCTCATCTCTAATCAGCCAACTATCAAAGATGGACGCTATGGAAGTCAAACTTGTCGTAAATAGAACTCCAAGAAAAGCCATCAAGGCACTAGTAAAGGCTGGTATATCAGAAGATAAAATAATATTTACAGATGACTATAACGAGGGCTACGAAGTATTAGAAAAAGGCTATATTTGTGTATCAACCAACTACAGACTTGCCTACAAACTCATGCAAATAAATGCCGTAGTAGACTGTACAGGAGATCCACCATTTGGAGCAGTTATAGCAAGAAAAACAATCCAATACCACAAACACATGATAACATTCAACGTAGAATGTGATGCGGTAGTAGGACCAGTACTTCACGATATGGCAAAAAAAGCAGGCGTAGTATATACAGGAATCCTAGGAGATGAACCAGGAGCAATAATCGACCTTGTAGAATATGCTTACGGTATGGGACTAGAAGTCCTAGTAGCTGCCAAAGGCAAAAATAACCCACTAGATAACGATGCAACTCCAGAAACATTAGCAGACATTGCCAAAGAAAAAGGCCTATCAGCCAAAATGCTAACAAGCTTTATAGATGGAACAAACACCATGCTTGAGCTAAACTCAGTAGCAAACGCCCTAGGATTTCTACCTGACACTCTAGGTTGCCACGGAATTGATACAAGTCCTGACACAGCAGTAGAAGACTTTAGACTAAAAGCTGACAGCGGAGTCCTATCAAGATATGGTGTAGTAGAATTTTCAAGAGGCATGGCGCCGGGAGTATTTATCATAGTTACAAGTGATCAAGAAGATGTAAGAGATCTAATGAAATTCCTAGGCTTTGGAGATGGACCAAACTACTTGATGTATCGCCCATACCATTTAACAAGCCTTGAAACACCAATAACAATCTACAAGGCAGTAGTAGAAAACGAATCAACCATAGTACCCCTTCACGGGCAAGTAGCAGACACAGTGACAATTGCCAAAAGAGACATAAAAGCAGGCGAAAGACTAGAAGGAGTAGGCTCAGGCACAGTATTAGGCAAACTTACAAGCCATGATAGATGTCTAACAGAAGACCTCCTACCAATCGCCCTAATCACAGACAAAACAAGAGCAACAAAAGATATCGAAAAAGGCACAATCATTAATATGTCCATGGTAGAACTAGACGAAACAGCCACAATAACAAGACTAAGAAGAAGACAAAACTCCATGAAATTGTAAAAATAAAGCTAACTAAAACTGACCTAAAATAGGTCAGTTTTTTTGTGGAGATAATATAGACTGTAGATTCCTCGTCGCTCCTTTAAGTCGCTCTGTCGACAGTAGTTTTAGGGTTCAGCTTCGCTTCACCTCGAAAAGCCTTGATTAAGGGCTGTCATCAGTTCACTGACGTTCACTGTGACCAGACCCATTAGGAATGACAGTATTGGAGGAATAGCAATCCGTCAAACTCGTCATCCTGAGGAGTGAAGCGACGTGAGGATCTCCAGTAGGTACTTCGGGTTCCACTGACATGCGAAGTATAGACTGTAGATTCCTCGTCGCTCCTTACAGTCACTCTGTCGGAATGACATATTTGGGGGAATGGCAATTCCAATCCAGTCATCCTTAATGGAGTTTTCAATCCGTCGAACCCGTCATCCTGAGGAAGGCTTTAGCCTGACGTGAGGATCTCCAGTAGATACTTTGGGTTAAACTTGACTGCGACATACAAACTCTAGATTCCTCGTCGCTCACTTAGTTCGCTCTGTCGGAATGACGGGATTTGAGGAATTATAATTTGTTAATATTGTCATCCTGAGGAGCGAAGCGACGTGAGAATCTCCAATAGGTACTTTGTGGTTCACCTAGACTGCGAGGTATTTATTCTAGACTTCCCGTCGACTACTAGGTTCGCTCCATCTAAAGACCAAAATTGGGTTTCGTATTTACTTAAACAATATAAGAAAAAATTACAAAATTCTTACAAAAAGTAAAATAAATTAATATTTTATAAAATAAATTATTATCCACTAAATATAATCTTCATATAAAACAAATATTAGCAAAAATATCAAGATTATTAAATAGCCTCCCAATCCATTGAAATCATAGGAAGTATTTGCTATAAAAATCAAAAATAAACTTCCTTTAAAATATGGAAAAAATTAATATTAAATTAACATAAAATAAAAGAATAGTATTTCAATACTACACACAAATTACTCATATATATTCTACACAATTGCCACAAAAAATTTGCTTTTGCCTGCTAATTAGTTTATAATACCTGTAGAAGTAATATTTCTACTAAATTTACGTAAACGAAAGGATATTAATTATGAAAAAGAGAAATGCATTAGCGCTAGCATTAGCAGCTGGACTTGTTCTAGGTGGAGTAAATACAGCACACGCTGAAGGCTGGACTGACTCATACGAAGATCAATGGGCAGAAGCATCAGCTGAACAAGATAAAAAAATAGAAGCAGAGAAAAAAGCAAAACTTGAAGAAGAACTTGCAAATGACTGGAAAGATCCTAATAAGTCAGATTGGGAAAGAGTAGCTGAAGAACTAGAAAAAGAAAAAGAAAATAAAGAAGAAGATAAAGATTTAGGCAGTGAATGGGAAGATCCTAATAAATCAGATTGGGAAAAAGTAGCTGATGAACTTGATAAAGAAAAATTAGAAACAGCTAAAAAAGAAGCTATCGAAGAACTTAAAAAAGCTGGAATCACAGGTGAAATCTTCTTCAAACAAATCAACAATGCTAAAACAGTTGAAGGTGTAAATGCACTTAAAGCTGAAATCTTAAAAGCTAACAAAGGTTCTGAAGAAAAACCTGAAGAAAAACCTGAAGAAAAACCAGAAGAACAAGGTCCAAAAGTAACAATTGACGAATGGTTACTAAAAGAAGCTAAAAAAGAAGCTATCGAAGAACTTAAAAAAGCTGGAATCACAGGACAAATTTACTTTGACCAAATCAACAAAGCTAAAACAGTTGAAGGTGTAGAAGCTCTTAAAGCTGAAATCTTAAAAGCTCACAAAGGTTCTGAAGAAAAACCAGGTGAAGATGACAAAAAACCTGGTGAAGATGACAAAAAACCTGGTAAAGATGACAAAAAACCTGGTAAAGATGACGAAAAACCAGGATATGCTACAAGAGAAGAAGCCGAAAAAGCAGCTAAAGAAGCTCTTAAAAACAACAAAACAAAAGACTCATATACAATATTCATAGATGCTGACGGAAGATACGGATACTACCTATGGAGCAAAGCTGACGAAGAAGAAGCTGAAAAAGCAGCTAAATTAGCTAAAGAAACTGAGAAAAAAGAAAAAGAAATGGCTAAAGAAGCTAACGCACCTAAAGCTAATCCAAACGCAGCTCCTAAAACAGGTGTAGCAGGAATGTCTGCAGTAGCTGGACTTGCAGCAGTATCAGTTGCAGGAATCATCGCTACAAGAAAAAAAGAAGACTAATAGATTAATATTGTAGTAAATATTACTTGGAAACTGACCCAAACTAGGGTCAGTTTTTCTGTGAGAAAAAATCACCCAAAACCCGTCATCCTGATGAGGGAGTGAAACTAGCCCGTTCGGCTCGTGGAGGACCCGACGTGAGGATCTCCAGTAGGTAGTACAGGTTCAGCTTTGACTGCGAAGTACGAACTGTAGATTCCTCGTCGCTCCTTACAGTCGCTCTGTCGGAATGACGGGATTGGGGAAGACGATTCGTTAATATTGTCATACTGAGGAGCTAACTAGCCCGTCCGGCTCGTGGAGGACCCGACGTGAGGATCTCTGGTTTATACTTCGGGTTCCACATGCCTGAAAGGTACAAACTGTAGATTCCTCGTCACTCGTTCCTCGCTCTGTCGGAATGACATTGCCCAAATCCGTCATCCTGAGGAGGGAATGAAATGACCGACGTGAGGATCTCTAGTAGGGTACTCTGGATTTTCCTAGACTGCGTAGTACAGACTGTAGATTCCTCGTCACTCACTACGTTCGCTCTGTCGGAATGACAAACTTAAGGGAATGATATTATTCAAAGAGTCATCCTTAATGGAACGGTAATATAAATTTTAAAATTACAATCCTCCAAACCCGTCATCCTGAGGAGCGAAGCGACGTGAGGATCTCCAGTAGGAACTTTGGGTTTTGCTGAAATGCGGAGTATAGACTGTAGATTTCTCATCGAAACCTTGTGGTTTCTCTGTCGAAATGACATTTCCTCAAACCCTTCATCCTTTTAAGCAAAAGAAATCCCCACTAGCTGGTATTACAAGTTAGTGGGGGTTATTTTATAATGATTTTATTATTTCAAATAGTTCTCTGGCTGATTTCTTTGGGCCTTCACTTTCCATATTGTCTATGGCAAGTTGGGTTCTGATTGTGCCTACTTTGATATTACTATCAAATAATTTGTCGAAGTAATTTTCTATTAAATCATCGCACATTTCTTGTTTTTGGAAGGGACCGAATGGGTTTGCGAAGTAGGATTTTACTAGGCCTTCTTCTGTGGTTGTTCCTTTTGCCATCCTAGCTCCAGCTTTGAACGTTTCTATGGCTTCTTTCTTATTATCAAATAGGCTTATAGATTTATCGTCTGGATTTAATCTGTCGTAGTTGTTGGCATATAGGAAGAAGTCAACCTTGTATCCTTCCATGATTTGCTTGTGATCTGCTACTGGCATTATTAGTCTTGCGTTAACCTTGTCTGGATTCATGAAGATTGATCTATCTATTTGCTTGAAGGCATAGCCACTGTCAAGGTCATCTAGTCTAACAAAGGCGCCGATTTCAGTTCCGTAGGCTGCGACTTCACCGTTTTTTATTCTAAATGATCCCATATCGTCAAATATTACTGTCATATCTCTGATGTATTCTTTGGCAAGAGATCTGAAGGCTTCTATTGATTCGCTTTTGCCTGCTCCGGAATCACCAAGGATTACTATGTTTGCTGTTTTTCCATTTTGTAGGACTACATTTACACCAGCTCCGTGGATTGGTAGGTAGCCTTTTTTCATAGATATGATGTTATTTAGGGTTAGACACATTTTCTTTAGGTAGCCGAAGTAGTCTTTCTTGTCGGCAAAGTTACAATAACCGATAAATAGGTCATTTTCCTTATCTTCATAGAATATATCTAGGTCCCTATCATCTTTTACACCAAAGATGTATAGCCCATCAGGTTTGGTATTTACAACTTCATCTTCGTCTGCTAGCTCAAATAGGTTTGATGCTGATATACCATGAGTGATGTAGTCTTGGTGGAAGTAGACATAAATCAAATTGTCTGCAATCTTTGCAGGATAGCAAAGATATTCGTCTGTGTTTATGTCGATGTTTGCTATTGGATTTTCTTCTACTTCCTTGAAGAATCCATCTCTCTTGTTGGATTTGGTGTAGGTAATGTAAGGAGTTTCTATCATTACCTTGGTTATATAAGGAATATCGTTTAGCCACCTGCAGTAGTCAGGATAATCAATGTTTGACTTTCTAACTATAATTGAGGAGTTGGCTCCAGCTGGTACTTGTCTAAAGACCTTTTGTACCTTACCTGTGATTGATATTTCAACTTTTCTGTATATTTCTAGAATCATATCCTTAAGTTTTATGTTAGATCCTAAAAAGTTTTCGACCTCGAGACCTTCCTTGCCAGCGACTTTTTCTATGACAGAGTATCTTTCTAGCTTTCTCCAATAGTCATACATATCCTCGACTATTCTAAGAAGAGCGTCACGCTCCTTGTCTAGGTCGTGGTATTTGTTGATTTTCTCGCTTATTTCATCGAGGCTCATTACTGTAAGGATCTTGGTTATATCTCTAATCTCTCCTGCGAGACTGTCGATGTTGCTTGATCTAAAGAACTTTTCTAGGTAGGAATAAATCCTTGTGTTATTTTCCTTGTGAAAGTTTACAAAAGACTTGAGAACTTCATAGAAGCCGTCACTTCTAAGAAGGTCGTCAGTATTGTTAAAAAAGGCCTTGGAAAAGTTTAGGATGGCCTTGTTGTTTGATATTGAAATTTCTTTGTTCATATTAACTCCTAACTATTCTTTTGTCTATATATTTTACCTTTTACTCATATAAATACTATTTGGATTAAAAACATATAAAGAATAGTTCCTACAGATATTGACAAAAATAGCTTGTTAAACTTTGCGTGTAGGATAATTACAACAAGGCTTGCAATAAGCTCTGCAAGACCAAAAGGATAGGTTGTTATATCTATGTTTCTTAGACCAAATACTACCAAAAGTGGCATGAGGGCAAAGGGTAAGTATCTACCAAAATATTTGATTAAATCAGGCAAGGTTCTTCTAGTAAAGAATATAAAGGGAACTGACCTTATTAAAAATGTAGTTAGGGCAGATGCTAACATTATAAAAATAATCCTACTCATTGTAATCTTCCACCTTTCCACGAAGTCCAACTAAGCTTGCTACAATTAAAAATAGGGCTGGGATCATAAACTTATCCCTACCAAAGAAAACAAGGGAAATAATAGATGCGACAAATCCTATTGCCATTGGTCTGTGGTTTCTAGTAGCCTTGTATTGCTCAACTAAAAGCACTAGGAACAAAGCTGTTAGGACAAAATCCATACCCAAAGTGTTAAAGGTAATTAGTCCTCCCAAAAGAGCACCGACGTATGATGCTGCTGCCCAGACAAGGTAATTAATGATACCAATTGCTAGGTAAAAATCGCTAGTCTTAACGTCTTCTGGTGGTTTGATTGATGTATCTAGGGCAAAGGTCTCATCTGATAGGGTTAGGATGAATAATAATTTGCTCCTAGAATGTTTAAATTCCTTTAACAAAGACAAACCATAAAACATCATCCTGATATTAACAGAAAGGGTCAGGATAATAATTGCAAGGATGGTTATATCTGATTTTAGTAAGGGCAATAGTACAAATTGCATACTGCCAGCATAGACAGTTAGTGAAATAATTGGGGCGAGAATTGGGTTGTAGCCTTCTTGACTTACCAAAATACCAAAGGTGACGCCCAATAGGACATAGCCCACGATAACTGGTATCGTATAAGGAAAGGCTTTCTTAAATGCGTTTTTCATAATATCTCCTCATATATTATATATATTTAACATAAATTACCTTAATTCTATCACAAGTTTGTTAAAAAATAAATAATAGTTTCATAACTGGCATTAAACTTGTATAATATAACAGGTTAATCATGTAAAGGAGTGTTTATGAAAAAGTATGATATCGTCGTTGTAGGCGCTGGAGCGGCAGGAGTATTTCTTGCCTATGAGCTAACTAAACTAAATACAAACAAGAAAGTTTTAATAATAGATGGTGGTAGAAAGGTAGCAAATAGAACTTGTCCTATCACTGAGGGAAAAGTCGACCACTGTATAGGTTGTAAGCCTTGCAATATCATGTATGGATTTGGCGGTGCAGGGACCCTATCAGATGGAAAATACAATATCACAACAAGCTTTGGTGGAGACCTTCATCAATACCTAGGTGAGAAAAAGGCAATGGATCTTATGGAATATGTAGATGATGTCTTGATGGATTTTGACGGAGGAGATGACCTAGAGCTTTACTCAACTGACAAAAACGATCTAAAGACAAAGTGTTTACGCTATGACCTTCATCTATTATCAGCTAAGGTTCGTCACTTTGGAACAGATAGAAACAAGGTAATCCTTCAAAGAATCTACAATTATGTCAAAGATACCATAGATTTTGAGTTTAACACAATGGTAGAAGAAGTGGACTTTGAAAATGATAAATACATAATAAAAACAAAAGATGAAACATACTCTGCAGATGATCTAGTCCTTGCAGCAGGCAGGTCAGGATCTAAGTGGATAGCAGATGTATGTGATAAGTTCGATGTAGGATCAAAGAGAAACAGGGTTGATATAGGAGTAAGGGTAGAAGTCCCAGCAGAAGTATTTAAGCATATCACAGATGATGTTTATGAAGCAAAGATAATGTATCAAACCAAACAATATAATGATGTTGTAAGGACATTTTGCATGAACCCATACGGTCATGTAGTAACAGAAAACACCAACGGGGTCTTAACTGTAAATGGCCACTCATTCACAGATCCTAAGCTTCAATCAGAAAATACCAACTTTGCCCTTCTAGTAACAAATAGATTTACAGAACCATTTGAAGATTCTAACGAATATGGCGAGTCTATAGCAAGACTATCAAACATGCTAGGCGGAGGAGTCTTGATGCAAAGATTTGGAGACTTAGTCAAGGGCCGTCGTTCATCAGAAAGAAGAATGGCAAAATCTTTCACTAACCCAACCTTAAATGCAACTGCAGGCGACCTATCATTAGTTATGCCTAAAAGACAATTAGATGACATAATTGAAATGATCTATCAGCTAGACAAAATCGCCCCAGGTATGGCAAATGATGATACCCTCCTATACGGGATCGAGGTCAAATTCTACAACTCAGTAGTTGATGTAGACGAAAGATTTGAAACAAGCCACAAGAGACTCTACTGCCTAGGAGATGGATCTGGAGTAACTCATTCCCTATCCCAAGCATCTGCATCTGGAGTTGAAATGGCAAGGATATTAAACGAGCTATAAGATGAAATACATTTACACAGAGATTAAAAAACAAGACGGCATAGTCCTTAGGGGAGTTATAAATACACCTGATGATTTTGACGAGAAAAATAAATATCCAACAGTAATAATCTATCACGGATTCGGTGGAGACAGAAACGGTTCAACCTTCTTTAGGGTGCAAAATGCAAGATACCTAACAGATAGAGGATTCGTAGTAGCGAGGTTTGACTTTTCTGGAACATGTGAATCTGACGGCGACTTTTATGATATGACTGTATCTAGGGAAGAGAAAGAAGTAGAAATAATTCATAATGCCGTTAGACTAAAGCCATTTGTAGACAGAGATAGACTCTACTGGGTAGGTCATTCCCTAGGAGGAGTCCTATCCTCACTTATGGGTTACAAATTAAAACCTAAAGCAATGTGTCTACTTGCCCCTGCAAGTGATATGAACAACCCTGACTATATCAAGGTCATGGCAAGGACAATGTTTGAAGGAGAAATCAGAAAGAAAAAGACAGAAATAGATGGCATCAAATCATTTGCAGAAATAATAGCAAGTGTAGAAGATGTAGATATCGGTGGAGCTAAGCTAAACAAGAGATTCTTACTAGATTTTATTAAAAAAGATATCTATGGGTCAGCCAAGAAATACCAAGGAAATGTCCTAATTCTAAGAGGAGACAGTGACGATTTGGTCTTTAAAGATAGCAACGAGAAACTAAGAGACACCTTCCCACATGCCCTATATGAGGAAATAGAAGGAGCAGACCATTCCTTCAAAAACGAAGACCATAGAATGTTAATCTTTGAAAAAATGTATAAGTTTTTTGAAGAAAATTAGAAAATATATATCGCTGATAATAACACTATATAAATCAAAAGACAGGAGAAAAAATCTCCTGTTTTGAGCGTAGACAAAATCCAAAAACGCTTAACCAACTATAGAAATTTAGAAATTCTAAATCTCATAATACTGTAAATCGCAAACTCGCCATTGCTCAAACAGTGCGATTTACGGACGCATTATTTCGATTTGAATTTCTTAAAATTTCTTCCGAATGGAACGCTTACTTTTGGATTTTGTTACTTTGCAGGCAGCCTTACAGGAGAAAAAATCTCCTGTTTTTTTATACAAATTATAAATAAATATATTTAAAAAAATATAGGTGAAAAATAGATTAAATACGTTATAATATAAGCATGGAAAAAATATTGATTACAACAAGTTTCGGCATGGAAGCTTTAGTTAAAAGACAGCTTATGGATATGGGCTATGAGAATCTCACCGTAAGTGATGGAATGATAGAGCTTTTGGCAAACTTAGAAGATGTTGCAAAATTAAATATAAATTTAAGGTGTGCCGATAGGGTTTATCTTAGGATAAAGGAGTTTAAAGCTCTTAGTTTTGAAGAGCTTTTTGAAAATATCAAGGCTATAACTTGGTCTGATTTTCTATCAGAAGAGTCAAATTTTATAGTAAATGCTAGAACATATAAGTCTAAGCTTTTCTCCCTAAGATCTATCCAATCTATCTCAGAGAAGGCAATCATAGATTCCCTAAGGAAAACTTATAAGAGGAAGATTTTCCCAAAATCAAATGAGAGAGTAAATATTGAAATAATGCTTGATAGAAATATGGCAAGTGTCAATATAGATACTTCTGGTGATGGTCTACATAAGAGAGGCTATAGGGAAGATTCTGTAAAGGCACCTCTTAGGGAAAACTTGGCAGCAGCCCTAGTTGATTTATCTTTTTACAATCCAGATAGGTTTTTAATAGATAGCTTCTGCGGGTCAGGTACAATCCTAATCGAGGCAGCAAGAAAGGCTAGAAATATTGCACCTGGTATTGACAGGGACTTTGATTTTAGACATTTTATTTTTATGGATAAGAGCTATTATGACAGGTCTAAAAAAGAAGCACTTGAAAGAATTGACTATGATAAGAAACTTCATATCCTAGGATCTGATATTTCGGGTAGAGCAATTAGCCTTGCCAAAAACAACGCCCTAAATGCAGGTGTAGAGGAAGATATAGCCTTTGTCAAAAGAGATGTATCATCCCTAGCCATAAGTCGTGATGATTATGGGATTTTGATATCAAATCCACCTTATGGTATGAGATTATCTGATACTAATTTGGATGAAATCTACAAAAAGATAGACGATAAGTTTATGAAACTTAGGACTTGGTCCTTGTATTTTGTAACAGCAGATGAGAAGTTTGATAGATTCTTTAAAAGAAAGCTATCAAAGAAGAGAAAGCTCTACAATGGTGGCGAGAAGGTAGACTATTACCAATATTTTGGCGATAGACCAAAGAGAGATTAGGAGGATATTAT
Organism: Anaerococcus vaginimassiliensis; assembly: GCF_900626155.1. GTDB lineage: Bacteria > Bacillota > Clostridia > Tissierellales > Peptoniphilaceae > Anaerococcus > Anaerococcus vaginimassiliensis. The sequence goes on along the minus strand of NZ_LR130844.1, from coordinate 302,417 downwards.
TACAGATAATAAGAAACAATCCAGAGCTTGGCTTTGGGTTTTATTAATAATAGCAGGTATTTATCTAGTAGGAAGTCTTGTATTTACGTTTATAACCCTACCAAATACCTATATCAATGGTAAGAATGTTTCTTTTGCTTCCAGGGAATCAGCCTTGGAGGAAGTTGGCGAGAGATTTGACCTAGAAGTTAGTGGTAGAGATGATAGAAAATTAAATCTAGATTCTGATCAAATTGATTATAATGCTACAATTCCAGCTAATGCGAGTATTGACCAAAATCCATTTGCTTGGCCACTTAATATGGTTGGGTTAAAGAAAGACCAACTTAAATTTGATTACAAAATTTCTTATGATGAAGAAAAACTAGACGAAATCCTAAAGGGAAGTCCGCTTTTTACAAATATTACAGAACCAGAAGATGCGGGAGTCGTCTTTAAGGGAGATAGCTTTGAGCTAAAAGATGCAGTAATGGGTAACAAGCTAGACTACACTAAGGTTAAGGACGATATTATTAGAGCTATATCTACAGATCATAAGGACATCAAACTTGAAGATGATTTCTATGAAAGTCCAACAGTCCTATCAGATTCACCAGAATTAAAGGCTCTTGAAGAAGATGCCAAGAAGATCGAAGCTATGAATATCAAGTTTAACTTCAATGGTTTTGATCTAAAACTAAAGGGTGAAGATCTTGTAAATATGATTTACCAAGAGGGCGAGAAGTTTCAAATAGACTATGACAAGCTAATGGAATTTATGGCAGGTATAGCAGATAAAACAGATACTTATGGTAAAGATAGGAAGTTTAATGCTACAGGTATAGGTGAGATCGTTGTAAATCCTGGTGTATATGGCTTTGTCCTAGACCAATCAGCGACAGGAGATGAAGTCTTAAAGCTATTTAACCAAAGAAAAAGCGGAGATGTCGAACCTGTTTATGAAAGATACGCTTACAATAGAGAAGAAGACGGCTCAGACTTAGGAAATACTTATATAGAAGTAGATATTTCTCGCCAATACATGTGGTTTTACAAGAATGGAGAGCTAATTGTAGAATCTCCTCTAGTGACTGGTATCAATCAAGGTGGATGGCAAACAAATGTAGGTGTTGGTTCAATCCTTTCTAAAAACACCAACACAACTCTAGAAGGAGTTGGATTTGTTGGAGACAGGTACAAGACCCCAGTTAGATTTTGGATGCCAATCGGTTGGGATGGCGAAGGCTTCCATGATGCAGATTGGAGATATTCATTTGGTGGTGACATTTACCAATACGACGGTAGCCACGGTTGCTTGAATCTCCCACCAAGTGTAGCAGAAATTGTCTTTAACAATGTTGAAGTTCACACACCAGTAGTAGTTTACGAATCATCAACTAACAACTCACCAGCGATGATTTATTAGGAAAAATAATGATTAAAATAGAAAATTTAACCTACATCTACCCTCAGTCAGAGGATGAGACGGAAGAAAAAAAGGCCCTAGACAATTTATCAATTGAGATTAAAAAGGGAGAATTTGTAGCAATCTTAGGTCACAATGGTTCTGGCAAATCAACCCTAGGCAAGCTCTTAAATGCTCAGATAATGCCAACTTCGGGAGATATTTGGGTAGATGATATAAATAGCAAAAATGAAGATAGTATTTGGGATATTAGGGAAAAATGTTCCATGGTATTTCAAAATCCAGATAATCAAATGGTTGCAACAACTGTCGAAGAAGAGGTAGCCTTTGGGCCAGAAAACTTAGCTGTGCCAAATCCTGAACTAAGAGAAAGAGTAGATAATGCCATTGACCTTGTCGGAATGACAGATTTTAAAAAGAGAAATCCATCAAACCTTTCAGGTGGACAAAAGCAAAGAGTATCCATAGCAGGCGTTATAGCTATGCTATCTGATTATATAATCTTTGATGAACCAACTGCCATGCTTGACCCAAAGGGTAGAAAAGATGTAATTAACCTTGTAAAAGACTTAAATAAAAAGTACGGCAAGACTATAATATACATTACCCACTACATGGAAGAGGCAGTCCTTGCAGATAAGATAATTGTCTTAGATAAGGGAAGAAAGGCCTTAGAAGGATCTTCTAGGGAAGTATTTTCTCAGGTAAGTAAGATGAAAGAATTAGGTCTTGCTGTTCCTCAGGTAACAGAAGTTGCCTATGAGCTTAAAAACAAGGGGATTACGCTTGATAAGCTTCCACTAAATATCGAGGAGTTTTTAGAAACTATATGAAAATAGAACTAAACAATGTTGATTACATCTACAATGAGGGACTTCCTTCTGAGGTGTACGCCCTAAAGGATATAAATTTAAATATAAATTCCCACGAGGTAGTAGGTCTAATCGGTCAAACTGGATCTGGGAAGTCAACCCTAGTCCAACTTCTAAACGGCCTACTTATCCCAAGTAAGGGTGATTGTACTATAGATGGAATCAACTCAAAAGATAAAAAAAGAAGAAAAGAGGCGAGATTTAAGGTAGGGCTCGTCTTTCAATATCCAGAAAACCAACTTTTTGAAGAAAGCATAGAAAAAGATATAGCCTTTGGACCAAAAAACATGGGCTTATCAGATGAGGAAGTTTCCAAAAGAGTAAAAATGTCCATGGAGAAAGTTGGTCTCGACTATGAAACCTACAAGGATAAATCTCCATTCGAACTATCGGGTGGTCAACAAAGAAGGGTAGCTGTCGCAGGTATCCTTTCTATGAACCCTAGGGTTTTAGTTTTAGATGAGCTAACAGCAGGCCTTGATCCAATAGGTCGAGATGAAATATTTTCTGAGATAATGAATTTATATGAAAACGACCCTGAGCTATCTATAGTACTTGTAAGTCACTCCATGGAAGATGTGGCAGAATATGTGGATAGAGTTATTGTAATGAATAAGGGAGAAGTTTATTCGGATAAATCTACCTATGATACCTTCACCCAAGTAGACCTAGATTCGATAGGACTAGACATACCACAAATTACCAAGTTTATGAGAGCCTACAAGAAGAAAAATCCAGAAGTTCGTGATGATATCTACACAGTAGATGCTGCCATTGAAGAATTAAGTAGAGTTTTAGGGGGCGAAGATGGGAAACATTAGTATCGGACAATACCTTCCCTTTGATACCTTTATCCATAGGCTAGATCCTAGGGTAAAAATAGTGGGAGTATTTTTGTATATAATCACCATATTTTTTGTGGATTCATTTTTAGGATACCTTCCTTTTGTTATCCTACTCTTAGCCATGCTAATAGTTTCAAAGATTCCCCTAAAGGCAATCTTTAAATCCCTAAAGCCATTGATATTTATCATAGTGATAACGGGTATAATTAACTTAGTTACAACAGGAGGAACAGCCCTTTGGACGATTGGTCCTGTAACTATAACAAAAGAAGGATTATATAGGACAGGATTTACAATACTTAGATTGATCCTTATAATTCTTGCAACATCAGTTCTAACTTATACGACTAGTCCCATGGAATTAACCTATGGTTTGGAGAAACTTTTCTCACCTCTAAAGAGATTTGGTTTTCCTGCAGGTGAGCTTGCTATGATGATTTCTATATCTCTTCGTTTTATCCCAACCTTATTTGACGAAGCACAAAAAATAAGGATGGCGCAAATGGCGAGGGGAGCTGACTTTGAATCAGGTAACATTATAAATAGGGCAGTGAGCATGATTCCTCTCTTAGTTCCCCTATTTATCAACTCCTTTAAAAGAAGTGACGATCTAGCAACAGCAATGGAAGCTAGGATGTATAGGATAGGCCACGATAGGACAAAGCTCAATGAAATAAGCATGGATAGGAAAGATTGGACAACTATAATCCTCTTTACTATCTTTTGTCTAGTAGTTATAGTAATGCACTTTGTATGATTAAAAATATTTTGCTAGAGACCTCATATGATGGGGCTCTTTTTTCAGGCTTTCAGTACCAGAAAGATCAAAGAAGTGTAGAAGAAGAATTAACTAAGGCCATCAGAAAGGTAACAGGAGAAGAAAATAGGATAGTTTCTTGTGGGAGAACTGACAGTGGAGTCCACGCCAAAAGTCACTTTGTAAATTTTCTAACGGCAAGTGATATAAATCCTATTGGATTTAAGTTTCAAATCCAACCCCATTTGCCAGATGATATATTAGCGATCTCATCTAGGGAAGTTGATTTAAACTTTCATGCGAGATTTTCTGCCAAATCCAAGCTATACAAGTATGTTATATGTAGGAGTAAGGATATGCATCCAATATATAGAAATTACAAGGAACATGTAACCTATAAGCTTGACTTAAAAAAGTTAGAAGAAGGACTAAAGCTTTTAGTTGGCACGCATGATTTTAAGTTGTTTATGATGGAAGATAAGAATCTTTCGATAAATACAGTAAGAACTATAGAAGAAGCCTATTTTATAGAAAACGGTACAGATCTTGAAATATATTTTAAGGGAGAATCCTTCCTCCACAACCAAGTAAGGATTATGGTTGGATCTCTCATAGAGCTTGCCCGTGGTAGAATTAGCCTAGATGATTACGAGAAGTTTTTTGATAAAGAAAATACCAAAAGAGCAAACCCAGCCTTGGGAGCAGAGGGACTTTACCTATGGAGGGTAGAATTTTGACAGAAAAATCAACGAATGAAATAAAATGTCTAACGATTTTAGCCTTTATGCTTAGTCTTGGAGTTTTTGTAAAAGAAAATAGGCTTGTCCCCTATTTGATTCTTTGCTTTATTTTGCTAGCTTTATGTTTTTTATACATAAAACGTAACAAACTAAAGCTAAGCAGCAATATTTTGGCTATAATAATTGCCATGTACAATGTAGGTTCTATCATTTATGTGATAGAATATATAAGAAAGAGCAAAGCTTTTACCTTAACTTCCTATCTTTTTAATCCCTTTGTGGAAAGTGGGAAAAGTATTTATTATATAGCTAGTATCCTAGTATTTACGACAATCATGATATTTATTTATATAGCAGGTGGAAGAAATTATGGAAAAGAAGAATAAAGATAAGAAAGTTAATAAGAAAAGTCTAAACAAGATTTTAAGAAATAAAAATGTTATAATTGGAGCATTGGTCATTGTAGTTGCCCTAATAGTGTATTTTGCAATTGGCAAGGGCGGAGCCATGTCAGGAAACCTCGCCACAACTAGTCAAATAGATGATAACTCATACAACCAATCAAAGATTATGAGAGTCGATTTAAATGATATCTCAAGTATAGACTTTGACCTTGGTACTTGCGATGTTAGGATACAAAGATCATCAACTAATCCTTATATAGAATACACAGTTTTATACAAGGGAGAAGACCATGTTTACGATATGGACGTTAGCTTTAGCGAAGGAGCAGTTAAGCTTAAAAGCAAGGTTATTGGTAAAGACCTCTACATGAAAGACAAGATGCCAATAGTAAGGATATTTTTGCCAAAAGATGCAACTGTTGAACAAATCAAGGGAAAGGTAACAGCAGGAGATATCAAAATATCTGACCTAAATGCCAAAAATATTGACCTTGCAGTTAAAAGCGGAAATATTTCCATAGAAAACGCCTTGCTAAGAGGGTCTATTTCAACTGATTCTGGATCTATTAACCTTAACAAATCAGAAATTAGCGAGACAAAACTTGCAACAATTAGCGGAAATATCAACATAGCTGAGTCAAAGCTTGCTGACAAGCTAGACTTTTCAACTCAAACAGGCGATATAATCGTAGCTAGTGAAAACAAGGTAGAAGATTACAATGTGACTGCCAAAATAAACCTTGGTAAATTTATTCTAGGAAATATTTCCTATAAGAATATCAAGGACGGCTACAAGAGCGAAAATAATGGCAAGTTCGATATATCTATGAGAACTAAGATTGGTGATATAATCTTTAACAAAGGCGAAGGAGCAGTCCTCGACAATGATGAGTATATTACAAATCAAACTGGCAAAGAAGATGAAGAAAAAGATTCTGAATCGGAAGATGAGAACACTAAAGAAGATCAAGATAAAACCACAGATGATAATGAGTTAGAATCTGATATCAAAGAAGATACAACAGATGAATCATCTGATGAAAATGACTATGATACTGATAGTGAAAGCGAAGAAAACCAAGATGAAACTTACGATGAAGATGTAAGTGATAGCGAAGAAGAATCAAGCGATTATTAGGCTTAGGTTAAAGTTAGATAGACGAGGAAAACTCGCCTACTAACTTTTCCTAGGCTTTTTTAGAATAGGAATTTAGATGACAGAAGATATTTTACTAGAAAAACTAAAAAAATATTTCGGCTACGACTCCTTTAGGCAGGGGCAAAGAGAGCTAATAGAAAATATTCTAGAAGGAAGAAATGTTCTGGGAGTACTCCCAACTGGCGGTGGCAAGTCTATCTGCTACCAATTACCTGCCCTAATGACAGATGGATTAAGTCTTGTGATATCACCTTTAATATCTCTAATGAAAGATCAGGTAGATAGTCTTAGGGAAAATGGAATAAATGCTGGCTTTATCAATTCTAGTCTTGATAGCGAAAAATATAGAAAAATATTATCTGATGTAAAAAAAGGACATATTAAAATCCTCTACATATCTCCAGAAAGACTAGAAAATGAGTTTTTTAGAAATTTTATAAAAGATATTGATATTTCCTTTGTTGCAGTTGATGAGGCCCATTGTATATCTCAGTGGGGGCATGATTTTAGACCGTCTTATAAGCTAATCCCTGACCTCTATCAGATAAAAGGCGATGTTCAGATACTTGCTTTTACTGCAACTGCCACCAAGGAAGTGAGAGAGGATATTATAAATAACCTTCAATTATCCAATCCCTTTATCAAGGTTACAGGTTTTGATAGGAAAAATTTGTATTTTAAGGTAGCTAAACCCAAAAATAAACTCACTTACCTTAATTCTTATCTAAAAGATCATAGAGATGATTCTGGCATAATATATGCATCTACTAGAAAAAAGGTCGATGATATTTATAAGAACCTCAAAAGCAGAGGCTATGCCATAGAAAAATACCACGCAGGTCTAAGTGAAGATGAGAGGAAGAAAGCTCAAGATAATTTTATCTACGACAGGGCAAAGATAATTGTAGCAACCAATGCCTTTGGTATGGGAATAGATAAGTCAAACGTAAGATTTGTAATCCACTACAACATGCCAAAAGATATGGAATCCTACTACCAAGAAGCAGGTAGAGCTGGACGAGATGGGGAAGATGCTACATGTATCCTTTTATATTCAGGTCAAGATATAATCATTAACAAGCATTTAATAAACCTAGGCACAAACTATTCATTCAAACAGTTTCAAATGGGAAAACTTCAAACAATAATAAATTATGTAAATACAACAAGGTGTCTTAGAGAATATATCCTAGCTTATTTTGGGCAAGATGCTGATAGTCATTGCGACAATTGTTCAAATTGCTTATCTGAAATTAAGAAAGTAGATAAAACCATAGATAGTCAAAAAATTTTATCCTGTATCTATAGACTAGAGCAAAGATACGGGATGACAACAGTTCTTGACTGCCTAAAGGGATCTAATAATAAAAATGCACGAGAGAAAAACTTAAAGGACATATCTACCTTTGGCATAATGAAAGAAAACTCTCCAGCCTACATCAAAGATTTGATTGGAGTGTTGGTAGCAGATGGCTACATCAAGGTAACAGGTGCTCCTTATCCAGTCTTAAAACTAACAGAAAAATCAAAAGAAGTTCTCCTTGATGGAAAGACTGTTCTAGTAAATATCAAGGAAGAAGAGAAAAAGCCAAGGGAAATAGAAAAGAACTTTGATACAGATCTCTTCAACCACCTAAAGGCTGTAAGACTTGATATGGCAAGGAAGAGAAATATCCCACCCTTTATAATATTTTCAGATGCAAGCCTTAAAGAAATGGCTCAGAAAAAACCAAAAACCGAAGAAGAAATGCTAGAAGTAAAGGGAGTAGGAGATAAAAAACTAATCCAATACGGAGACATATTTTTAGCAGAGATAAGGGAGTATGAATAATCATGAAACAAATTCTACTGGTAGAGGATAATTTAGATATAGCGAGGCAAATTAAAATTTATCTAGAGAAAAATAATTACCAAGTCGACCTTGCAAAAAACTACTACGAGGCTCTTTATAAGATGAATGTAGATATAGACGCAGCACTTTTGGATATTAATCTTCCTGACAAGGACGGGGGAGATCTTATAGAAAAGCTTAAAGATAAGGATATAAGAGTGATTGTTACAACTGTCAAAAGTGATGAGGATTTTATCATAAAAGCCTTAGATCATGGAGCTGATGATTATATAACCAAACCATTTTCCCTAGCAATTCTTAGGGCAAGGATAGATGCAGTCCTTAGGACTCTTCCTTTAAATGAAGATAAAACTATAAGCTATAAAGATATAAAAATAGATTTGGATAAAAAACTTCTGTACTACAAAGAAAAAGAGGTAGAAGTAAGTGCCCTTGAATATGAAATCATTCTTCTATTTATCAAAAATCCCCACAGGGTTTACACTAGAGGTCAGCTTTTAGAGATGTTTTGGGAAGATAGAGACAAGTTTGTAAGAGATAATACCCTCACATCAACCATCAAAAGAATCAGAGAAAAACTTGATAAAAGTATAATTACCACCGTTAGGGGAATAGGATATAGGATGGACTAGATGATATATGTACTTTGGATTATAAGTCTAATATTTTTATATTTTTTCTTAGAAAAAAGGAAAAAGGCAAGGATTGATGAGCTAATAGGTCTAATCGATAGAATGAAGGATAGTAACTATCAATTTCCTATGAAACAAGATGACTTTTCAATTCTTGAAGATAAAATCTACAAGCTTTTCATAGAAATAGTAGAGGCAAAAGAGACTACAAGGAAAGATAGTAAAAGGCAAATAGAATACCTAGAAGATATCGCCCACCAAATCAAAACTCCCATAACCTCCATGGTGTTTGCTGTAGAAAGTTTGGAGGGTGATTTTCCCAATAATGAAGATGTGATTATACTTAAAAAGCAAGTAACAAGGTTAAATTCCCTTTCCGATATTTTACTTAAACTTTCAAGCCTAGATGCCAATAAGGATATGATGAAAGAAGAGAAATTTAGCCTAGATGAACTGGTGGATTACGCTTTGGATATTTTGGACATAGATAAAAATATAGCTATTAAAACGGATGAATCTCTAAGTGAAAACATCATATGTGGAGATTTTAATTGGCTAGCAGAAGCTCTTATAAATATATTAAAAAATGCAGTAAATAGGCCTACTTGTGATAAAATTTATATCTCATCAAGTAAAAATCCCCTATACACAGGCCTAGTTATAAGAGATAACGGCGGTGGGATTGATAAACAAATAATCAAAAAGATATTCAAGCGCTTTTACAAATCGCCCGACTCAAAGGGTTTTGGCATAGGTCTTGCCATGGCAAAGACTATAGTTGAGAAGAACAATGGAGAAATCTCTGTAACAAATACCCACGACGGGGCAAGTTTTGAAATAAAATTTTATAATATCACCTAAAAATCACTTTACTTTTATATACTTACCTTAAGAAAGGCAGGAAAGTATGGAAATATTAAAAGTAGAAAATTTGAGAAAAGAATACGGCGAGGGAAATAGTAGGGTTGTCGCCCTTGACGGAGTTAACCTTACTATAAACAGGGGAGAGTTTGTTGCAATAGTTGGTCCAAGTGGATCTGGCAAGTCGACTTTGTTACATATAATTGGAGGTGTTGATAGTCCAGATGACGGCAAGGTCTATATAGATGGCAATGACATTTCAAAATATTCTTCTAAAGAACTAGCCTTATTTAGAAGAAGAAAGGTAGGATTAATCTATCAGTTTTATAATCTGATACCAAATCTAAGTGTAAGACACAATATAGAACTTCCGCTAAAGCTTGACAAGAGAAAGGTAAGTGAAAAAGACCTAGCTGATATAGTTAAAAAGCTCGGCATCGAAAGTAAGATGGACTCATTTCCTAGCGAGCTTTCTGGTGGCCAACAACAAAGAGTCGCCATAGCTAGAAGTTTGATTTACAATCCTTCCATTATCCTTGCAGATGAGCCAACAGGAAACCTTGACAGGCAAAACTCCAAGGAGATAATCGACATCTTCAAATACTTTAACAAAACCCTAAATCAAACTATTATCCTAATAACTCATGACGAAGACATCGCCCTAAGAGCAAATCGCATCATAACAGTTGTTGATGGGAAAATCGTAGGAGATGAGATAAATGAATAAGAAGAATTTTCCTATTTTTATCTCAGTATTTATTGTTTCCCTATTTTTCACAATAGTTTTTTATTTTGCTAAGGTAAATATAGATGCAGACTACATGGAAAAAAGAGCTACTAATTTTGCTGATGCCTACATAGATCAGCATATGAGTGAAGAAGATCTTGAAAAAATAAGAGAATTAGATGGTGTCAAAGAAGCTGGTCGATTAAACATGGATTTTTCAAGTGCAAAGCTTGATGATGATTTAATAGTAATGTATAAACAGGATGATCACATCAATAAGATGAGAGAATTTTCATTCATTGAGGAGGGTCGTTTTCCTGAAAATTCTAATGAGATAATCCTATCAAAATCTCTTGTTGAAAAGCACAAATTAAAAATAGGAGATGAAATCCCTATAAGTTTTGGTAAAAGATTCCTTGATAATAAAGAATTAGACCCTTCAAATTCAATAATAGAAAAAGAAACTTTTGATAAAACTGATCTTAAATCGTATAAATTGGTTGGAATTTATGAAGATGTCTACAATAAATATTCTGGTTTATCCTATGGACTAATCTATGATACTATAAAGGATCCTCAACCAGCGGTATTGAGATTTGATGATTTTGTGGATGTGCATTCAAATAAAAAAATATTTGAAGATGAAATTACAAAACGACTTGGCAGAAAAATAGAGATAAGATTTGATGAGAATATAGAAAAAGATTATAGGGTCAATGATACTTGGATAGATAAAATTATGCCTAAGGTTATGATGATATTTTGTCTTCTTTCTATGATTGTAATATTTATATTTTTTACAAGGAATATTTTCTGGGTTTGGGGACTTAGGAAAATCAAAGAATTATCTGTATATAAATCAATAGGATCAACCAATTTTCAAATATATAAGTTGCTATTTAAAGAAGCTAGCCTAATTTCAATCATCCCTGTGCTTTTGGGTCACTTGTCCGGATTTTTCTTGATTTATGGTTTATATAGTTATTCGCAAAAAAATCTAATAATATCAAAATTTGAATATGTTACTTTCAATCCCTTACTAACAGGACTCATATTATTAGTTTCATTTTTGGTAATTAGCTTATCAATAATAAGACCAGCTAGAAAGATTTCACAAATTAATATAATAGACGGCATAAGAGGAAATGTAGACTTATCCAGGTCAAAGAAAAAGAAAAATGATGATCTATGGAAAGAATTAAGAAATAATAATCTCTCTTCTATCAAAAGTCAGAGATATATTTCAGCCATTGGTATTTTAATAATATCTATGTTTATATTATCGATTTCTATAGGTAGGTATTTTAGGGACTATTATGATGGAGATAGCTCTTATAATATTTTCACTACTTACTATAGCTCAGATAAAAAGGTACCAGAAGTTCTAAGATCTATAGAAAAAGAGTTAGGAAGTCAAAAGTCATTTATATATAAGGATAAGTATATAGGTGTTAATAACAATCTTGACTTATCTGATCAAGCGAAAAAGTATAAATTAGATGAAAAAATCATGAAAATACTTAAAAAGAAATCGCAAGATTATTTGCAAGGAAATATTACTGCAATGGATATAGATGATTTGGAAAAGCTTGGTGGGAAAAAAGGAGAATTTATCTTATATAACAAGGTGCAAGCTGATCCATTAGAACCAATTGCAGATGCCAAGATGGTTAAATATTTCAAAGACCCTAAAAATATAGATATTTCTATGGGTGAATTCGAAAAGAAAATAAAGATATCAAAAGAAATATACGATACAGGTGAGTTTGAATTTAAGCCATATCCCTTTGTAGTAAATATTTTTACTGACTATGAAACTTATTTTGACTTGATTGACCAAGCTAATGATGAAAAGTATCTAAATTATCCATATACATTGAAGATGAAAATAGATGACAAAGACCTAACAAGTGCCAAAGAATTTATAGAAAATAAACTCAGAGAATCCTTAGGTATTAATGAAAAATATGATATATTTGTAGGCAAAGAAATAAAAGAGCGAGAAGCATCTTCTTTGAAGTATTTGCTATATATTTCATTAGCAGTTGGCTTAATTATATTTATACTAAATGTGACAAATGGCTATGCTTCTATAAATCTATCCCTAATTTCTAGGAAAAAAGAAATTGGTAGTCTATATTCATCAGGTATGGACGTAGGTGAGTTAAAAGAGAAATATGAAAAGGAATTTTTCTTGGAACAAGTAAAATCTTTTCTTTTGGTAAGCTTTATCAGTCTTGGTGTGATTATAATAATATCTATACTATCATCAAAGATTAGCTTATCTATAATCCTTAGGTATTATGATTACAAAATATTTTTAGGATTTTCTATTCTAGTTTATGCCATAAATATATTAATCTACCATTTTTCTTTAAAGAGAATCCTAGACAAGCCAACTATAGATTTGATTAAAACAATTGAATAAATTTAGGCAAAATAAAACTCGGCTTACTTTGATTTGTAAGTCGAGTTTATTTTCTATAATAAGTTAATTCCCTTGTTAGCAAGGGCTTTTCTTTGTTCATCTGGCCAGTAGGATACTTGAACTTCTCCTATATGAGCCTTTTGTAAGAAGAACATACATAGTCTTGATTGACCGATACCGCCTCCTACAGTTTGTGGAAGTCTACCGTCGATTAGCATCTTGTGGTAGTCAAACTTTAGCCTGTCTAGGTTGTCAGTTTGTTTTAGTTGTTCGTTTAATCTTTCTGGGTTAACTCTTATACCCATAGATGATAGTTCTAGAACATCATCTAAGACTGGGTTATAGACTAGGATGTCTCCGTTTAGCTCCCAATCGTCATAGTCTGGTGCACGCATATCGTGTTTTTCACCGTTTGATAGGACTTTTCCTATTTGCATTAGAAATACTGATCCAAATTCTTTGACTGCAGCTCTTTCTCTGCCCTTATCGTCCATTCCTTTGTATCTATTTAGCATCTCTTCACTAGTCATAAAGGTAATTTGGTCTTTTAGGAGTTTCTTTCTAGTTGGTACTAGTCCACAAAGGTACTCATCTAGAGACTTCATTGTTCTATAGATTGTCTCTACTACTCTTTTGAGGTATTCGACGTTTCGTTCATCTTCTTCCATGATTAGCTCCCAGTCCCATTGGTCTACATAAAAGGAGTGGGTATTGTCAGGTACTTCACAACGTCTGATGGCATTCATGTCTGTGTATAGACCTTCGTGCATTTTAAACTTGTATTCTTCTAGAGCAAATCTCTTCCATTTGGCAAGAGAGTGGACTATTTCCATCTCAGCATTACTTGCTTCTGGTAGGTCGAAAGTTACAGGTTTTTCGGATCCTGATAGATTGTCATTTAATCCTGATGTTTCTGATACGAATAGGGGAGCAGAAACTCTCTTTAGGTTTAGGTTATTAGCAAGGTTTATTTGAAAATAATCCTTGATTTCTTTGATTAATAGTTGGGTTCTATACAAATCTTCGTTGCTTTTATAATTTTCTGGTATTACTAACTTACTCATATAATCTCCTTTACAATAAGTTTAATATACTAGTTTTTTACAAAAAATAAATAGTTTGCCTTTTTGAAAAAGTAAATAATATCTATTTGTTTTAAAATTAATTACGGGGACTTACCAACATTTGCAAGAGAAAAAACGATTTTTTAGAAAAATTCTTCCCTTTTTAAAGCCTTGAATTTAGAGCATATTGCTGTATAACTATGACAAGTGATGTTTTTTTAATCACTGCTCTTTGTAGAGCTTTTTGTCGGAAATTTCTATAAATGTAAATGAAAAGAGGTGTCATGAAAGAAGAACTTTCGAATTTATTTAAGTTTGAGGCAGATGTTCCATTTTCTAAGGCGTTTCCACTAGCTTTGCAACACGTAATCGCTATGATTGCAGCTTGTATCGCTCCGCCACTTATATTTGCTCAAACTGCAGGTCTATCTCCTGAAGATAGTATCGTCCTTGTTCAAATGTCCCTTGTAGGATCAGCTCTTACAACCCTACTTATGCTTTATCCAATAGGAAAATTTGGTGCAAAACTTCCTATGATTTACGGTGTGAGTTTTGCCTATCTACCAACTATGTTAGCCCTTGCTAATCAGTTTCAAGATGTGGGTGGAGCAGGAATTGTTGCTATTATTCTCGGTGCTCAACTTATTGGAGCTATCGCATCTTTGATATTTGCTTTTACCCTAAAATACATACTACCATATTTCCCACCTTTGGTTAGCGGTACGGTTGTACTTTGTATAGGTATTTCCCTATATCCAGTTGCCCTAACTAATATGGGAGGAGCAGGAGATGTTACAGCACCTGGTTGGGGAGCTTGGCAATATTGGCTAGTTGCTGTTATAACCCTAATTGCAAACTTTGCCTTTACTCATTTTGGCAGAGGCATAGTTAGCCTTTCATCTTTATTATTTGCGATGATTGTAGGCTATATTGTTTCATTTTTCTTTGATATGGTTGATTTATCTCAGGTAGGAGATGCAAGCTGGTTTTCTTTAGTTAGACCAATGCATTTTGGAATTAAGTTTGAACCATCTGCAATATTTTCTTTTATAATAATATTTATTGTAACGTCTATTGAAGGTATTGGAGATATTTCTTCAACTACAATCGGTGGTTATGATAGAGAACCAACTGCTAAGGAACTTCAGGGAGGACTTTCCGCCTTCTCACTTACAAATATTGTAGGTTCTTTTTTAGCAACACTTCCAACAGCTACATTTTCACAAAACGTTGGAATCATTTCAATAAATAAGGTTATAAACAAGAAGGTATTCTCAACAGCAGCTATAATGATTTTTATTTCAGGTCTTATACCTAAACTATCAAGTCTACTTACAACTATTCCTCCAGCTGTAATTGGAGGGGCTACTCTATCAGTATTTGCTATAATTACTATGAATGGTATCAAAATGATAACTAGCCAACCTCTAACTATGCGTAATACTTCAATAGTAGGTACAAGTGTTGCCCTAGGTTTTGGTTTTACTACAGTTGTATCAGTTGCAGAGGCTGCTGGAGTAGTATTTATGCCAGAGAGTTTAAAGATTGCTATTGGCTCATCACCAGTTGTACTTGCTGCAATATCTGCAGTTTTGATGAACATCCTAATACCTGAAAAGGATGAAGATAAACCAGTAGAAAAAAGAATAGAAGAAGAGATTCTTGAAAAATAAATAAGGTTAAAAATTTACAGCAGACATTAATTTGTCTGCTTTTTTCATTTGTAAAGAAATTTTACATAAACTTTACATTTCCCTTAAATGAACTAAACATAGATACCTTATGATTAGACCATAAGAAAGATTTATAAAACAAGGAGAAAAAATATGAAAAATAAAAACTTTAAATTATTAGCCCTAGCACTTTCATTCGGATTGGTATTTACAGCTTGTTCAAATGATAATACAAAAAACGAAGAAACTAAGGAAGTTACTAGCGAAGAAAGCACAAGTAGTGCAGAAGAAAACATGGACAACAAAGAAGAAAAGAAAGATGACACAGAAGCAAGTAAAAAAGATTATGACTTTACAGTAGTTTCTAGAGAAGATGGTTCAGGTACTCGTGGTGCTTTCGTAGAATTAGTTGGTCTAATGGAAAAAGTAGATGGCGAAGAGGAAGATATGACAACTCTAGATGCTATCGTACAAAACTCAACTAACGGTGTAATGCAAACTGTAGCCAAGGATACAAATGCTATAGGTTACATTTCTCTAGGTTCTCTAAATGATAGCGTAAAAGCTTTAATGATCGATGGAGTAGAAGCAACTGAAGAAAATATAGCTAATGGCTCTTACAAATTGCAAAGACCATTTAACCTAGCTTACAAAGAAAGCGAACTAGATGATTTAGCTAAGGACTTCTTAGCATATGTTTCTTCAAGCGATGCTCAAAAGATCGTAGCTGATTTAGGATACGTTCCACTAAAAGATAGCAAGGCATATGAAAAGAAAGATGTCAAAGGAAACCTAACAGTAGCTGGTTCTACTTCAGTTACCCCGCTTATGGAAAAAATGGCAGAAGAATATGAAAAGCTAAATCCAGATGTTAAAATTGAAATCCAATCTACAGGTTCATCTGCAGGTATCGAGGCTGTAATAGATGGAGCAGCTAATATCGCTATGGCAAGCCGTGAGCTAAAAGATGAAGAAAAAGAACAACTTACTCCAAGTGTAATAGCAACAGACGGAATCGCAGTTGTAGTTAATAAGGAAAGCAAAGTTTCTGACATTAGCCTAGACGATCTAAAAGAAATCTTTGCTGGAAATATCTTAAACACAAGCGAACTAGAGAAATAAAATGAACAAAAATAGGGAAAAAATTGGAGAGATTATCTTTCTAATAGCTGCAGCCCTATCAGTTATTCTCATCCTTTTAATAATATATTTTATCTTTAGTGAGGGAATGAAGTTTGTAAATGAATACGGACTTCTTTCTTTCATTAAAGGAAAGGTATGGAAGCCAACTGCATCAAGGGCGAAATTTGGAATCTTTCCAATGATAATTGGATCAATTATAGTAACTTTACTTTCAACTCTGATAGCCTTACCTTTTGGACTTGGCACCTCGATTTACATGGCATATTACGCCAAGAAATCATATTCCCCTCTAAAAGCTTTAATAAATCTAATGGCAGCCATTCCTTCAGTAGTATATGGATTTTTTGCTATGATGGTACTAGTACCCTTGGTTAAGGAAGTATTTGATGTAAGAAGTGGTATGAATATGTTTACTGCCTCAATCCTTCTTGCTGTTATGATTTTACCAACTATGGTAAATATATCTGAAAACTCCCTTAGACAGGTGCCAAAGTCCTTCTATCAAGGATCTCTTGCTCTAGGTGCAAGCAAGGAAGAAACAATCCACAAGGTCATGGTGCCTTATGCCAAAAGTGGAATATTTTCATCTATAATCCTTGCCGTAGGTAGAGCTATAGGTGAGACAATGGCAGTGTATCTTGTAATAGGTAACCAACCAGCTCTTCCAAAATCAATCTTTAGAGGAGCAAGAACATTAACAACAAACATAGTTCTTGAAATGGGTTATGCCCAAGGCATGCATAGACAAGCTCTAATAGCTACTGGTATGGTACTGTTTTTCTTTATCCTTCTTATAAATATTATCTTTAATATAATAAGAAGTAGATCTGAGAAGAGATTGTAGGAGGGACTATGACAAAACCATATAAATATTTAATAATGTTTTTAACCTACCTAGGCTTTGCTATAAGTGGGATAATCATTGCTTATATCATAATAAAAGGTGTACCAAACATTAGTCCAGGGCTATTTAGCCTAAAGTATAACTCTGAAAATGTTTCAATCATGCCTAGTGTAATAGCAACACTTTTTACAATAATAATAACCCTAATAATATCCCTACCTGTAGGAATATTTACAGCAATCTACTTGTCACAATACGCTAAGAATAAAGTATTTATAAAACTTGTAAGATTTTCTACAGAAATCTTATCTTCCATTCCTTCAATAGTGTATGGTTTGTTTGGTTACTTATTCTTTGTAACTAAACAAGGACTAGGTCTTGGGATGGGCTATTCTATGATTGCAGGAAGCTTAACCCTCGCTATCATGGTTCTACCGACAATAATTAGAACTACAGAAGAGGCGATACTAACAGTAAATCCCCTCCAAGCTCACGCATCCCTAGCTCTAGGAGCAACTAAGATTCAAACGATATTTAAAGTAGTACTTCCAGAAGCCATGGATGGAATCCTTGGAGGAATATTTTTATCGACAGGAAGGATTGTAGGAGAATCTGCAGCCCTAATCTACACTATGGGAACAGAACCTCAAATACCAAAAGCCCTAGGAGAATCAGCAAGAAGTCTTGCTGTTCATATGTATGTCCTATCATCAGAAGGACTCCATGTAAACGAAGCCTATGCTACGGCAGTATTGCTTTTAGTATTTGTATTGGTAATCAACTACGTATCAACAAAGATTAGTAAAAAACTTGCAGGAAATTAAGAAAAGAGAAAGTATGGAAAATAATATCAAGAAAAAAGACTTTGCAATTTCTGTTAGAGACTTAGACCTATATTATGGAGATTTCAAAGCTTTAAAAAATATAAATATGGACATAGAAAGAGGAAAGATAACCGCCTTTATAGGTCCTTCTGGTTGTGGTAAGTCAACTATGCTTAGATGTTTTAATAGAATGAATGATCTAATAGATGATTGCAAGATCGACGGACTTGTTACGATAAATGGAGAAGATATTTACAAAAAAGACGTAGATATAGTACAATTAAGAAGAAATGTAGGAATGGTTTTCCAATCGCCTAACCCATTTTCAAAATCAATTTACGATAACATAACCTATGGTCCGAAGATTTCTGGAATCAAGGATAAGGAAAAGCTAGATGAAATAGTTGAGAAATCTTTAAAGTCAGCCGCTATTTGGGATGAGGTAAAGGATAAACTAGATCAAAATGCCCTTTCCTTTTCTGGTGGTCAACAACAGAGGATATGTATAGCTAGGAGTCTTTCTGTAAATCCTGACATAATTTTAATGGATGAGCCAACTAGTGCGCTAGATCCTATATCAACTTCCGCTATAGAAGATTTGCTGGATAGCCTAAAAGATAAGTACACAATAGTTATTGTAACTCATAATATGCAACAGGCAGCGAGAATTTCTGATCAAACAGCTTTCTTCCTAACAGGAGAAGTGGTAGAAATGGACGATACCCTAAACATATTTGAAAATCCAAAAGATAAGAGAACAGAAGATTATATTACAGGAAGGTTTGGCTGATATGAGAGTAAGGTACAATGAAGATTTATCCAATGTAAAAAACATGGCAAAAAGCATCATGGATTTAGTAATCTTATCTTACGATAGGTATGACTTGTTTTTGACAGATAATAACAAGGATAACCTAAGAGATATAATAGAAATCCACGAGGATATTAGAAGAAAAGCAAGCGATATGGAAAGACTTAGCTTTGAGCTAATGGCACTCCAACAGCCAATAGCAAAAGATTTAAGGCTACTACAAATGGCTATAAAACTTGCTTCAACCTACAAGAGAATAGCAAGCCACTTTGAACAAGCATCTCTTATCTTGATAGACTATGGGTTAAACGATTTTGAAAAAGATCTTCTAAAAAGATTTATCCAAAGTGAAAAGAAGATGGCAGCAGCATCTATTAGAGCGTTTCTTGAAAATGACCTTGAACTTGCCCAAATTACTATAGAAAATGACCAAGTAAACAATGACTTGTTTGCAGAATCTATCGAGTATATTGCAAGAGAAAACAAGGAAAGCAAAATCGGTGCTATGGAGTTGTCTGAGAAAGTTTTATTGTATAAATATTTTGAAAGATTGGGAGATAGGATTGCTAGAGTAGCAGATCTTGCAGCGAGGTTATAGATGATATATCTGGTAGAGGACGATAAGTCAATAAGAAATTTAGTAGAATATGCATTAAGAGAAAAAGGCTACGAGGTGTGTGGCTTTTCTGATGGATCTAATATAGTAGATGAAGTTAGAAATAAAAATATAGATTTATTGATTCTTGATATCATGCTACCAGAAAAAGACGGTCTTAGTATCTTAAAAGAAATAAGGGAGTTTTCTAACCTACCAATCATAATGCTAACAGCAAGGACTGATGAGTTCGACAAGGTTACAGGACTTGACCTTGGGGCGGATGATTATATAACAAAACCATTTTCCATCCTTGAGCTAATAAGTAGGGTCAAGGCTGTTCTTAGAAGAAGCAAGAAAAAAGATAAGGACGATTTAACCTACAAGGAAATATCCCTGAACACATCTAAAAGAAGGGTAAAAGTTTTAGATGAAAAAATAGACTTAACATACAAAGAATTTGAAATGCTTCTCCTCTTGATGTCAAACGTAGGTAATGTCATAAGTAGGGAAGACTTTTTGCTAAAGATTTGGGGTTATGACTATGAGGGAGAAACTAGAACTGTAGATGTTCATATAGCAAGCCTTAGGTCAAAGCTAAAGGAAACTGGAAAATACATTCATACAGTTAGAAATTTAGGATACAAGTTAGGTGAGATATGAAGGAATTACTTGAGAAATATTTTATTAGATTATTAAGCCTAGTAACGATATTAACATTTACAATCAATACAATCTTTTTATTTAAACAAAAAAGCCAAGCTCAAAATGAATTTATGGAAAATTCTTTGAGCTTTCTTTTCTGTGAAATAAAAGATAAAGATAGGATAGATTTGTTGGATGATTTCATAGAGAAAAACCCAACTTATGATATTCTCCTGTATGATAAGGATAAGAAAATATTATTTAGGTCAAATGAGTCCCTAAATCCTTTTGATATAAACAAATCAAATGAAGAAAAGATAAGAAAAATTGACTATTACATAAAAGATTCGCTAAACACTGGATTTTATATGGGAGGAGAATTTACTCTACTTATAAAATCTAAAAACACAATATCTGATTTCTTATCCATAAAACTTATTTCAATCTACCTTTTATGTTATCTTCTTTTTATAGGTATTGGAAAATTTATGATAAATAACTTTATAGATCAATTCGTAAAGGGGCTTGCACGCTTCAACGAATCCTACAACTACAGAATCATAGACCCAGAATATGAAGAAGTGAAACCCTACTTTAAGGACTTGGCTTATAAAAATAAAAATTTAAGAAAGGATGTAGAAAAGAACAAAGAAAGATGGCAAGATCTAATGACTATAACAGAAAATATGGAAGAAGGTCTAATAATTTGCGGGGCAGATGGAAACATCGAGATAATGAACAAATCATCTAAAGATTTATTAGGAAAAGACGAAAAGTCAAACCTTGACAATCTTATAGATGATGAAAACTACAGATTAAGTATAAGAGAGATAAAGATAAATCAAAGACCAAAAACCTTGGAACATAGGCTAGGTGAGTCTTACCTAAAAATTATAATCGATCCGATTAAAAACGAGCACTCCAAGGGATATGTTGTTATCATAATAGATAATTCAGAAAATAAAAGAGCAGAGATTCTTAGAAGAGAATTTTCCTCTAATGTAAGTCACGAACTAAAAAGCCCTCTAACAAGCATAAATGGATACGCAGAGCTAATAGCAACTGGCATGGCAAAAGATGAGGATATCAAAGATTTTGCTCAAATTATATATAAGGAGGGCAATAGACTTCTAGAAATAATCGACGATATTATAAAACTCTCTAGCTTAGATGAGGCAAATAAAGAAATAAAAAAGGAAGAAATTGACATAAAAGATGTAGCAAATAATGCAATTTTAAAGTTTAAAAATAAAACTACTGATAAAAATATTACTACAGTAAATAATATTGCATCCTATAATATTAAAACAGCACCAAGTCTCTTTTATGATTTATTTACAAATATTTATGAAAATGCGATAAAATATACAAATCCTAATGGAAAAATTGAACTATCTTCTCTAATCATGGACAAGAAATTATATATTTTGATAAAAGATAACGGAATAGGCATTAGTCAGAAAGATCAGGCTAGAATTTTCGAGAGATTTTTCATAGCTGATAAGGCAAGAAGAAGAGAAGAAAAATCGACAGGTCTTGGCCTATCCATAGCCAAACATATAGCAGATTACTTAGGTCTAAATCTTTTGGTATCATCAGAATTGGGAAAGGGTTCTACTTTTAAAATTGTGATAGATATTTAAGCCTAATATTAATAATTGCTATATCCTGTTAAATTTGATACAATCTAATTAAGACTATATTTGGAGGAAATTATGAAAGTAACTATTTGTTCTTGTGCTAGATGCACAGCCCACGGAAACGAATTCTTATACGATTCAGCTAACATAGTAAAGAAAGATATAGAATATGCTTATGAAGTTGAGGGCTTGGGCGAGGCTCCTGAGATAGAAGTTGTTTATGAAAATATAATGAATGATATAGAAAATCCTGAAAAAAACGCTCCACTAGCAAAAGTTGACGATACATACATAAAAAAGGCAAAACCTGAAGTGCTAATGGAGATGATGTTTGATAAGTTTGTACCAAAAAAATAAGTTGAGATTGACATAAAAGAGGAACAATAATGAAAGAATCATACATAGACATATTAAATATTAGAAGGATGGCCTTCGAAGCGGTTGCCAAGATTGCTTACGAAAATAGGCCAATTAGCGATATTGCTCTTGAAGTATACAATATTCTTCCAGGCGAAGAAGCGAAATATAGAGAAAATATCTTTAGAGAAAGAGCAGTAATGGGTGAGAGACTAAGAATGTGTATTGGTCTTGATGCAAGAACTGCTGCTAATACTGAGGCTATAACAGAAGGTCTCGATGCGATGGATTATGATAGAAGAATCTATAATCCACCTTTAGTTTCTGTAATAAAGGTTGCTTGTGAAGCTTGTCCAGAAAATAAGGTAACTGTGACAGACCAATGCCACGCATGTATTGGACATCCTTGTGTGAATGTTTGTCCTAAAAATGCCGTTACATATACAGCAAAAGGTGCAATCATTGATCAAGATAAGTGTATAAAATGTGGTAAGTGCGTTTCAGCTTGTCCATATAATGCTATAAACCATCAAAAAAGACCATGTGCTGAGTCTTGTGGGGTTAAGGCAATTACTTCTGATGAATTAGGTAGAGCAGATATCAATGAAGATAAGTGTGTAGCTTGTGGTAGATGTATTATTACATGCCCATTTGGAGCTATTTCTGATAAGAGCGAAATCTATCAACTTATTAAATCTCTACAATCTGACAGAAAAGTATATGCCATAATTGCGCCTTCATTTGTAGGACAATTTGGTGTAAATGTAAGTCCAGAACAAATAAGAGAAGCTATCAAACAACTCGGATTTGAGGATGTTATAGAGGTAGGACTTGGTGCTGACCTTACAACAATGAATGAAGCACACGAGTTCTTAGAACAAGTGCCAACAGGCGAGATTCCATTTATGGGAACAAGCTGTTGTTTCTCATGGAAATTAATGGTTAGAAAGCAATTCCCAGATATAAACGACAAGATTTCTGAATCTTCTACACCTATGATTTATTCAGGAAAACAAATGAAAAAGCGTGATCCAAATTGCGAAGTTGTATTTATCGGACCATGTATTTCTAAAAAGCTAGAGGCTTTAGAAGAAGAAGTAGCAGAAGTTATAGACTTTGTTATAACTTACGAAGAACTTCTAGGAATGTTCCTTGCTAAGGGAATCGAACCATCAGAAATCGAAGTTGATGAGGAAATGATGGATGCTTCTGAAACAGGAAGATTCTACGCAGTTAGCGGTGGAGTTGCAGAAGCTGTTAAAAGAAGAATAGGTGAAATCGACCCTGATGTCAAAGTAAATGTTGAAAACGCAGAAGGACTAGACAATTGTGTCAAACTAGCTAGAATGGCAAAACTTGGCAGAATGGATGGCAAATTAATAGAAGGAATGGCTTGTATGGGAGGCTGTGTAGGTGGCCCTGGAACAATAGTTGCTGAAACTAAAACAGGCAAAGCAGTCAAAAAATTTGCAGCTGAATCAATCTACAAATCACCAGCTGACAATGAGCATATTCCAGAAGAAGATAGACCAGATGATAGCAAACTCAAAAACAATTAATAAGTAAAATAATTATAGGATAACTCTTCTTAGGTTCAACTTAAAAAGAGCTATCCTATTTTTTAGATAAAATTAAAATAAAAATAGATATTTGTCTTTATAAGTCTTAATGATATAATAAGAAGATAAGAAATAAAGAGAGGTTTATATGGGTCAAACTACGTTAATGCTCATGTTTATAACCATAATATCGAAAATATTTGGTTTTTTGAGGGAAGCTGTAATGGCCTCCTACATAGGAGCAAGTGATTTAAAAAGTATCTATACGACTGCCAACACTCTTCCAGTTGTAATTGCAAACTTTGTTGCGGTAGGTATTATCTCAGGATTTATCCCTATTTATAACAAGGCCAAAAACGAAGAGGGAGAAGAGGCAGCAGAAGAATTTACTTCAAATGTATTTAATATATTGATGGTATTTGCCCTTGTGGCAGTTGTCATTGGAATGATTTTTGCAAGACCTTTTTCCAAACTCCTATCACCAGACCTTGATGGAGACTACTTAGATCTTGCGACAAATTATACTAGAATAATGATGTTTGCAGTTTTTGCTTATCTATATTCTGCTGTATTTAGAGGATATTTAAACCTAAAGGGCAATTTCTTTGATCCTGCCATAACAGGTATCATCATGAATGTTGTAATAATTGCCTTTACAATCCTAACAGGAATTACAGACAATCCTTACTACCTAATAATAGGAGCACTACTTGGAAATACTCTCCAATATATTTTGTTTCCTAGGGCTACTAGAAAGCTTGGATATAGGCATAGGAGAGTACTAGATTTTAAAAATAAGTATGTTAGAAATCTTATTTTAATATCAATACCAATTATTATTTCATCAGCAGCAGGCGAGATTTCAATTATCGTTGACAATTCCATGGCATCAGCATTTTTCGGAAAGGCAGCCATAAGCAAGCTATTTTATTCAAAGACGATGCTAACTATGATCACAGGTGTAATTACTATTTCAGTAACTACAGCACTTTTTCCTAAGATTGCCGAGCTTGGCCAACTAGGAAAAATCGAACAGATGAAAGAAAGAATTAGCTCATCTGTCGTATCAACTATGCTTTTGATAATCCCTGCAAGTATCGGAATGGCAGTTTTATCAGAACCTATCATAGGAGTTGTTTTTGAGAGAAATGCCTTTACAAGAAATGATACGATAATAGTTGCAGCTTTACTTACAGCTTACGCTCCAAATAACATCTTCCAATCAATAGTAGATGTTGTTGATAGAGGATTTTATGCTGTTGGAGATTCAAAGACACCAGTTATAGTTGTTCTTATCCAACAATTTTTAAATGTGATATTTAACTTGATTATGATTAAGTTTTTCGGAATAGAGGGACTTGCTTATGCGACAGTGTTATCTACTGCCGTTGGTACAGTTCTAATGCTTTTCCAATTTAGGAAGAAATTTGGAAGCTTTAATTTCAAATCATCCCTCATTTCCTTGGTGAAAATTTCCTTAGCTACAGTTGTGATGGCTCTTGTTGCTTACTTTACTAACAAGGCCTTGGCAGGAGTTGCTCCAAGGGTAGTCGCTTTATTTGTAGCGATATTCCTTGCTATGCTTGTTTATGGATTCTTAATCCTTTTAGCAAGAATCCCAGAGGTAATGGATATGGTAAACAGACTCTACCATAAATATAAGAGAAGAAAGTTAAATAAATAGAAACACCAGTCCATGTGACTGGTTTTTTTATAAAAAAGCAGGATAATTCCTGCTCAGACTGTTTACAAAGTGACAAAATCCAAAAAGGAAGCGTTCCATTCGGAAGAAATTTTAAGAAATTCGAATCGAAATAATGCGTCCGTAAATCGCACTGTTTGAGCATTAGCGAGTTTGCGATTTACAGTATTATGAGATTTAGAATTTCTAAATTTCTGTAGTTGGGTAAGCGTTTTTGGATTTTGTCTACACTCTAAGCAAGATAATTCCTGCTTATTGGAGTATTTGATTTTTCATAAAGATTGATACGATTTTGGAGAAGTTTTCTAGGTTGGTTATCCTACAGAAGTCAGTGTTATAGATTAGCTTGGCATTTTCCACATCTTCTTCTTCTCCAGTAAAGACGCCTAAGATTGAAATGTTATCTTCCTTTATTTTTCTAACTTCTTTGGCGGTATCTTTTACAGCATTATCGTCTACATATTGGTCCTTATCTAAAAGCTTTATGGTATTGATATTACTTCTCTCATCGTGAGGTTTGCCGTCAGATAGGACGATGACAATATTTTTTGTACTTTCATCATCTTTTTCTATTAGTTCGTGGATAGTTTTAAAGGCAAGGCCGTCTCTATTAGAACCAGATGCGAAGAAGTTAAATATTTCATCGTTATTATTTTTCTCGTCATAGTCCCTATAAAGATTAAATACTGTAAAGTCTCTTAGGGTTGAAAAGCTCATTATCCTTATTGGAATATTAAGAGCATCCATAGCCTTTGCTATGATGTAGGCTTCGTTCGCAACCATGGCTTGGCGGCCGATTTGACTAGCAGATCCATCGAGGATTAGATCAACCTTAAACTTTGTTATATCTTCACTTTCTTCATTTATAAAAACATCATAATCGTGAAGGACGCCGGCTCTCCATGCCTTAGTCGAATCAATGGCTCCATAGTTTTTGTATACTTCATTATAGTATAGGAAATTTGCTATGGAGTTTTTAATTGATAAGGTAAGCTCGTTTATGGACCTGTTGTTGATAGCCATATTTTCCTTGATATAGGCTTCGTTTTTTTCAGCTTGTTCCTTTCTTCCTTTTTTATAAAACCTAGCATTTGCTTTGGTAGAATATTCTCCTCTAGTAAAATATAATCTCTTGCCGGAGTGGATTCCTTTTGCTAATTTATGTTCAAGGGCATTTACTTTTTCTTCTGGAAGGATTGACAGGCCATAGAAATCTTCGATGAACTCAGAAGAAGAGTGGTAGGTATCCTCACCCTTATTTAAAAACATCAAGTTTTTGTTGTTGTCTTCTTTTTTCTCAGCAAGATAGATATTTCCAGTAAACTCAGCCGATCCTATACCAAACTGATCGTTGATGTATTCATCAGTATACTCAGCGTTTTTATCATCCGCTTCATTATCCTTATCAAATTCTTTGGGTTTATTTTCCTTAACCATTTCCTTGAAGGTATCACGGTCCTTAGCTGACCTATCAAAACGAAAATAATTTTCAAAAAACTCATTTAGTTTATCTATAAGCTCTGTAGTTTCTGTAGTATTTATACTAAATAAAGCCTTATATATATCTCTAAAAAGTTTCCCTTCAGTGATAGGACGACCTAAGATTTTGCCGTAATAGGCTTTTTCTATTTGTTCTGTTAGGTTGTTTGGTTCGTGAACTTGATATTTTGCCATTATATCTCTGGCGTGTTTTTTCCTAAGTTCTTCTATTACCAAATTATCCTTGGAGATTTCCTTATAGGAAATATCTTCCATGAGGATTTCTGCCATAAACTTAAAATCATCATAAAACATATTGTCCTTTTTTATATAGGAAAAAAAGGAATCCAGGATTTTGAAATCAAAAGCCTTTATCTTATAGCCTGTTATCATGTTTAGGTAGATATTATCCATAGGATAAGATTTCTTAGGTAAAAACTTATAATTCTTGGCAAAATCCCAGATTATGTTGTATTGTCTAATTTTTTCTAATTGATCATTCATCAAATACACTCTCAGTTATATCTGTTGGAATCTTGCTCTTTAGAGTATCTAAAACTATTTGTCTTTCGAACTCGTCAAATGATTTGTTAACAAGACCCATCATTAGAGCTTGGTAAGGAGAAAGTCCAATCTTAATTGTCTCAATCGCACCGATTAATCCACGAAGGTCGACAGATTTGGTTGAAATCTCATTGTTTTCGCTCTTTGTCTGTAGGCTAATAAATAAGTCTATAAAGGCTTTTCTGTATTTTTCCTTTAGAGTTGGGAAGTTGTCAGCCAAGAGCTTATCTAGGTTATCGCTAGTAATATTTGGCACATTTATAATCATAAATCTTGATGATAGAGCCTCGTTTAACTCACGAGTTCCAACATAGCCGTAGTTCATAGTTGCTATAAATCTTGTGTTTGGATCAAGAGCAATCTTGTCATAACCAGACAAATCTATGATTCTTCTATGGTCAAGAGTCGCATGGAGAACAGAAATAGCTTCGTTTTTTGCCATATTTATCTCATCAAGGATTGCGAACCCCCCATTTTCAGCAGCCTCTGTTATAGGTCCTTTTCTAAAAACAACCTCTCCATTTTTGAAAGTATCTGCACCGATTAGGGAAGCAGAGTCAGTATTAACATGGAAAGATACATTGTAGGTTGGTCTTTGGAAAAGATAGGAAAGATTTGATGAAAGAACGTTCTTTCCTGTAGCCTTCGCCCCTGTTAAAAGGATGTTTTTTCCTGCTAGTAAAGCTGCTATAGCTTGTTCCAAAACTTCTTTACCGTAATATTTGTACTCAGGTTTTATAACCCTGTCATTGTTAGCTAAACCGTGATTTTTTCTATATTCTTCTAATTGTTTAATTAAATTTTCGTCTATTTTTTCTTCTTGTAAATATTTTATCATCTTACACCTCGGCTATATTATACAATACAAGTCTGATTTTTCACTTGACAAAGTCCTAATTCGGACTATAATATGTGAAGTATCCAGAAAAAAAGGAGAAAAATATGGATAAGAAACTAAAATCCATGCTCAATATCTTTTCACTATTAAGAAAAGCGAATGGCTTAAATAGGGAAAGAGCGAGCTTTTATGGATTAAATGATTTAGAAAGTGTCATTCTTATCCATGTAGGAATGACTGAAAAAGTAAAACAGAAAAATTTATGTAACAAGTTCAAAGTTCCCAAACAGACTATGAATAGTGCTATTATGAACCTCAAGGAAAAAGGTTATGTCAAGCTTATGACAGATGAAAAAGACAAGAGAGCAAAAAATCTTTTTCTGACTGATAAGGGAAGAGAAAGAAGAGATGAAATTCTCATTCCTTTAGATGAGGCGAATAGAAGAATGTATGAGAGTTTGGGAGAGGACAATGTTAAAAGAATCACCAAAGACATGGAACTTTTGGTGGAATCTATTAGCGAAAATTTTAAAAAGGAGGATATATGAATAGTATTAAAGAATTCAACAAGGCCTTTTCATATATGAAATGCTACCTTGGCGAATACAAAAAAAATAGGATGACTTCACAAGTGTTTACAGCTATTGAAACTATCCTAGAGCTTTTGATACCTATGATGATGGGTGTAACTTTAAATACTGCAGTCTATGAAAAAGACTTGAATCTTGCTTTGAAGTATGGACTATTCATGGTGGTTTTATCCATCATCACCATGTATTGTGGAGTTCAAGCGTCAAAACATGCAGGTCTTACATCAACAGGGCTTGCTGCCAATGCAAGAGAGGCTCAGTATAAAAATATCCAAAGATTTTCTTTTGAGGACTTGGAATATTTTGGAGTACCATCATTACTTACAAGACTAACATCAGATATGCAACAACTATCTCAATCTATGTTTGTTTCAACTAGATTTGTCATAAAGACTGTTGTGATGGCAGTAGTTTCATTTGTGCTTGCCTTCAAAGCAAGTTCAAAATTATCTTTGATATTCCTAGTGGCTGTACCAATTTTATTTATAGCCTTGATGTTAGTAACAACCTATGCTATACCAAAATTTAGACAAGCTCGTTTCCAATACGATAATCTAAACTTGGTTATAGAAGAAAACTTAAACAATATGAGAGTTATCAAGGCTTTCGTTAGAAAAAGATATGAACTAGATAAGTTTGGTATCCAAAATGACAAGATGTTTAAATTAGCTGATGGATCACAAGGTCCAATGTCATATATTTTTCCGATAGCAAACTTTATTCTATTTGGAACATTTGTAGGATTAACCTATTTTGGTGGAATAGAAATCATAGAGGGAAGACTTGGAGTAGGAGATTTAATTTCCTTTAATATGTATGCCATAATGCTTTTAGGATCATTTATTGGACTAAGCATGGTTCTTACAATGTTTATGTCAGCATCTCCAGGGGTTACTCGTGTGGTAGAAGTTATCTCGAGAGAGCCTTCTATGGATAATGATGACAAGGTAGAAGGACTAGAATTAGAAGATGGATCAATTGATTTTGACAATGTATCCTTTACTTACGAAGAAGGATATGACACCTACCAGCTAGAAGATATAAACCTTCACATAAAAAGTGGGGAGTCTATTGGTATACTTGGACCAACAGGTTCAGCCAAGTCAACCCTAGTTCAACTTATTCCAAGGCTATATGATATAAGTAAGGGAAGTCTCAAAGTTGGAGGCCATGACGTAAAAGAATACGACCTACAAACCCTAAGAGATGCAGTAACTATTGTACTACAAAAAAACACTCTATTTTCAGGAACTATTGCTGACAACCTTCGTTGGGGAAATCCAGATGCCAGCGAAGAAGAAATAAAACTTGCTGCAACTATTGCCCAAGCAGATGATTTTGTAAGGCAAAGACACGATAGCTACGAATCTATCTTAGGTCAAGGGGGAAGTGGTGTATCAGGTGGTCAAAGGCAAAGACTAACCATAGCAAGATCTTTACTTAAAAATCCAAAAATCCTAATCTTAGACAACTCAACTTCAGCTGTTGATACAAAGACAGAAACAGCTATTATGGAGGGAATAAACGAAAATCTAAAGGGATTAACCAAGATTATAATCTCACAAAGGGTTTCATCCTTCAAACAAGCAGACAGAATCATAGTCATGGACGAGGGAAAGATTGCCGATATTGGAACTCACGATGAGCTTTACCAAAGAAATGCCAACTACAGAATGACTTATGATATTCAACAACAAGGAGGTAGCGACAATGACTAATAAACTTTCATCACAAAAAGATAAAAGCAAAATGTCCTTTAAATCAATAGGTCGACTATTGGGCTATCTTTTTCGTTATAAATGGCAAATGGCAGTAATTATAATAGGAGTAATAGTATCAACCTTAACTCAAATATGGGGTGTCAATATGCTAAGACCTATTATAGATAACTACATCCTAAAAGCTGACGTTAGCGGCCTAAAAAATGCAGTAATCAAAATGGGACTAATCTATTTTGTATCTGCCCTAACATCTTTAATCTACTCAAGACTTATGGTAAGAGTAGGAGAAAGATCAATAAGAAACATCAGAAACGAGCTCTTTGCCAAAATCCAAGACCTACCAGTTAGCTTTTTTGATACTAACCAACACGGGGAGATCATGAGTAGGTTCACAAACGATACTGACGTATTATCCCAAGCTTTGGCAAACACAGTTCCAACGATAATTAGGTCTTTACTAATGTTTGTAGGAACAATAGTTGTAATGTTTAGACTAAACTTCAGTCTAACACTTGCCATGCTAGTAGGACTTGCAATAATGATTCCAATCCTATCAAAGATAGTAATGAGAACTGGAAAATTCTTTGCAAGCGCCCAAGCCAAGGTAGCTGACCTACATGGTTTTAACGAAGAAATGCTATCTGGTCAAAAGGTAGTCAAGGTATTTTCAAGAGAAGACTATGCAGAAAATGAATTTGTAAAGAAATCTCAAAACTTAAGAGAAGCCTTCGCTGATGCTACAATAAATGCAGGAAAAATCATGCCTTTCTTGCAAAACTCAGTAAACATTCTATATGCTCTAATTACTGTCCTTGGAGTTTACCTAACAATAAAAGGAAATATCACAGTAGGAGTTCTAGCTGCTTTTCTATCAAACATTAGACAAATACAAAACCCAATAGTAAATATTTCCCAACAAGCAAACGCAATCTTCCAAGCCCTAGCAGGAGCTGATAGGATATTTGAAATAATCGATATGGAAGAAGAAATCGACACAGGCTATATTGACCTTGTAAATGCAATTGTCAAAAGAGACGGAACTATAGTAGAACACGAATCAATGAGCGGTAGATATGCTTGGAAATGGGAAGAAGATGGCGAAGTAAAATACAAGATACTAGAAGGTAGACTTGAATTTAAAAATGTAGACTTCTCCTATGATGGCAAAAACCAAATCCTAAAAGACATTTCGTTCTACGCAGATCCAGGTGAAAAAATCGCCTTCGTTGGATCAACCGGTGCAGGCAAGACCACAATTACAAACGTCATAACAAGATTCTATGAGATAGACGATGGTGTAATAGAAGTTGACGGAATAAATATCAAACACATCAAGAAAGATGCCCTAAGAAAAGCCTTTGGTATGGTATTACAAGAAGTAAACCTATTTACAGATTCTATAGAAGGAAACATCAGATATGGAAATCTATCTGCAAGCGATGAAGAAATATCCTCAGCAGCTAGACTATCAGGAGCAAATTCCTTCATCAAAAGACTCCCTGAAGGCTACGATACTAAAATACATGGCGATGGATCATCCCTATCAGATGGTCAAAACCAACTTATATCAATATCAAGAGCTGCAATAGCCGAACCACCAATGCTAATATTAGACGAAGCCACAAGCTCTATAGACACATCTACAGAACTAGAAGTAACAGAAGCTATGGATAATCTAATGACAGGTTCAACATCAATAGTAATAGCTCACAGACTATCCACCATCCAAAACTCTGACGTAATCATGGTAATGGAAGACGGAAGAATAATAGAACGTGGTAACCACGATAAATTGATGGAAGAAAAGGGAACCTACTGGCAACTATACACAGGTCAACTAGAACTTGACTAAAAAATTTAAGTCTAAAACTGACCTGAAGTCGTAAACAGGAATAACTTAATAATATTTTAAGCGGAATGTAATCTGTAATCAACAGTTGACATTCCGCTTAATTTTGTCTTAAAGTTTTGTGCACTATTCAATAAAAAACCTACAACTGTATTCTAAATTTCGGTGTTAAGTCCAGTTATACTAGGACCGATTTTTATAATTAACTATTATTCTAAGATTTAAGTGGTGAGTTTATTTATTTTTAAAGTATGAATTTTAGTAAAGAATCTTTATCATAAGTGTTTTTATACTATTTTTAAAAATAAGATAGTCTTAAAGGCTAAAAGCTTGGAAGAGGAAATTGAAAGAAGATTTATAGCAAGAAGAGTCAATACATGGCTAGAGTTAATAGCAACTTCTTACTTGAGGAACCTAATATTTGAGCAAAGTTGTATATGGATTTATTCGAGATTATGGCAGAATTATTCTAATGTCAATACTTTTTTATGGTAGATTTGTATATAATTTTGACAA
This sequence comes from Anaerococcus vaginimassiliensis, assembly GCF_900626155.1. Taxonomy (GTDB): domain Bacteria; phylum Bacillota; class Clostridia; order Tissierellales; family Peptoniphilaceae; genus Anaerococcus; species Anaerococcus vaginimassiliensis. The sequence goes on along the minus strand of NZ_LR130844.1, from coordinate 269,321 downwards.
TAATTTAATTTCAATATAATATTAAATATATAGATACTATTAGGGAGGTGTTATTATGAAATATTGCAAGTATTGCGGCAAAGAGTTGGCTGATGATAGTGTTTGTGATTGTATAGAAGCTCAACTTGAAAGGCAGAGGAAGGCTAAAAATGAAAATCAGTTTGCATCTAACAAAAAAGATGTAAGTACAGATTCTTCTTATGATAAAAGCACATTAAGTGAAGATTACAAGGTAGAGGATGTTTCTTATAATGATGAAACTTTTGAAGAGTCTATAGAAAAACCTACTGAAAAGATTGATTATAACGAGATTAAAGAAGAACTTTTAAATGAGGAAAAGATCGATAGGGAAAATACTGAGAGACCTTCTTCTAATTTTGATAGCAAGATGAATTTCGATGCTGATAAGGCTAAGGAAAGCATGAATGATTTCAAAGATATAGTTAAAAATCTCACCAAGAAGGGTTGGAATGCCTTTATCAAGCCTTATAGCGAAGGTGGAAGTCTCATTACAAGTCTTGATTATAAGTCATCTTTTATAATATATTTGATAAATGGAATTATATCTTCTATTTTTGCAATGATTTATGCGTCAAAGGCAAATAAGGCAGTTGGCAGTATTGGAATATTTACAGATAAGCCATTTCCACTAATTAAGGTATTTTTCGTAATAACTATATCTTCAATAGTTTTATCTGTTTTAGTTGCCCTTCTTTATTATATAGGAACAGCAGTATTTACAAATACTAAAGAAATGCAATCATCATTTGCCATTGGTTCACTTAGGGCGATTTATACAATACCAGTCAAGCTTTTGGCCATTGTTTTATCCTTGTTTACAGCTTTAGGATTTCCAATATTTTTCCTAGCTACATTTTTGAGCTTGCCAAATACAATTTCAAGCCTTTTTGCAAGCAGGAGATTTAGGGAAGATGGAATACCAAAGGCTGCAACCTTGGCGCTTATCCTATTCCCACTTGTATTTTTAATAGTAGCAAGTGTGGCAGCAGGCCCACTTACAGGAGGCTTGGGAGCTATGGTAGAAGAAATCTCTCAATACTTGGAAAATAACATGTTTGGATTTTAGGAGGAGATATGCGTTGTAGAAAATGTGGTCATCCTCTGGATGATGATGCGAGATTCTGCACCAATTGCGGAACTAAGGTAGATAGAAGTAAAGATTTCTACGAAAAAGATCTAGCAGAAGAAAAACAATCCGATACAGAAATATTAGATAAAGACGAGATAAACCAAAATGAAGATAACTTTTCCTACGAAGATCAGGAAATAATCGAAGATGATGAAAATGTAGATTATGTAGAGGAAGAAACTTTCGATAAGGAAGTAGAAGATAGTACAAAAGCTAAGGGTTCAAATAGGGGATTGAGAAATATTATTCTTATCCTCTTAGTCATTCTTTTAGGTATTTTCTCCTACAAATATGTTAAGTCCAGACCTCAAAAGATAGATGTGTCCTATTATTATGATATAGAACTAGAAGGGGTAGATGGTTTTGCCACGGCAAATCTTGTTTTTGATAAGGATAAGTTTCTAGCTGATAATAAGGGGAAAATTGCAAGCAGAGCTACTTCTAATAAAGACGAACCTTATGACGAATATTTGGCAGAAATAATTGAAAATATGGCTCCCGCAGAGCTTGATAAGTATGAAAATATAGCAAATGGAGATGACTTAACAGTTACTTATACTATCCCAGAAGATCAAAAACTAGACGTTGAGGAAAAATACAAGATAGAATTTGTTGACCCTCAAAGTGAGACTGTAAGTATAGAAGGCCTAGATGAAGTGGGCGAGTTTGACCCATTTGACTACGTTGATGTCAGCGTAGAAGGAATTTATCCAAATAATTACCTTAATATCAAGGTCAAAGATGATGCTCCAGAAGAGATGAATTTTGTAGATGTATCAGATGATAAGGAGAGTAAAATCCAAAAGGGAGATACTATAAAGCTAAAAGTGGAAGCAGACAATGACACACTTTCACAAAATTATGGCAAAAAAGTTTCAACTACAGAAAAAGACATAACCATAGATGATGTTCCTAGCTTTTTAGCAGATGTTAGCGATTTATCAGAAGAAGATTTGGCTAGCCTAAAAGATGCAGCCAAGGGGAAAATTGCGAAAATGTCCCTACCAAATGGAGTTAGCCTAAGCGATGCTAAATATGTTGGCGAACTTTTATCCTACAAGGAAAATTCGGGCAATGAACTATATCTCTTATATGAAATAACAGTTTCAGAGGATATCGAGGGCCACAAGGGCAAATTCACCTTCTACAATGCAGTAGACTTTTCTGATGTGACAATAGGTTCAGATAATTTGTATTCCTATATGGATATGCTCTATCAAAATGTAAGTCACAAGTTTACCAAGGAAGGGTCGACTAAAAGAGAATCCTTACCTTACAATGCCTTCTATAGTGTAGATGAAATCCTAAAGGAAATCAAAACTGGTAAGGATAAAACTTACACAGAAAAGTTTGATCCTGATATATCAGCCTACAGGGTTAGGACAGATGGGATTGCAAATGAGTACCTATCTAATGAAAACTCAATCCTTACTCTATATGAAAATGGAAGTGCGAGATACCAACAAGAGTTTAACGAAATTTTTACTGGGACATGGACAAATGATGGAGTTAATTTCTACCTTAATTTAGATGCTTTCAACAAGAATAAGGACCTAAAAGGAAAGGTAGATGTCGGCAAATCAATAAATATTCCAGATCAAAATCAATGGAAGGGCGAAGTATTTACGCTTGTGAAATAAAATATACAGAGCTTTGCAAAGCGCAGAGCGTAGACTAAATCCAAAAACGCTTACTAAGCTACAGAAATTTAGAGATTCTAAATCTCATAATACCGGAAACCGCAAACTCGCCAATGCTCAAACAGTGCGATTTACGGACGTATTATTTCGATTTGAATTTCTTGAAATTTCTTCCGAATGGAACGCTTCCTTTTGGATTTTGTCACTTTGTCAACAGCCTGAGCTTTGCAAAACTATTGATTTAGTAGAGCAAGGCTCTTTTTTATAAATTAATTGACAAGATATTAAAATAATGATAATATATAAAGGTAACTGACACGCCCAGATAGCTCAGTCGGTAGAGCAGGGGACTGAAAATCCCCGTGTCGGTGGTTCGATTCCGCCTCTGGGCACCAGAAGATATTTTGTTAATATATATTTTACAAATGGATAGGATAAATAAATAAAATATTAAAAAAACTTTGCAAATCGTAAAAAAAGTAATATAATAATAAATGTGCGGATGTGGCTCAGTGGTAGAGCATCGCCTTGCCAAGGCGAGGGTCGCGAGTTCGAATCTCGTCATCCGCTCCATTATTTTTTGGCGCCATAGCCAAGTGGTAAGGCAGAGGTCTGCAACACCTTTACCCTCAGTTCAAATCTGAGTGGCGCCTCCAATTTCGCTCTCTACGGAGAGCTTTTTTTGTGAGAAATTTTAGGAGGATATATGCTAGTTGTAAGTTTTAAGGCGAATGAAGCGTTTTTCAATTTTCTAGAAGAAAATAATATTTCATATATAAAAACTACTGAAAATGCAAATCTTGACCTTAGGATAGCCGATCATCCGGACCTTTCAATTTTCCCTTTGGATAAAGATGATATTGTAGTAGCGAGTGAAGTTTATGATTATTATAAAGAAAACCTATCCCATAAAAATATAATTAGGGGAGAAGAAGTTTCAAGGAAATATCCCCAAGATGCTATCTATAATATAGTAAAATTCAAGGATTATTATATCCACAACGATCATACAGAAAAAACTGTCGAGAAATATTTTAAGGATAATAAAATCAGCCATCTTCCTGTAAAGCAAGGCTATACAAGGTGCTCTACTATTGTTTTAAAAGAAAGTATTTTGACTGCAGATTATGGAATCTATAAGGCTTTGAAGGATAAGGTTAGGGTGATTCTTTTATCAGAGGATATTATTAAATTAGATGGCTTTGACAAGGGTTTTATAGGTGGAACTTGTGGGCTCATCGGAGATGAGCTAATTTTTACAGGAGATATTAGAAAACACAAGTCCTATGATTTGATTAAAAAAGAGTGTGAGAGAGAAAACATAGATATAATCTACCCTGAGACAGAACTTGTCGATTTAGGTTCCCTTATCAATATTAACTAATTGTCCCAAGCTTGGGACTTTTTTTATTGGTGGAAATATCGTATAATTTATTATAGTAAAGAAATAAGAAAGAGGACGAAATGAAAATTGTAAAACCATCTACGATTGCTGGGGTAATGGAGCTTTTACCTAAAGAGCAATTAGTATTTGATAACATCAAACAAATAATTGAAGATACTTACAAAAAATATCAATTTATGCCAATTGATACGCCAGTTATTGAAAAAAACGAGATTCTTTTTGCTAAGGGTGGCGGGGAAACAGAAAAGCAGATCTATGAGATTGCCTCTGATTCAAAGGATATGAGCCTTAGATTTGACCTAACAGTTCCTTTGGCAAGATACGTTTCTGAACACTTCCAAGATTTAAACTTCCCTTTCAAACGCTACCACATAGGAAAAGTATACAGGGGCGAGAGAAATCAAAAGGGTAGATACAGGGAGTTCTACCAATGTGATATTGACATCATCGGCCACAATAGTCTTTCTATTTATAATGACGCACTTTTGCCTAGGGTTATATATGAAATCTTCACCAAGCTAGATTTTCCAGAAATAACTTTCAAGATAAATAACAGAAAGCTTTTAAATGGCTTTTTTAGAAGCCTAGGTATAGAAGATTCTACAGATGTACTAAGGACAATAGACAAGAAAGATAAAATTGGTATAGAAAATACTTTTGAAGAGCTTACTAAGCTTACTGATAAGAAAACAGCAAAAACTATAGTAGATTTTATCGAAAATAGTGATTCTAATAGCGAGCTTTTATATAAACTCTTTGATTTTTCTGATGATGAGCTTTTCCTTGAGGGAGTTGAAGAGCTAAACAAGGTCTATAGGTATATGGTTGATCTAGGAATACCAGATGACAATATTAAAATTGATCTTGCTATAACAAGGGGTCTTGATTATTACACATCTACAGTCTATGAAACATTTATAAATGGCTACGAAAAAATCGGATCAGTTTGCTCAGGTGGAAGATATGAGAACTTGGCGAGCAACTTCACCAAACAAAAGCTTCCTGGAGTAGGTATGTCTATTGGAATCACAAGATTATTCTTCCAACTTCAAGAGCTAGGTTTGATAGATAAAATGGCAATAAGTCTTACAGAAATCCTAGTTATTCCAATGGATGAATCTATCAACGAATATGCAATTGAAGTTTTAAACAAACTTAGAGATGAGGGCAAGAGCGTAGATATTTACCTAGAAAGTGGCAAGTTTAAGAAGAAGATGACCTACGCTGACAAATTAGGAGCGAGAAAGGTAATAATCTTAGGAGAAGACGAGCTAAACAAGAGAGAAGTTTCTATAAAGGATATGGAAACAGGAGAGCAAGTATCTAAAAAATTCGAAGAACTTTGATGTATAGGCTATAATTTTTAAAATATTGGGTATAAGTTATAATGTAGACAACATATGATCATATGGAGGTAAAAATATGACAAAATTAACTGAAACTGTACAATCAGGTGATTGGAAAGCTGAAAAACACGTACCAGAATTAGAAGTTGAAAGACTTGAAGATGGTAAAATAAGAGTTAACGCAAGAGTTGGTAAGGAAATTGAACATCCTAACACACTTGAACACCACATCGCTTGGATTAAAGTATTCTTCAAGGCTGAAGATGGCAAATTCCCAGTAGAAGTTGGATCATATCAATATGCTGCTCACGGCGAAGATGATATCTTCTCTGAACCATGTGCATCAGGCGTAATCAAAACAGAAAAGAAAGGTACTTTCTACGCACTAAGCTACTGCAACATCCACGGTCTATGGGAAAACTCACTAGAATTAGACTAGAATATTAAAAGAGCAGGCTATTATCTAGCCTGCTTTTTCTATGCAAATTTAAAAATATATGCGTTTATTTACTTCTTTTTTCTATAGGAATGATAATTTTTGTAACGTGTTCATCGGAATTTCTAACATCTAGGGGAGATATCAAGAACTCTTCTACTATGGGACCATTTACCTTGTATCCATTTTGATTGATCCATTGGAGCATTTGAACTAGTTTGTTCATTATTTCCTTGTAATCTCCAACATAATAAGAACTAGCAGCCTCGAATCCACCCCAAGTTCTAGTGACTCTTTTATCAAGCCTACCAGCCTCAAGACTAGTTACTTGCATGGCAAATTCCACATCGCAGTCTTTGGCTAAGAACTGGTCAAGGGGTTTGGAGTGAAAGATAACAAGAATTGAACCCATCATCTCAAGTCCGTTTTCTGTGCATTTTTCGTATATATCTATCCACCTTGAAAGGGTTATGTCAGAGTGGATGTATTTTTTCATGATCTTTCTTGAATAAACAACTGGATTTTCTTCTATGTATTCGACTTCTATTGGAAAATCAATCTTTGAAAGATTGTTTTCTTTGATTATATCCTTGGTGCGTTTTGCTCTGGCAAATCTAGTGATGGCTATGTCACAAGCGACTTTCCTAGCTTGTAGAATTTGAATTTGCTCGTAATATTGCTTAGACTTTTCTTCGATTAACATCTCTAGATTATCAAAAGAATCTGTTTCTAGGGTATTTTTAAGTGCTTCTATAGAAAAACCAAGGTTTCTAAGCCTTCTTATGATTAATAAAGTATTTAGGCTATCTTTTGTGTAGTACCTATATCCTGTATCATTGTCCCTATAATCAGGGCAAAATAAACCTATCTTGTCATAGTATCTCAATGTCTCGGTCGCTATATTACATAGTTTGGAAACTTTGCCTATGGTATAAAATTCTTCCAAAACAAAATCCTCCTTTTTAACCTACTTGAAAAAACTATACACAAACTTGTAATTATTTCAATAATTTAGCATAATAAAAGCCGCCAAGATATTTGGCGACTTTATTTTAAGCAACTAGGTTTAGAAGTGCCATTGCAAGTGGCATTAGGAAAACTGTAACGATTCCTGCAACCGCAATAGATAATCCTGACATAGCTCCTTGTATTTCACCCATTTGTCTAGCTTGGCTAGTACCAACAGCGTGGGAAGCTGTTCCTATAGCCACACCTTGAGCAACTGGGTCTTTTATTTTACATATTTTCATAATTGCTGGCGCCATAGAAGCACCGATTACTCCTCTAAATACTACAATCATAGCAGTTAGAGCTACAATACCATTGTATTCTTCTGTTAGAGAGATAGCTATGGCTGTTGTTATTGATTGAGGCACCATTGATGTTATGATTTCTTTATCAAAACCGAAGGCTTTGGATAAGAAAAGTGCTAGGGTCATTGAGAATATTGAACCTATTAGAACACCAACTAAGATAGGAACTAAATTTGCCTTTAGTGAATCTAGGTTAGCGTATAAGTCTAGAATCATAGCAACTGTAGCAGGAGCAATGAAAAATGCAATTATATCCCCACCTTTTTTATATTGTTCATAAGGGATACCTGTAACTGATAGAAATCCAATAATTAAAAGGATTGCTATTAGAAGTGGGTTGGCAAGTGGGTTTTTAACTTTGCTATTAATCCATTTTCCTATTTCGTAAGCAGCGAAGGATAAGATTATTCCAAAATATTGGTTATCAAACATTATTTCTTCCTCCTTTGTAGGGTTTGGACGATAATTCCAGTTAGCCCCATGGTAAGGGCTGTTCCAATTATTGTTAGAATTAGGAATTTTGGAATTCTACCTGCGATAACATCGAGATTTGCCATAATTCCAACGCCAACTGGAACAAAGAGGAAGGCTAGGTTTTTTAATATGCCGTCTGAGGTTTGTTTAACATCTTCAGGTTTTAAAATCTTAAAGTTTAATGATATGAAAAGGTAAATCATACCATAAACTGCTTCTGGTATAGGAAAGTTTATAATGTGTCTAGTTACAACACCTAGGAATAGGCAAACGCAAAGTATAACGAACTCTTTTAAGTAATTCATTGCTACTCCTTTATTTTTTGTTAATTAATTAGTTAATTCCTATAACCTTATCTGGGTTAAGAATCATGTTAGGGTCAAATACTTTCTTGATTCCTCTCATTAGGTCTGTATTTAGTCCACCTTCAAATTCTTTTAGATATTGAAGTTTACCAGCACCAACACCGTGTTCACCTGATAGTTTACCACCAAGGTCGTATGCTTTCTTGTAGATTATTAGCATGAATTCGTGAACTTCGTCTTTGAATTGGTCTAATTTTTCTTCTTCGTTAGATAATGTGTAGATGTGTAGGTTTCCATCACCAGCGTGACCGAAGCTTTGAACATCAAACATATATTCTTCTGCAGTTTCATTTACAAACTCAACATATTCTGCAATCTTTGTGATTGGAACTACAACGTCACATTCGTCAAGTAGTTTGTATTGAGATTCGATAGCTTCAAGGAAGGAACTTCTAGCAGCCCATGCTTCTTTAAGTTGTGCTGGAGTATCAGCAACAAGTACGTCTATTGCACCGTTTTCTGTAAGAACTTCTGCAGCTCTTTCCATTGTATCGTAGATACCATCTTCATCATCACCATCAAATGTGATAAGTAGGTAGGCATTTACATCTGTACCATCTATGTTTTTAGGGAAAGTTTCTTTGCCGATGTATTTTTCAGAAGCAAGAACGATCTTTCTTTCCATAAATTCTATAGCTTGTGGGTTTAAATTAGCTTGGAATAGTTTTGGAACTGTTCCTATACAGCTGTTTAAGTCTTCAAATGGAACTATTAGAGAAATTGTTGTCTTTGGAGCTGGAACTATTTTTAGGGTTAATTCTGTGATTATTCCAAGTGTACCTTCAGAACCAATCATAAGGTCTTTTAGTGAATAACCTGTAGAAGATTTAGAAATAACAGCACCAAAGTTTGTGATTTCACCATTTGGTAGGACAACTTGCATAGCTCTAACATAATCTCTAGTTGTACCATATTTAACAGCACGCATACCACCAGCGTTAGTTGCTACGTTACCACCAAGAGTTGCAAATTTTTCACCTGGGTCAGGTGGGTATAGGTAACCTTTAGATAAGCAATCTTCAGCTAAATCGTTTAATAAAACACCAGGTTGTACTCTAACAACCATATTATCAACATCATAATCTAGAATTTTGTTCATTGTTTGCATGTTGATCATAACGCCCTTTTTGATAGCAACACCTGCACCTGTAAGACCAGTACCAGCTCCTCTTGCTATAACTGGAACTTTGTTTTCGTTACAGATTTTCATAATAGCTGCTACATCTTCTGCAGATTGAGCATCAACTAAACAGTCTGGATAGCCTTCTCCATAAATTGGCATCTCATCATGGAAAAAGTCTTCGTTAACTTCATCTCCAACATATACTTTGCCAGAAACGGCATCTTTAATTTGTTGGATAACATCTTCTGATATTGCGTTATAATTATTCATTTAAACCTCCTGAAAAATTATGTATTAAATATCGTTTAATATTTATACCTAGATTATATCATAAGTTTTTAAGTTTGTAAAAATGTTTTCAAAAATATTTTTGATAACTAAAAATTATCAAAGTATTGCAATTGTAACATTGTAGCGGTATAAGGTTTTTTTATGTGAAATGTTATCTATTCCACTAGGAAACGTTTGACATTCATATTTTTTGTGATATGATTTATACTGAAGGTCAAGTGAAGCGATGTATTTTTGAAAATATACGTAAATATCTAATAAATATTCATAAATTGTCAATAAATAGACTATATATTAAATAATATATAGTTTTATATTATATATATAGTGAAAGAAAGCACAACAATTTTATGAATAAGCTTAAAATTAAGGTAATTTTCAAAAAATATCAAAATAAGACTTGACAATTGTCCAAATGATTGTTAATATAATAACATAAGAGTTAGTTAAGAATATATCAAATAAGATTATTCTAAAAAGTTTTATAAGGAGAAAATTATGTATAAGTTAACAGAAGAACAATTAGAAATGAGAGACATGTTTAGAGACTTCGCTCAAAAAGAAGTAGCTCCAATGGCTATAGAAGTTGATGAAAAACACATGTTCCCAGAAGAAAACGTTGCAAAAATGCAAGAGTTAGGATTCTTTGGTATTCCTTTTGATGAAGAATACGGCGGAATTGGACTAGATACACTTACATATGTTCTTGCTGTAGAAGAACTTTCTAAAGTTTGTGCTACTACAGGTGTTATCGTTTCAGCTCACACATCACTATGCGCTGATTGTATTAACAAATTTGGTACAGATGAACAAAAAGAAAAATATTTAACACCACTTGCATCAGGTGAAAAACTTGGAGCATTCGCTCTTACAGAACCAGATGCTGGTACAGATGCTTCAGGACAAAAAACTGTTGCAAAACTTGATGGTGACAATTATATACTTAACGGTTCAAAAATCTTTATAACAAATGCTGGATATGCTGATACATACGTTGTATTTGCTATGACAGATAAAGAACAAGGAACAAGAGGAATCTCAGCATTTATAGTTGAAAAAGGAATGGAAGGATTCGATTTTGGTACTACAGAAGATAAAATGGGTATCAAAGGTTCTTCAACAATGGAATTAATCTTTAGAGATTGTAAAGTTCCAAAAGAAAACTTACTTGGTGAAGAAGGCAAAGGCTTCAAATACGCTATGCAAACTCTTGACGGTGGTAGAATTGGTATCGCTGCTCAAGCTTTAGGTATAGCTGAAGGTGCTCTTGATAAAGCAATCAAATACGTTAAAGAAAGAAACCAATTTGGAAGACCTATTGCTAAATTCCAAAACTCACAATTTAAATTAGCTGAAATGGCAATTGATATAGAATCTGCTCGTCACTTAGTTTATAAAGCAGCTTGCCTAAAAGATGCTGGTGAAAGCTACACAGTAGCAGCAGCTGAAGCTAAACTAAAAGCAGCTAGAGTTGCTATGGATGTTACAACTAAAGCAGTTCAATTATTCGGTGGTTACGGATATATCAAAGAATACGAAGTTGAAAGAATGATGAGAGATGCAAAAATAACAGAAATTTATGAAGGCACTTCAGAAGTTATGTTAATGGTTGTATCTGGTGCATTATTAAAATAATAGATTATTAACTGAAAATATAAAGGGGGATATATGAATATTTTCGTATGTGCGAAGCAAGTTCCAGACACTAATGAGATCAAAATAGATCCAGTTACAAATACTCTTGTAAGAAAGGGAGTTCCAAGCATCCTAAATACTTACGATGCTTTCGCCCTAGAACAAGCACTAAGACTAAAAGATAAAGATCCTGAAGTTAACGTTGTTGTTATATCAATGGGACCACCTCAAGCAGAAACAATGCTAAGAGATTGTCTAGCCGTAGGTGCTGACAAAGCATATCTAGTTACAGATAGAAAATTCGGTGGATCAGATACACTTGCAACATCTTATATCTTAGCAAATGCTATAAAAGCAGTGGCTAAAGAAGAAGGAGAACCAGACTTAGTATTCTGTGGTCTACAAGCTATTGATGGAGATACAGCACAAGTTGGACCAGAAATCGCTGAACATCTTGGACTTCCTCAAGTAACACGTGCTTATACAGTTGAATTAAACGATGAAGGAATCAAAGTTTTACAAGAAGTTGAAGGCGGAGCACAAAACGTTCAATCAATTGTTCCTGCTCTTGTAACATTTACTAAATACGGTGACGAAGAACTAAGATATCCAAAAATTAAAAACAAACTTAAAGCTAAAAAAGCTGAAATCGGACAAATCACATTTGATGATTTAGAAGATGTTATAGATAAGACAAAGATTGGTCTAAAAGGATCTCCAACTAGGGTTAAAAAATCATACGCTCCTGATATAACAAAAGTTGGTGTTACTTTTGAAGATATGGAAGCTGAAGAAGCTGCTACTAAATTAATGGAAGCACTAATAGATCAAAAGCTTATTTAAGGGGGAAATATGACTGAAAATAAAAATCTTTGGGTATATGTAGAAACAAAAGAAGATGGAAGTGCCTTAAACGTTGGTTTAGAATTGCTTAACCCAGGCAGAAAAATGGCTGATGTACTTCAACAAAAACTATATGCTTTAATAATAGGTGAAAATGTTAGCGCTGCTAAAGAAGAAGTTAAAAGATACGGCGTTGATGGAATAATCACTGTTGAAGGCGAAGAATATAAACAATACAACACAGATATTTATACAAATGCAATCTGTAAATTAGTTGAAAAACACAATCCAAATGTAATCCTTATCGGAGCTACAAATAACGGTAGAGACCTTGGACCAAGAGTTTCTTCAAGACTTGAAACAGGACTTACAGCTGACTGTACAGAACTAGATGTCGACTTTGAAACAGGCGATGTTAAATGGACAAGACCAGCATTTGGTGGAAACCTAATGGCACAAATCTTATGTCCAGATTCTAGACCACAAATGGGTACAGTTCGTCCAGGAGTGTTCTCTAAAGAAGAAATCGGTGCAAAAGATGAAATAGAAGAAATATCTGAAGATATTAAATATGATGGTGAAGTTAGAACAAAAATCCTTGACTTTATACCAAGAGATGAAGGAGAAGATGTAGATTTAGCTGGAGCTGAATATATAGTTTCAGGTGGACGTGGACTTGGAGATGCTGCTAACTTTAAACTAATTGAAGATTTAGCTGAAGCACTAGACGGTACAGTAGGTTCATCACGTGCTGCAGTAGATGCAGGTTGGATTTCTCACTCTCACCAAGTAGGACAATCTGGTAAGACAGTTGGACCAAAAGTATATGTAGCAATCGGTATATCTGGAGCTATCCAACACTTGGCTGGTATCGGAGCAAGTGATACTATAATTGCTATAAACAAAGATCCAGACGCACCAATATTTGATATTGCTGACTATGGTATTGTTGGAGACTTATTCGAAGTTGTTCCAAAATTAACTGAATTAATCAAAGAAAGAAAAGCTAACTAATTAAGCTTACTTTTGAAAATGAGGCTGCTTAGAAGATGATAGTTTTAAATATAAATACAAACATCATACGATAAGCAGCTAAATTCTAAACTTTATTGACAAAAAAATATCAATAAACAACATTGTAAACACGCATTTTGCAAATTTAGGAGGCATTATGGATTACAAAACAATCAAGTATACAGTAGATGGTTATATAGGAAGATTAACTATCAACAGACCAGAAGCACTAAATGCACTAAACTCAGAAGTTCTTAGCGAGCTAAACAGAGTTTTATGTGAGATCAAAGAAAACAAAGATCTTAGAGTTTTGATAGTAACAGGCGAAGGTAGAAGCTTTGTTGCAGGTGCTGATATCAAAGAAATGTCAACACTTTCTCCACTAGAAGGAAAAGCTTTTGGTAAGAAGGGACTTCAAGTATTTAGAAAACTTGAAAGCTTAGAAATTCCAACAATAGCTGCTGTTAACGGCTTTGCACTAGGTGGCGGATGCGAACTTGCTATGAGCTGTGACTTTAGAATCGCAAGTGATAAGGCACTTTTCGGTCAACCAGAAACAGGACTAGGAATCCTTCCAGGATTTGGTGGAACTCAAAGACTACAAAGATTAGTTGGTCAAGGTTACGCTAAATACTTAATCTATACTAGCCAAAATATCAAAGCTGACAAGGCTTTAGAAATTGGATTAGTACAAGAAGTTGTACCTGCAGAAGAACTAGAAGAAAGAGTTACAAAACTTGCTGGTAAGGTTGCAGCAAATGCACCAGTGGCAGTAAGACTTGCCAAAGAGGCTATAAATGTTGGTGGACAAGTTGATATAGATTCAGCTATCAAAATTGAAGAAAACCTATTCGGTCTATCTTTTGCAACAGAAGATCAAAAAGACGGAATGAACGCTTTCTTAAGCAAAGAAAAAGCTGAGTTTAAAAATAAATAATTGGGTACTAATTAAATAGGCAAAGGTAATCATAAAAAATAAAGGAGATATTATGAAAATTGGAGTAATCGGTTCAGGAATTATGGGTGGCGGTATCGTTGAAACTGCTGCTAGAAAATACGAAGTTGTAGTTAGGGATATCAAAGATGAATTCTTAGAAAAAGCTAAAGCAAGAATTGAAAAATCTTACGCTAAACAAGTTTCTAAAGAAAGAATGACAGAAGAAGAAAAAGAAGCTGCTCTTAAAAACATTTCTTACACAACAGAGGTAAAAGATTTGGCTGACTGTGACGTAGTTATAGAAGCTGCTACAGAAAATCCAAAACTAAAAAAAGAAATCTTCAAAGAACTTGACGAAGTTGTAAAAGAAGGAGCAATCCTTGCATCTAACACATCTTCACTATCAATTACAGATATCGCTGCATCTACAAACAGACCTGAAAATGTAATTGGAATGCACTTCTTTAATCCAGTTCCAGTAATGAAACTAGTTGAAGTTATCAGAGGATTACACACATCTGATGAAACAAACACAACAATCTTCAAACTTGCAGAAGATTTAGGAAAACAACCTATCGAAGTTAAAGAAGGACCAGGATTCGTAGTAAACAGACTTCTTATCCCAATGATCAACGAAGGTATCGGAGTTCTTGCTGATGGACTTGCAAGCGTTGAAGATATCGACAAGGGAATGCAACTTGGTGCAAACCACCCAATGGGACCTCTTGCTCTAGGAGATTTAATCGGACTTGATACATGTCTAGCTATTATGGAAGTTCTATATAACGAATTTGGCGATAGCAAATATAGACCAAATCCACTTCTAAGACAAATGGTAAGAGCTGGAGACCTTGGTAGAAAAACTGGTAAAGGTTTCTACGACTACAGCAAATAAGAGATAAATAGCAAACGAATTTAAAATATAAGGAGATAATATGACAAGAAAAGTAGTAATAGCAAGTGCAGCAAGAACACCAGTTGGTGCTTACGGTGGAGCTTTCAAAACAGTTTCAGCTAGAGAATTAGGTGCAGTAGCAGCTAAAGAAGCAATCAAAAGAGCAGGAATCAAACCAGAAGATATCGACGAATCTATCTTAGGTTGTGTACTTCAAGCAGGTAACGGTCAAAACATCGCTCGTCAAATCGCACTAGATGCAGGAATTCCTAAAGAAAAACCAGCTATGACATTAAACATAGTTTGTGGATCAGGACTTAGAAGTGTATCTCTTGCAGCACAAATGATTATGGCAGGAGATGACGATATTGTTCTTGCAGGTGGTACAGAATCAATGTCTCAAGCTCCATACCTACTTCCAGACGAAAGATGGGGAGCAAGAATGGGAGATAAGAAAGTTGTCGATGAAATGATCAAAGACGGACTTTGGGATGCATTCAATGACTACCACATGGGTGTTACTGCAGAAAATATAGCTGAAAAATTCGGATTAACAAGAGAAGAACAAGACGAACTTGCTGCAGGAAGCCAACAAAAAGCTGCTAAAGCTAGAGCTGAAGGTAGATTTAAAGATGAAATCGTTCCAGTAGAAGTTAAAGGTAGAAAAGGCAAAGTAACTGTAGTTGAAGAAGACGAATACATCAAAGAAGGCGTTACAACAGAAAGTATTTCTAAACTAAGACCAGCATTTATCAAAGATGGTACAGTTACAGCAGCTAACGCATCAGGAATTAATGATGGTGCAGCATGTCTTGTAGTAATGAGTGAAGAAAAAGCAAAAGAGTTAGGCGTTAAACCGCTTGCTACAATCGTAAGCTACGCTACAGAAGGTGTTGATCCAAAAATCATGGGTACAGGCCCGATCCCAACAGTTAGAAAAGCACTAGAAAAAGCTAACCTAACATTAGAAGATATCGACTTAATAGAAGCTAACGAAGCATTCGCAGCTCAAGCACTATCAGTAATCAAAGAACTTGGACTAAATACTGATATAGTAAACGTAAACGGTGGAGCAATCGCAATTGGTCACCCAGTTGGAGCTAGTGGAGCAAGAATCCTTACAACACTTCTATATGAAATGCAAAAGAGAGACTCTAAAAAAGGTATCGCTACCCTATGTATAGGTGGTGGTATGGGTACTGCTGTAGTAGTTGAAAGATAATTATCGTTTATCATAAAAGGGTGTATTCTTACACCCTTTTAAATTTATATAAAATTATATCTAATTAAACTGATAAAAATTATCAATTAAAGAATAATATAATAAAATATGGGTATAATATAGATTGAAAACGATTTTAATATTAAAAGGGGTTTAAAATGGATTTTGAAAAATTGTATCAAGATAAACTAATAACTGTAAAAGAAGCTGCAGGACTAGTAAAAGACGGCGATTGGGTTGAAATGGGCTGGGGAGCCTTAGTACCAGTTGACTTTGACAAGGCTCTAGCAGCAAGAGTAGATGAATTAAAAGACGTAAAAATAAGATCAGGAGTTGTTCCTTATAATCTTCACATCGGCCAAGCAGACAGCACGGGTGAACATTTTATCTATCATTCATGGCATTCAACAGGTCCAGAAAGAAACTTAATCAACAACAACCAATACGGTGCTTTCTTTATTCCTATCAAATACTCAGAAATAGAAAGATATATAGCAGAAAATGCAGACAAAGCAGCAGTATCAGTTATCCAAGTATCTCCAATGGATAACCATGGTAACTTCAACTTCGGTCTATCAGCATCACATGCTATGACTTCTTTTGAAAATTCAGATAAAGTTGTCCTAGAAGTTAACAAAAATGTTCCAGTTGCCCTAGGTGGCTTTAGAAACTACATCAACATCAAAGATGTTGACTATGTCTATGAATCAAGTAATTATGACATGATAACCCTACCAAGTGCAAAATTTGGTGAAGAAGAAGTCCAAGTTGCTAAATACGTTGTAGATAATCTAAGAGACGGCGATACTCTCCAATTAGGTATCGGTGGTTTGCCTAATGCTATAGGTAGCCAAATTGCTAAATCTGACCTAAAAGATTTAGGTGTTCACTCAGAAATGTATGTAGATAGCTTCATGGAAATGGCTCAAGCTGGAAGAATTACAGGCAAGAAGAAAAATATCAACCCAGGTAGACAAGTCTATGCCTTTGCAGCAGGAAGCCAAGAAATGTATGATTATATCGACGGAAATGAAGAGCTAATGGCAGCTCCAGTTTCTTATGTAAACGATGTTGATGTTATAGCAGCTCACGATAACTATGTATCAATAAATACAGTTCTTGAAGTAGACCTTTGGGGACAAATATCAGCTGAGTCTGCAGGAACAAGACACATTTCAGGAGCGGGTGGAGCACTTGACTTTGTACTTGGAGCATATAGATCTAAAGGTGGTAGATCATTTATCGCCCTCAAATCTTCTAGAGTAAACAAAGAAGGAAAGAGAATTTCAAATATAGTTCCAACTTTCAAACCAGGAACTCAAGCAACAGCTGTAAGAAGTAACACTCACTACATTGCAACAGAGCAAGGTATAGTAAACTTCAAAGGTCTATCAACATGGCAAGCAGCAGAAGCTCTTGTTAGTCTAGCTCACCAAGAAAACAGAGACGAGTTAATTAAAGAAGCAGAAAAACTTGGTATCTGGAGAAAATCTAACAAATAAATTTAATAAAAAATAACCCCTACCACATGGCAGGGGTTATTTTTTATTTATACAGTACTCTAATTAATCACATGCCCTCTTAAGCTTATTTATTTTCCCATAAATAGGATCTAAGAAAAATCTTGCATCTTCATATGTTTCCATCAAACTTTCACAAAATATCAACATCCAAACTACCACATATTTGGATAAATAAAAGGCTTGGATTCCGTTAGCAAGGATTGACCTTCTGCCATTTATTACTATATCATCTCTGATTTTGGCAAAATAATCAGTAAGTTTTTCTCTATTATAATTATCTATGATTAGTTTATTTAACAAATAAGATAGAGCTAAGATATACTTATCATCTAGAGGATTCAGGGAAAAAATAATATCTCTATCTTCTGTGAGGTAGATATCTTCTTTTATTTCATTTCCTGAGTAAAATTTTCTGTAAGTATTCTCATTAAAAGAAAAAAAGTTTGGGTACAAACCATAAGAAAAGTTTGATTTATCAATTTTTTCTCTAAAATACCCAAGCTCAGACTCAGATGAGTCAAAGCAAGCTATAAATATTGGAGATAAGGTTACAAGAAGCTTCAATATCGAAATATCATCACCACAAGAGATTATAAACTTTATCTCTTTTAAAGTATCTTTATCACAAGGTTTTTCTTCTAGAGATTTCCTTAGATTTTTAGGATCTTTGTAAGAAATCTCTAGGGAATAATTCTCATAAATTTTAACTAATTTTTCTGACATATATCCGCGTATTTTCCCTTGGTAGCTTTGATGAAATCATCTGGATTAAGCTTTAGACCGTGTCCGATTTTGCCTGCGGAAACCTTGATTATATCGAAATCTTTTGCCTTGATATCGACAACTACAGGATAATCTTTTTTCATAGCAAGAGCGGTAGTTGCTCCTCTTTCATATCCTACAGTTTTCTTTAGATCTTTTAGGTGAAGCATAGATAGGCTCTTTACTCCACAGACTTTGCTCGCTTTTTTAAAATCTATGGAATCTGCGGCAGGTATTACAAAAACGAAAACTTCCTTATCTTTACTTACAGTTGCAAGGGTTTTATAGACTATGTTTACATCTTCATTTGTCTTTTTTGCAATATCGACAGCAGATGTAAACTCACCATCTAGGTCATAATCAACATGTTCATAAGATATATCTAAATTGTCTAGTATTCTCATTGCGTTAGTTTTAATTTCTTTTTTCATATTACCTTCTTTCAAAATTATTATACGATAAATTACAAATTGTAAAGATTGGGTATAAAATCTAAAGCGAGGTAGTTTGTATGAATGATGAGATAATAGTAAATTATGTGGCAGGAAGTTGCTATAATATAGAGATCGGAGACTATTTTTTGGTTTTCGATTATTATAATGGAATATTAAATGTTCCTGATGATAAGAAGACAGTTTTCCTGGCATCAAGTAAAAATGAAGGTCACTATAGCGAGGAGATTTTAAAAGTTTCAGGAATGGAGAATTTCAGCTATGTATTAAGCTCAGATATCGCCTATACTAAGGGTGATGATAACATTATTTACTTAAAAGACAATAAGCTTTCTATTGAAAATCTTAAAAATCTATACAAGGCAAAAAATGTAATTTTTCTTGAAAAAGATTCGACTTCAAAAATAAACAAAGATATAGAAATAGACACAATAAGCTATGAAAATAAGGGCATGGCCTTTGTAGTAAAGACTTATGATTTTACTATATTTTATGGGGGAGATTTATTTTTAACTGATATAGTTTTGGATAGAGATAATTTAATTTCCTATTTGTATGAGATATATGAGACTTATGATGAGATAGACTTGGCGTTTTTCCCGATACTTAAGGAAAATAGAGAGAAGAATTTTAAGAGAGCGAAAGATTTTATAGAGATTTTAAATCCGCAAATATTCTTTCCAACAAACTTTAATGAGGATAAAAAGATTAGTGAAGCTTTCCTAAATTTTCAAAAATTCGATGAAACAGACATTAGACCAGTGGGTGAAAAGAACACAGAATTTATCATAGACTTGGAATAAATCTAGGCACAGAAATAATATAAAGGTATAATTACTATATTATAATATCAAAGCAGTATATAAATTTAACCATAGATTAAAATAAATTTAAGGAGAATAGATGGAAAAAATAGCTATAATAGTTGATTCGGGAGCAGATATATCTCCCAAATTAGCAGAAGAAAAGGGAATATATTACCTTCCTTTGTATGTAAATGTCGAGGGAGAATTCCTAAGAGATAGGATAGATATAAGTCCTGAAGAATTCTACGATTATATTAAAAAGAAAAATTACCTACCAAAGACTAGTCTTCCAGCACCTTATGACGTGATAAATTTACTAGAAAAGGTAAGAGATGATGGATACAACAAGGCGATTATAATCTGTATAGGAAGCAATTTCTCAGGAACATATAACTTATGTAAGAATACCGAAGTAACAGGCATTGAAACTTTCGCCTTAGATAGTAAAAACCTAACTATGGCAGAAGGATTTCTTGCTATATATGCTAAAAAATTGGTCGATGAAGGAAAGAGTTTTGAGGAAATAAAAGACTTGTTAGAAAAATCTCGCACAAGTTCAAGAGTATTTTTCACATTAGAATCCTTCAAATATATAATAGAAGGTGGTAGAGTTCCAAAAACTTTTGGTAAATTGTCAGATGCCTTGTCTGTTAAACCACTAGTTACTGTCAATCCAGAAGATGGGAAGTTTCATCTTAAGAAATTGGTTCGTGGTGAGAAGAAAATATTGAAACAATTTTATAAAACAGCAGTAGAAAATCTCGAGGGAGCCAAAGACTATTATATGTTTATATCAAAAGGAGATGGTCTGGAGCTTGCTGATAAACTTGAGGAGAACTTAAAGGAATTTATAAGTGGAGCAAAACTTTTTATAAAAGATCAAATATCACCAACTCTAGGTGCAAATACTGGTCCAGGTCTATATGGTTTTGCTTTCTTTAGGATGGATTAAATCAATAAATACTCCTTTAAGCTAAATATTTTAGGAGATAGTTTTGAATGATAATATATTAGAAGAGATAGTAAGAAAAACGAAACTACACTTTTATAGGTCTGTGTTTAGAGAATTTGAAGATAGCGATAGGCCTTTAAGTATAGAGGATAGTATGCTTTTGGAAGTTATTGATTATTTGGATAAGCCTAGCATAAATGATCTTGTAAACTTCCTTCACATATCTCAACCTAATATGTCCTACAAGGTAAATGTTTTAGAGAAAAAAGGCTATGTAAAAAAAGTAAAGAGTGATATAGACATGAGATTTCTCCATATTGTTTTAACTGAAAAATATCTTAGTTACAAACAAAAGAAAAACGAATTTACAAAAGATGCCATGACTAGGGCAGAAGAAAAACTTAATCAAGAAGAAATAGAAAATCTTTATCACAGCCTCTACTTAGTTGATGGGGTTTTGGGTGAAAAGCTAGAAGAATATCTAAAAGATTATAAGGGCAAATAACACTTGACAAATTAAAGTTTAGATAGTAATATAGATGACATAGACAACAAAGAAGTACCCAACTCACCTGCCGACTAGAGTTTGTAGGTTAATAATTTTTAATTAAGATTTAATTATAAATTCGAAACGGGTACTTTGTGCCCGCTTTTTTTATGTGAATACATGGAGGTATACTTATAAAAGATTTAAGAATCAACGAAGAAATTAGAGCGAAACAAGTAAGACTGATTGATGAAAATGGTAACCAAGTAGGAATAGTTGACTACAACGAAGCTTTGGATATGGCTTATGATAGAAAACTAGACTTAGTTTTGATGAGTCCTAAGGCAAAACCACCTGTTACTAGAATCATGGATTACGGTAAGTTCAAATACGATCAAGAGAAAAAAGAAAAAGAAAATAGAAAAAAACAAAAAAATGCTCAACTAAAAGAAACAAGATTTTCTCTTAATATAGAAGACAATGACTTGCAAACAAAGGCAAATCAAAGCAAAAAATTCTTAAATAACGGGGATAAAGTAAAAGTTTCTATAAGATTTCGTGGTAGAGAGCTTGGTAGAAAAGAACCAGGTTATGAGTTAATGGATAAGTTTAAGACAATGCTAGGAGATAGCTACAAGGTAACTAAAAAACCAAAGATGGAAGGTAGATCTCTAGTAATGTTCTTAGAACCAAATGATGAAAAAGGAGAGTAATATGGCAAAGAAAAATAAAACAAGAAGAGCTGCAGTTAAGAGATTCAAAGTTACAGGCAGCGGAAAAGTAATGAGAAGAAAAGCTTACAAAGGCCACTTAACAGCTAAAAAATCACCAAACAGAAAAAGAAGACTAAGAAAAGCAACAGTCGTTTCTTCAACTGAATTAAAGAACGTTAAAAACATGATAGGCGCATAGGAGGATATAGATGGCAAGAGTAAAAAGAGCAGTAAACGCAAAAAAAAGACACAAAAAAGTATTAAAACAAGCTAAAGGATACTACGGTTCAAAGAGCCTTCTATTCAGAACTGCAAACCAAGCAGTAATGAAATCACTTAACTATGCTTATATCGGAAGAAAACACAGAAAAAGAGATTTCAGAAAACTTTGGATTGCAAGAATCAACGCAGCTGCAAGACTTAACGGAACAACATATTCTAAACTTATGGGCGGCCTAAAGAAAGCTAACATCGACATCAACAGAAAGATGCTTGCTGAACTTGCAGTAAACAACCCAGAAGAATTTGCTAAATTAGTAGAACTTGCAAAATAATAAATAATGGTAATTAATTCGGTATCCAACCAGAAATTTAAGTTAATAAACAAACTTAGACAAAAGAAATATCGAGATAAGGAAAACTCATTTGTAATAGAATCTAGAAAATTGGTAGGTGAGGCTATTAGCTCATCTATCGATATAGATTTTATTTTCCTAGAAGATGGAGTAGACTTTGAAACTGATTTACCAGTTGTAGTTTTTGATAAGAGTCTATATAGAAAGATAACTGAGCTAAAATCTCCTGATGGAATAGGAGCAGTTGTCAAAAAGAAAAAAGCTAAAAATATAAGTTCTAAAAATATACTTCTTTTAGATCACATTAACGATCCTGGAAATATGGGAACTATGATTAGGTCAGCTGAAGCCTTTGGATTTTCTGATATAATACTAACTAAGGGATGTGTAGATATCTACAACGAAAAAAGCCTCAGGGCGTCCATGGGATCAGTATTCAGACTAAATATTCTAGAATATAGTTATGATGAAATAAGAGAGTTGAAAAAAACTTATAAGTTAATAGCAAGCGATATGCACGGTATAGATATAAGAAGCTATGATAGGTCAAATGATAGTTTGATTCTTGCTATTGGAAATGAAGCCAACGGTCTAAGCGATGACATTAGAAAGCTTAGCGATGATTTTGTTAAAATTTCCATGCAAGGTGAAATAGAATCTTTAAATGCTGCCATTGCAGCAAGCATTATGATGAATACACTACACTTATGATTCGGAAAGACTTTAGTTATTCTTATACAGCAAATTAGGGATGTTGAGAGCCTTTTAAGTTACGATTAGAGATATTCACCGATGAAGTTTGAGATGAAATTAGTAATCGATACGTTTAAGCTTACGTTAAAGCAATGAGTGGGTTTACTTGTAAACCAATTAAGGTGGTACCGCAGATATATCTGTCCTTTAGAGGGCGGATTTTTTTATTTGGAGGAAAAATGGAAGAGAATTTAAAAAAAGTTTTAGAAACTTTTAAAAATGAAGTAAAGGCAAGTGGGTCTCTAGAAGATCTTGAGAAGTTGAGAATAAAATATTTAGGGAAAAAAGGTGAGATTACAAGCCTTAAAAAATCTATAGCTAAACTTCCTAATGAGGAAAAACCTATGGCAGGCAAATTGATCAACCAAACTAGTGGTGAGATTGAAAAAGCTTTAGGTCAAAAAAGAGAAGAAATTCAAAAAAAATTATTAGAAGAAAAAGTTAAGGCAGAAAAAATAGACGTAACAGCTCACTTTGATAAGTACGAGTCAGGACACTTGGCAGTTATAAATCAAACTATGGAAGAGCTAGAATCAATTTTTCAAAACATGGGATTTGATGTAGTAGAAGGCCCAGAAGTTGATACAGTGAAGTTTGTATTTGATGATCTAAACTCACCAGAAGACCACCCAGCAAGGTCTACATCTGATACTTTCTATATAGACGAAGATGTTCTCCTTCGTCCTCATACTTCAAGCATGCAAATCAGGGTAATGAATGAAGGAAAACTTCCAATAAAGATGGTATCAGCCGGAAGAGTATTTAGAAATGATGAGGTAGATGCGACTCACTCACCAATGTTCCACCAATTGGAATGCTTAGTAGTAGATGAAAATGTATCTATGGCAAACCTTAAATCAACCCTAGAAACCTTTATCAAAGAAATGTTCGGTGATGAAATGAATCTAAGATATCGTCCTCACCACTTCCCATTTACAGAACCATCTCTTGAGGTAGACGTAACTTGTCCTAGATGTAAGGGAGAAGGCTGCCCATCTTGTGGAAATACTGGCTGGTCAATGGAGCTTTTAGGTGGAGGCATGGTTCATCCAAAAGTTCTTGAGGCTTGTGGAATAGATAGCGAAAAATACACAGGTTTTGCCTTTGGTCTTGGAGTAGATAGAATTGCCATGGTAAAATATGGCCTCGACGATATTAGACTTCTCTATGACAATGACAAGAGATTTATGGAACAATTCTAGGAGGAAATATGTTAGTACCTTTAATTTGGCAAGAAGATTATTTAAAATTAGATAAAGACCTAAAGAATATTACAGATAGACTTTCTGAGACAGGATCTCACGTTGAAGAAGTAACAATTCATACAAGTAAGCTTGACGGAGTTGTAGTTGGCCATGTTCTAAGCCAAGAAAAACATCCAGATGCAGATAGGCTTCAGGTTTTAAAGATAGATGTAGGAGAAAATGAGCCAATTACAATCATAACCAACGCCAAAAATACCAAGGCTGGAGATGATCTTTTAGTTATTACATCAGGTACAAAGCTTGATGATGGAACAGTTATAGAAGACCATGATTTCTTTGGCATAGTATCTCAAGGTATGCTTACTTCTTATAGTGAGCTTGGTTATGATGATTCAGTTATTCCAAAAGAATTTAGAGATGGGGTAATAGTTCTAGAAGGAGAATATAAGCCAGGAACAAATGCGAGCGAAGTTTTGTACTCAAACACTCCAGTTATAGAATATGAGATAACTCCAAACAGGCCAGACTGCCTTTCAATAATCGGTATGGCAAGGGAAAGTGCGGCAAGTTTTAATGATAAGATAACTTATCCTAACCTAGAATTTGATACAAATAGCGAGGATATCAAAGATTACTTTAAGGGAGTTACTATAGAAAGTGAGAATTGCAATCACTTTGTAGCAAGAGTTGCAAAGGATGTAAAAATTGGCAAATCTCCTCAATGGCTCCAAAATTATCTAATGCTTGCTGGCATGAGACCAATTAATAACATAGTAGATATTACAAACTTTGTAATGCTAGAAACAGGTCAACCCCTTCACGCTTATGATTTGGATAAGCTTTGTGATAAGAAAATAATCGTAAGAGATGCAAAAGAGGGCGAAGTACTTAAAACTCTAGATGGAGTAGATAGAAAGCTTGATCCTTCTATGCTAGTTATAGCTGATGGCAAAGAGGCAATTGGACTTGCTGGAATCATGGGTGGAGAAGATAGCGAAGTAACACATGAAACTACAAATATCCTCCTAGAAGCTGCAAACTTTGATGCATCAAACATTAGAAAATCTTCCAAGACCTTGGGTCTTAGAAGCGAAGCAAGTAGCCGTTTTGAAAAGGGTCTACCTATAGAAATGGCAGATTTTGCCTCAAAAAGAGCTATGAAACTGATAGCTGATTTGGGCATAGGAGAAGTAGTGGGAGGTCTTTTCGATGAGGGCGAAAGCTTAA
Organism: Anaerococcus vaginimassiliensis; assembly: GCF_900626155.1. Lineage (GTDB taxonomy): Bacteria > Bacillota > Clostridia > Tissierellales > Peptoniphilaceae > Anaerococcus > Anaerococcus vaginimassiliensis. The sequence goes on along the minus strand of NZ_LR130844.1, from coordinate 243,777 downwards.
GAGAAGAAAAAACTGTTGACCTAAGACTTAAAAGATTAAATATGCTTACAGGAGTAGACTTTACTCTAGATCAAGCCATAGAAAACTTAGAGCTTTTAGAGTTTGAAGTAGAAAAATTAGACGATGAAACTCTTAGAGCAAAGGTTCCTTTTTTTAGAAGCGATATCGAAATGGAAGCAGACCTAATTGAAGAAGTTGTTAGACTTTTCGGTATGGGAAACATCGAAAATAAACCACTAGTATCAAGCCTAAAGAGAGGAGAAAGATCTAAGAAAAGACTTTTAAGAGATGATCTAAAACATAAGCTTGTAGGTCAAAAGTTCTCAGAACTTGCAACTTATTCATTTATTTCTCCAAGAGAATATGATAGATTAAAGGTAGAAGAAGATTCTAAACTTAGAGATTATATAAAACTTATAAATCCACTAGGTGAAGACTACTCTGTAATGAGAACTACTCAAATCCCATCCATGCTTGATGTGATTGGAAAAAATATCAAGTACGGTCAAAAGGACATGAGATTTTTTGAATTAGATAGGACTTTTGAGAAAACTGATGGTAAACTACCAAGAGAAAATATGACCCTAACCATGGGACTTTTCGGAGATTATACTTTCTACGATCTAAAAGATTTCTTCACAGAAGCCATGAGAGGAGTAGGTTTTACAGGATTTAGCTTTAAGGCTAATGAAGATGTATATGCCTTTCACGCTGGAAGATGTGCAGATATTTATTTAAATGATGAGAAAATTGGTATCATGGGAGAAATCTCCTATGAAATTAGGGATGAATATGAAATAGAAAAAGGCTGTTTGATCCTTGAAATAAACTTAGCGAAGATTGAAGATGAGAGAGTAATAGATAGGAAATATAAATCTATAGGAAAATATCCGGCCATAGAAAGAGACTATTCTTTTGTAACAGATAGAAATCTAGAATCTAGCATCATTGAGGCAATCATAAATGAAAATGGGTCAGGCCTTGTAGATGATATCAAGCTATTTGATATCTATACAGGTGAGCATATAGAAGATGACAAGAAATCTGTTTCTTATAAAGTTTTATACAGGTCAAACGATAGAACCTTGAAAGATAAGGATGTTTCTGGAATCGAAAAGAAGATTCTAGAAGAATTAGAGAAAAAAGACATAGTTTTACGTAGTTAGGAGTAATTATTGAGCGAATATAAAGTTGACGTCGTAATTGACGGCAAAAATTACACCCTTGTTACTAAGGAAGCTAAAGAAAATATAAAAGATATAGTAGAAATATTTGATAGAAAAATTCAAGAAGTAAAATCTGACAGGCTCACTTTCGATAGACAGCTAATACTTGCTGGAGTAAACATAACAGACGATTTGTTTAAATTAGCTAAGGACTATAACAAGCTCAAAGAAGAGACCAAGGAGCCTTTAGACAAATATCCTATAGTGAAAGAAGAAGTCTCAAATCTAAGATTGGAAAATGAAGATTTGCTTATAGAAAATGCTTCTAATAAAGAAAAAATCGCAAGTCTTGAAGAAGAGAAAGACGACCTAAAGAAGAGATTAGACAAGCACAAAAACTCAGAGGATACTATAGAAAAACTCAAAAACGAAGTTAAAAGACTCCAAGTTCATGTTATGGATCTAACCAAGGAAAATGATACATTGAAAGGAAATCTTTGATGGGTAAGGCAGAAATTCTAGCTCCAGTTGGAAATGAGAAAATGCTTGAGGCAGGTCTTGCTGCTGGAGCGGACTCTTTTTACATGGCTGTGGATGATTTTGGAGCAAGAGCCTACGCCAAGAATTTCGATATAGATAATGTTTGCCAATATATAGACTTGATTCATCTATTTGGCAAGAAAGTATTCGTTACTATGAATATCCTAATTAAGGATAATGAAATTGAAAAGGCCGTATCCTATGCAAAAAAACTTTACGAATATGGAGTAGATGCTCTAATCATCCAAGACCTTGGATTTTTCACCTTATTAAAGAAAAAAGTACCTGGACTTGACCTTCATGCATCAACTCAGATGGCTGTTAGAGATTATTATGGAGCAAAGGCTATGATGGAACTCGGTTTTGATAGGGTCGTTATAGCTCGTGAAACTCCAATCGAAGAGCTTAGAAAAATTGCAAGTCTACCTGTAGAAAAGGAAGTCTTTATGCATGGGTCCTTGTGTGTGTCCTATTCGGGAGAATGTTTGATGAGCTCTTATTTTGGAGCTCGTTCTGCCAACAGGGGTAGATGTGCAGGAATCTGTAGACAAAAGTACGAACTTATTTCTGACGGGAAAAGCCTTGGTAAAGATTATTTTCTAAACATGAAAGATCTAAACGTAATTGATGAGCTTGATGATCTTTTAGATATTGGAATAGATTGCCTAAAGATAGAAGGTAGGATGAAAACACCTGAGTATGTCTTTACTTCTGTAAAAAACTATAGGCAAAAAATTGATAATTTAACATATGATAAAGAAAACCTAAGAGATATTTCAAACAGAGGTTATACCAAAGGTTTTATATTTGGACAAAATAAAGACTACATCAGTTTAGAAAAAGATAACAAACATAGATCTTTGGGCAAAGTGGATAAAGATAAGAAGGGGAAATTCTTTATAAGCGATTCAGACTTAGTCCTAGGAGATAATCTCGAGGTTACAACTGATAAAAATAAGAAATTGCCTTTCACTACGACTAAGTCATATAAGAAAAATACTAAGATTTACTTAGACAATTATAAGGACGCAAAGCTAGGTTCAGATGTTCTTATGCTAAATTCACCTAGGATTACATCTGATTTGGACAAGGGCCTAAGTGATTACAAGAATCTTCCTATAGATATCAAATTTGTAGGTCACATGAGTGATTATCCAAAACTTTACTTAAGCTATGGAGACAATAAAGCAGTTTACCAACTAGAAAATCCCCTAGAAGAAGCTAAAAATATATCAATCACGGAAGAAGACATTAGGGCAAACTTGTCTAAATTTGGAGATGAAATATTTTCTCCAAATCATATCGAAATAGATATGGATAGCAATATATTTATTAAAAAAAAGGATATTAACAAACTAAGAAGATCTGGAGTAGAGAAACTAAAAGAAGAAATCTTAAAAACTTACCACAGAGATCCTGTAGATATTCCAATAGAGACAATAAACCTAGACAAAGGTCATGATAGAGAAGTTAATATTGAACTAAAAACGACATATGTAAGCCCAGAAAAGCTTAAGGATTTTGACAATGTATATATAAATCAATACGATGACAAGTATAAGGGACTTTCCCTATACCTAAACCTTCCTTCCCATATGGATTACAAGATAGATGAGCTAATTAAATTTATCAAGGATAAGGGAATAAAGGGTGTTGTTTTCAACAACTATAGAGATCTAAACTTTGTAAGTGATTTTAGGGAAAATAACATCAAGATTAGGATAGGAAGGTACTTAAATGTATTTAATAGATTTACCTACAAGTTCTACCAAGATTTTGCTGAAATGATATCATCATCTGTTGAAGAAACTTTCGCATCTATTAACGAAAACTCTGAAAATTTCCCAATTGAGATTTTAGCTTATGGTAGGATTGAGCTTATGAATATGAGGCATTGTCCGTTTTCAGTGATTAAAAAATGTGGACTAGTAGGATGTGAAACTTGTAGATTTAACTCTGCCGAAATGATAAATGAGAGCGAAAACAGACTTAAGATTATAAGAAACGAAGGATTATCTGTTATATATCCTAATAAGGCAAGCAAGGTAGATAAGGAAAAATTATCTCAAAAAGTTTCCCTCCTAGTTTCTGCCTTTGATGATAAGGATATTGACGAGTTTTACAAGAGTAAAGAAATAGACAATCTGAATTATGATAGAGGTGTTATTTGATGCAAGAAAAAACTTTAGAAGTTTTAGAATATGGAAAAATTTTAGATAAACTAGCAGGATACGCTAGGTCAAGCTTGATCAAAGAACAAATCCACGACCTAAGACCGTCCACAGATACTTATTATATCAAAAGAGAGCTGGAATATGCGGCTAGCATGGAAAAGGTCATTAGGAAAAATGGAAATATAGATCTATTTGGTCTGTATGATTTAAGTGAGATTGTAAATTATATTAGAAAAAATGGAATCCTAGATCCAGCTGACTTAATAAAAGTTTTGGATCTGCTTAGAGTGTCAAGTTACCTAACAGACTATGGAGAAAATATCGAAGATCCTCTTATAAAAGATATTTTTGCTAGGATTTCTACAAATGATTTTCTTAAAAATGAAATAGATAGATCAATTATAAATGAAGAAGAAATTGCAGACAATGCCTCTCAAACTCTTAGAAATATTAGAAGGCAGAAGCAAAGGAAAGAAAATGATATTAGGATTAAACTAAACTCTTATATTTCTTCGTCCAAATACGAGGACGCCCTCCAAGATAAGGTTGTATCTGTTAGAGACGGAAGATTTGTAGTTCCAGTTAAAACTAACAAGAGATCAGTAATAGGAGGTATTGTCCACGACAAATCATCATCAGGCAACACCTTATTTATAGAGCCTGCCGCAATAGTTGAGCTTAACAACCAACTAAGAGATCTTGAAATAAAGGAAGAAGAAGAGATTAGAAAAATTCTTGATAGACTTTCAAGACTTGCTCAAGCTTTTGATGTAGAACTTTTGGAAAACCAAAAACTTATAGCAAGGGTTGACTTTCTTCAGGCCAAGGCAAAATTTGCCCTTGAAAATGAGATGAGCCTACCAATTGTAAGTGATGAGAAAATCCTCGATATAAAGGAGGCTAGACATCCTCTCCTATCTGGAAAGGTTGTGCCTATAGATGTTAAAATTGGCGGAAGCTATACAACTCTTATAATTACAGGTCCAAATACAGGTGGTAAAACTGTTAGTCTAAAGACAGTGGGACTTATATCTGCCATGGCTCAAACTGGCTTATTTATTCCGGCTGACGAAGGTAGCAGGGTTTCAGTCTTTGACGATATATTTGTAGATATAGGAGATACTCAATCAATAGAGATGAGTCTTTCTACATTTTCTGCATCCCTTACAAATATTGTAGAAATCTTGAAAAAGGCTACAGCTAAGTCCTTGGTTTTGTTAGATGAAATTGGTTCGGGAACAGATCCTGTCGAAGGAGCTGCTCTTGCTATATCTATTTTAAATTCACTAACAAAAAAAGAAGTTATGACCTTTACCACAACTCACTACAGTGAACTGAAATATTACGCTGTAGAAACATCAGGGGTCATGAATGCATCAGTAGAGTTTGATGTCGATACTCTTTCTCCAACTTATAAGCTCGAAATAGGGACACCAGGTAAGTCTAACGCCTTTGAAATATCAAAAAGACTGGGTCTACCTATAGAGATTTTAAAAAATGCTAAGGATTTAATTGGTGAAGATAATAGAAATATCAACAAAATTTTAGAAGAAATCGAAGAAGATAAGAAAGAGATTGAGAGTAAAAACAAGGAAATTGACGATTACAAGAAAGAAATCGCAAGAATAAGAAACGAACTTAAAGAAAAGTCAAAAAGTCTTTCACGAAAAGAAGAAGATATTATTAGAGAGGCTGAGGATAAGGCAAATAAAATTCTTGATAAGGCCAACAAGAGAAGCCAAGACATGCTAAAAGAAGCCAAAAAATCAAGAAATGCCAATACTTCTGACATAGATAGGTCCTTAAATAAAATCCGTACCAATTACAAGGAAGCTAGATTTGAAAGACAAGGTGAAAATCTGAGTCTAAAACAGTCTAAAAATGCACCTAAGACTCTAAAAGTAGGAGATATGGTTCTTATAGCGGGTCTTAACGAAGAAGCAGAAGTAATAGAGGCTCCAGACCACAAGGGTAATATCAAAGTTCAGATGGGAATCCTAAAGATGGATTCAAATATAAAAAATGTTACAAAAATTAAAGCTGACAATCAAACAGAAAAAAACATCACCAAGGTGTATAATACTAAAAAAGCCATGCACATATCTCCAACTCTTGATCTTAGGGGACAAAGATATGATGAGGCTATGAGAAACCTAGATAAGTATTTGGACGATGCCATGCTTGCTGGTCTTTCCAAGGCGAAAATCATTCACGGAAAGGGAACAGGAGCTTTGATAAAGGGCGTTGGCGAAATACTTGAAGGTGATAGAAGAATTAGTGATTTCAGATTCGGCGATGATAAAGAAGGCGGATATGGAGTAACTATCGTAACATTTGGATAAGAGAGGTAAAATGACAGACTTTAAAGAAATAATAGCAAAAGAAATTGAAAATAAAGATATAGGCTTAAGTTTTGAGGAAATCTATAAACTAATAGAAATACCACCACAAGATAATATGGGTGATTTCTCTTTTCCTTGCTTTACATTAGCAAAGACCATGAGGAAAAATCCTGCCATAATTGCCAAAGATTTGGCAGAAACCTTAGAGATTGAAGGAATTTCCAAGGTAGAAAACCTCAATGCCTATCTTAACTTTTTCCTTGATAGGGATAAGTTTGAGACAGGTGTCTTAAATGAAATACTAGAGAAAAAAGAAGATTATGGAAAAAGCAATATCGGAGAAGGAAAGACTAGGATAGTTGAATTTTCATCTGTAAATATTGCCAAACCCTTTCACATTGGCCACATTCGTTCAACTGTAATAGGAGATGCCCTTAGAAATATCCATGAGTTTTTAGGTTATGAAACTGTTGCTAGTAACTATATAGGAGATTATGGAACTCAGTTTGGAACAATGATTGCAGCCTACAAGCTATGGGGCGATGATGATAAGCTCAGAGAAAATCCAATCAAAGAACTCCTAAACCTCTATGTTAGATATAACGATGAGGCAAGCAAAGATGAGAAGATGATGGAAGATGCCAGAGAAGAATTTAGAAATCTCGAAAATGGTGAGAAGGAAGCTGTAAGACTTTGGTCATGGTTTAAGGAAATATCATTCAACGAATTTGATAGAGTTTACAAACTATTAGATATTGACTTTGACAACTACAACGGAGAAGCTTATCACTCAGAGTTTATCCCAGCTGTAATAGAAGAGTTAAAGAAAAAAAATCTACTATTAGAATCAGAGGGAGCTTATATCATAGACTTAAGCGATAATGATCTTCCACCTTCAATTATTATCAAGTCAAACGGATCATCAGCCTACATCACAAGAGATATAGCGACAGCTATTAACAGAAAAAAAGTGTACGATTTTGATGAGAACCTATATGTAGTAGCTACTCAACAAAATCTTCATTTCCAACAACTTAAGGCAATCCTAGAAAAAATGGGCTATGATTTTTATAAGGAATGTATCCATGTTCCTTTTGGAATGGTAAGCCTAAAAGATCAAACCCTATCTACAAGAAAGGGTCAGGTTGTATTCTTAGAAGATGTATTAAACAAAGCGATTGACAAGACAAAAGAAATCATGGAAACAAGAGACAGCCAAATAGAAGATGTAGAAGAAACTTCTAAGATAGTTGGTATCGGCGCTGTCAAATTCCAAGAATTATACAACAACAGAATAAAAGACTATGTTTTCGACTGGGACGAGGTATTAAACTTCGACGGAGAAACTGGTCCATATGTTCAATATACCTACGCCAGAGCTAAATCAGTTCTAAGAAAAGCTGATTTTTCTGAGGTTAAAACAAAAGATTTCACCAAAATTTCAAGCGATGAAGAATTTGCTCTAGTTAAATCCTTAGCTAACTTCAAGGATGTTGTTATAAAAGCTTGCGAAAAATACGAGCCATCACTTATAACAAGACACACAACAGAAATAGCTAAAAATTTCAACAAATTCTACAATGCTTTCCAAATCAACGTAGACGATGACAAACTAAAAGAAGAAAGACTAGCCTTAACATATGCTACATCAATAGTTATAAAGACAGCCCTAGGACTCTTGGGTATAAAAACTGTGGAGCAAATGTAATGGATAGATTAAAGGATTTTCACCAAGTATGCTCCCACTCTTTTAAGAAGACTATAGAAAAGACGAGCAAATCATACTTGGCTTTAGCCTTTATTTTTCTAAGTCTACTCTTAGAAAATAATAATGTATTAAATATAGGGATTGTTGGAAACCTAAGCGGACTAATAAGCTACTTATTAGATGTTTTAGTCTTATGCTTTGTAGTTCAAGCTTTAAAATCTGTAGTTTTGTATGGTAATTCAGGCAAAAACTCCATAGCAAGTTCCATAAATATGTTCTTCCAACCCTTATTATCTACAATGTTTTACCTATATATTGTAAACTTATTTGTAGATATCTTGGTGATGGGGGCAGACTCCAAGGGACAATTTATAGTTAAATTTATTGTAAGACTTTTAACTTCAGCCTTGCTAGAAGAAGTCTATATTGGAAATAGACATGGTCTAAATGCACTTACTTCATCAGTTAAATTTGTAATAGACAACCTACTAACCTATGGTTTATGTGCATGTATATTTTTGGCTATAGAAAGTGTTGTATCAATCAAACTTCAAACAAGCTTAGGAAACAATGCCCTTATTTTAACCCTACTTGTAGCTCTAATTCATACATTCTTCTGTATCTTTAGGGGACATTTGTTCAAATATACGGATGAGCACCCTTACAGACAAAGAAAATTTATGAGAGGATAAATTAGTGAAACTAGACAATTATTTTAGACAATTTGTAGAAAAACTAGGATATATAGACCTAAAAGAAGATGCATCATACGACTTGTTAGGTGATTTGCCTCTACCAATCTATCTCGATGATATGAAAAAAGGACTAGTAAGTGGAGATATGGAAAACAAGATCAACCTCGACCTAATCCTTCAAGGTATGCTAATTAATATTGGGGCAGACCAAGACTTTCTCCACAATTACGAGTATATCAATGTACTAAATCATTATATAAAAGATATAACTCACTTTTCATCATCCAATGCAATTGAAGCCATGGATTATGATTATGACAAGGCACTTCTCTTACTAAGAGGTGGTTATATCCTAAATCCAATGGATAGATATAATTCCTACAATTATGCAAGACTACTCTGGCCGATGGCATACAAGGAAGAGATTAAAGAAAAAGAAAAAGACGATTTCGTTAGGGAAGCCCTAAGGATATTACAAGAAATAATTACAGCAAACGATGAATTTGCCATTGCCTACTACGAACTTGGTAATATTTACTCTAATATAGGAGAATATCTTAAAGCTAGAAACTATTATAACAATGCACTTAGAAGAACAGACTCTGAGACTGCCAAAGAAGAAGTTAGAGAAAAACTAGCTGAAATAAACGATAATGCCGAGATAGAAGAAGCCTTATACTATATTGGAAAGAGCAATTATAACGAAGCTGTGATGAAACTAACAGGGATTCTATCACAAAGAAAAAGAGCAGATGCCTACTATTATTTGGGGGTTGCCTACCAAAATTTAGCTCAATATGAAAACTCAATCATGGCTTTTCAAAATGGAATAAATGAAGGAGCAGACTTTAGAGAAGCTTATAACGATTATGCGATAAGCCTATATATGAACAAAGAAGTAGAAAAAGCTCTAACAGTAATCCAAGAAGGTCTAAAGAAATATCCAGAAGATCCAAGACTAACATATAATAAAATACAAATAAACCTTAGCCTTGGAAATATAAAACAAGCCAAAGATGATATAGATAACCTTCTAACTTATGATGACTTAACAGAAGAAATCATAACTAATCTAAATATCTTGAAGAATCAATTTAATATATAAGCTAGAAAGACCCGCCAAAGTAAAGGCGGTCTTTTTTCTATAAAAAAATTTGACAAAAGAAAAGTAAGGGTGTAATATATAAATTGTCATTGCAAGAGCAGTCGAGCAAAAAGTAAAGAATTAATAAAAAAATTCAAAAAAAGCTTGACAAACAAAAAATACTGTGGTACTATGTAATAGTCAACGCGGTAAGCGAATGACATGAACCTTAACAAATTAATATCAACGATCTATATAACTTTTAAGTTATATAAGATATAAACGAAAACAACTAATAACCTTTAGTTAATTTCTTTATATAACAATGATTCTTATTTAGAAAATAAGGACAAAATTTAAATCACGCATCAGACAAAAGTCAGATGTAAATGAAAGAGTCAGAATTAGCCTGTCCGGCTCCTAGAGGACCCTCCACGGAGTGGTCGAGGACGAAGGACGAGGAAAGATTCTCATAACAAACTATATATGAGAGTTTGATCCTGGCTCAGGATAAACGCTGGCGGCGTGCATAACACATGCAAGTCGAACGATGAAATTTTTTATGAATTCTTCGGAATGATTAAAAATGGATTAGTGGCGGACGGGTGAGTAACGCGTGAGTAACCTGCCTTGTACAAGGGGATAGCCGTTGGAAACGACGAATAATACCCTATGACATCAAATAATCGCATGATAATTTGATCAAAGATTTATCGGTATAAGATGGACTCGCGTCTGATTAGCTAGTTGGTAGGGTAAAAGCCTACCAAGGCGACGATCAGTAGCCGGCTTGAGAGAGTGTACGGCCACATTGGGACTGAGACACGGCCCAGACTCCTACGGGAGGCAGCAGTGGGGAATTTTGCACAATGGGGGAAACCCTGATGCAGCGACGCCGCGTGATTTAGAAGGCCTTCGGGTTGTAAAAATCTTTTGTATGGGAAGAAAATGACAGTACCATACGAATAAGGACCGGCTAATTACGTGCCAGCAGCCGCGGTAATACGTAAGGTCCGAGCGTTGTCCGGAATCATTGGGCGTAAAGGGTACGTAGGCGGATAAGCAAGTTAGAAGTTAAATCCTATAGCTCAACTATAGCAAGCTTTTAAAACTGCTCATCTTGAGGTATGGAAGGGAAAGTGGAATTCCTAGTGTAGCGGTGAAATGCGCAGATATTAGGAGGAATACCGGTGGCGAAGGCGACTTTCTGGCCATAAACTGACGCTGAGGTACGAAAGCGTGGGTAGCAAACAGGATTAGATACCCTGGTAGTCCACGCCGTAAACGATGAGTGTTAGGTGTCTGGAATAATCTGGGTGCCGCAGCTAACGCATTAAACACTCCGCCTGGGGAGTACGCACGCAAGTGTGAAACTCAAAGGAATTGACGGGGACCCGCACAAGCAGCGGAGCATGTGGTTTAATTCGACGCAACGCGAAGAACCTTACCAAGTCTTGACATAATACGGAAGCTTTTAGAGATAAGAGCCTACATCTTCGGATGACTGTATTACAGGTGGTGCATGGTTGTCGTCAGCTCGTGTCGTGAGATGTTGGGTTAAGTCCCATAACGAGCGCAACCCCTATTGTTAGTTACCATCATTAAGTTGGGGACTCTAGCAATACTGCCGGTGATAAACCGGAGGAAGGTGGGGATGACGTCAAATCATCATGCCCTTTATGACTTGGGCTACACACGTGCTACAATGGCAGGTACAGAGGGTTGCGAAACTGTGAAGTCAAGCGAAACTCAAAAAGCCTGTCCCAGTTCGGATTGCACTCTGCAACTCGAGTGCATGAAGTTGGAGTTGCTAGTAATCGTGGATCAGAATGCCGCGGTGAATGCGTTCCCGGGTCTTGTACACACCGCCCGTCACACCATGGAAGTTGGCAATACCCGAAGCCTGTGAGCTAACCTTTTAGGAAGCAGCAGTCGAAGGTAGGGTCAGTAACTGGGGTGAAGTCGTAACAAGGTAGCCGTATCGGAAGGTGCGGCTGGATCACCTCCTTTCTAAGGAAGCACGACACGGTGGGTGAAAAATTAGCGAAGCGATTTTTCATTATTTTCCAAAATCACGAAGTGGTTAGGAAAATAACGCTATTAACTAAGTGATAAACTTATATAAGATTATTTTTCACCAATCTGTTGGCAGTGAAGAAGCTGGTACGCTAGCTTCTCACGTGAGATTTTTCTCATTAGAAACAAAAAGGTAGTTATTGCTTGGACCTGTAGCTCAGGTGGTTAGAGCGCACGCCTGATAAGCGTGAGGTCGGTAGTTCGAGTCTACTCAGGTCCACCATTTAATTAACTAATTTAAATTGAACCAATAAAACTAAATAGCAAAAAATATTTCCAGTCAAGAAAGAAAGGGCGCAAGGTGGATGCCTTGGCACATGAAGGCGAAGAAGGACGTAAGTGAACGAAAACTAGGGAAAGCTCACAAAAAGCACTAACCCCTAGGTCTCCGAATGGGGAAACCCGGCTGTGGAAGACACAGTCATCACAAGATGAATACATAGTCTTGTGAAGCAAGAGCCTGTGAACTGAAACATCTAAGTAACAGGAGGAAAAGAAAGAAAACTCGATTTTCCAAGTAGCGGCGAGCGAACAGAAAAGAGCCTAATCCATTAGTGGAATATTTAAGAAGTTGAATCATCTGGGAAGATGAACCAAAGAAAGTGACAGTCTTGTAAACGAATCTTAAATAAACCTAGGAGGAAAGTAGCACCGGACACGAGGAATCCGTTGTGAAGATAGGGGGACCATCCCCTAAGGCTAAATACTAACATGTGACCGATAGCGAACAAGTACCGTGAGGGAAAGGTGAAAAGAACCCCGAAAGGGGAGTGAAATAGAACCTGAAACCTAGCGCCTACAAGCAGACAGAGCACTAAAGTGTGATGTCGTACCTTTTGTAGAATGGGCCAGCGAGTTATTGTATTAAGCAAGGTTAAATCTTTAAGAGATGAAGCCATAGCGAAAGCGAGTCTTAATAGGGCAAATAAGTTTAATGCAATAGACCCGAAACCGGGTGATCTATCCATGACCAGAGTGAAGGTGAAGTAAAATTCACTGGAGGCTCGAACCGGGTACGGTTTAAAACGTATCGGATGAGTTGTGGTTAGGGGTGAAAAGCCAAACGAACTCGGATATAGCTGGTTCTCCTCGAAATAGCTTTAGGGCTAGCCTTTGACGAAAGATTTTAGGAGGTAGAGCACTGAATGGTCTAGGGCGGCTTACCGTACCGAAACCTATCAAACTCCGAATGCCAAAAAATCAAGTCAAGGAGTCAGACTTAGAGGGATAAGCTTCTAAGTCGAAAGGGAAACAGCCCAGACCGACAGCTAAGGTCCCCAAATCTGGATTAAGTGGAAAAGGATGTGAATCTACTAAGACAACCAGGACGTTGGCTTAGAAGCAGCCATGCATTTAAAGAATGCGTAATAGCTCACTGGTCAAGTGGGTTTGCGCCGAAAATGAACGGGGCTAAAATCCAGTACCGAAGCTTCGGATTGATAGAGGAATTAAATCTACGAAATAAAGAAAGAAATACTTGAACTAGGAAATATTAAAACAATCAAGATAAACGAGTAAAAAACATCAAATTACGTAAACCAAAAGGTAAGTTGTAAATAAAAAAATACTCAATTATCACCGAACAGTTATATAAGATTAAAAAATATAACCTGGTAAAAAAACGTCAAACAAGTATTCCAAACTTTATGTCTAGATTTAATACCTCTATCAGTGGTAGAGGAGCATTGTATAAGCGAAGAAGCCAAAGCGAAAGCAACAGTGGAGCGAATACAAGAGAGAATGCTGGCATGAGTAGCGAGAAGGGATGTGAGAATCATCCCCGTCGAAACCCTAAGGATTCCTGAGCAAGGCTCGTCCCCTCAGGGTAAGTCGGGACCTAAGCCGAGGCCGAAAGGCGTAGGCGATGGATAACAGGTTTAGATTCCTGTACCGCTTAAAGTCGCTATAGAGAAGTGATGACGCAAAAGGATAAGCTAAGCTAGCTGATGGAATAGCTAGTCTAAAGATAAAGGCTTGTGTGTAGGCAAATCCGCACACTTTAAGGCTAAAATCTGATAGGTATCGAAAACATGAGTAGAGAAGTAGCTGACTCCATATTGCCAAGAAAAGTCACTATCAAGACCAAAGCGCCCGTACCAAAACCGACACAGGTAGGGAGGTAGAGAATACCAAGACGCGCGGAAGAACCTTTGTTAAGGAACTCGGCAAAATGTCCCCGTAACTTCGGGAGAAGGGGAGCCAGAGCGATCTGGCCACAGAAACCAGGCCCAAGCGACTGTTTACCAAAAACACAAGTTTCTGCAAAATCGAAAGATGAAGTATAGGAGCTGACACCTGCCCGGTGCTGGAAGGTTAAGGGGAAGGCTTAGCGAATGCGAAGGCTAGAACTTAAGCCCCAGTAAACGGCGGCCGTAACTATAACGGTCCTAAGGTAGCGAAATTCCTTGTCGGGTAAGTTCCGACCCGCACGAAAGGTGTAACGATTTGGGCACTGTCTCAACAAAGGATCCGGTGAAATTGTAGTAGTCGTGAAGATGCGACTTACCCACGCTAGGACGGAAAGACCCCGTGGAGCTTTACTGTAGGCTGATATTGGACTTTGAGATTAGACGTACAGGATAGTTGGGAGACTAAGAAACTTGCACGCCAGTGTAGGTGGAGTCATCCTTGGGATACCAACCCTCTAATATTAAAGTTCTAACTTTGACCCTTGAATCAGGGCAAAGGACATTGTCAGTTGGGCAGTTTGACTGGGGCGGTCGCCTCCCAAAAAGTAACGGAGGCGTTCAAAGGTTCGCTCAGAATGGACGGAAACCATTCGCAGAGTACAAAGGCAGAAGCGAGCTTAACTGCAAAACCTACAAGTTGCGCAGAGTAGAAATACGGACTTAGTGATCCGGTGGCACCGCATGGAAGGGCCATCGCTCAACGGATAAAAGCTACCCCGGGGATAACAGGCTTATCTCCCCCAAGAGTCCACATCGACGGGGAGGTTTGGCACCTCGATGTCGGCTCGTCTCATCCTGGGGCTGAAGTAGGTCCCAAGGGTTGGGCTGTTCGCCCATTAAAGAGGCACGCGAGCTGGGTTCAGAACGTCGTGAGACAGTTCGGTCCCTATCCAGCGTGGGCGTAAGAAATTTGAGAGGATCTGTCCTTAGTACGAGAGGACCGGGATGGACATACCGCTGGTGTACCAGTTGTTCCGCCAGGAGCATAGCTGGGTAGCTACGTATGGAATTGATAAGTACTGAAAGCATCTAAGTACGAAGCAGGCCTCAAGATAAGATTTCTAAGAGTAGGTAAAGAAAATACCTTTGATAGGTCCAAGGTGTAAGTGCAGTAATGTATTAAGCTAATGGATACTAAACTTTAAATCTTGACTGGAAATATTTTTTGCTGATTTAGAAGGTTCATAAATATGGTGATGATGGCATAAGGGATACACCTGTTCCCATACCGAACACAGAAGTTAAGCCTTATAACGCCGATGGTACTCGGAGGGCAACCTCCCGGGAGACTAGGTAGTCGCCAAACAAAACAGTCATCTGTTTTGCGCTTAGGTAGCTCAATGGTGGAGCACCCGGCTGTTAACCGGTAGGTTGTGGGTTCGAGTCCCACCCTGAGCGCCATTTATTTAATTAAATATATCGCGGGATGGAGCAGTCTGGTAGCTCGTCGGGCTCATAACCCGAAGGTCGGAGGTTCAAATCCTTCTCCCGCAACCATGTGGCGAAGTAGCTCAGTTGGCTAGAGCATTCGGTTCATACCCGGAGTGTCAAGAGTTCAAGTCTCTTCTTCGCTACCAAACATTTTAGGATCAAGCATAAGCTTGGTCCTAGCTAATAATTTTAATTAATTATGGCTCCATGGTCAAGTGGTTAAGACACAGCCCTCTCAAGGCTGTATCATGGGTTCAAATCCCATTGGAGTCACCACTACATATGAGACCATAAGACTTTATTAGATTTTACTTATAAGGCCCTATGGTCGAAGTAATTTGTAAAGTTAACATGGCCCTATGGTCAAGCGGTTAAGACACCACCCTTTCACGGTGGTATCCCGGGTTCGAATCCCGGTAGGGTCACCATTATTTTTAGATTTATCATTTTAGATATTTCTTATGGAAGTATAGCTCAGTTGGGAGAGCATCTGCCTTACAAGCAGGGGGTCACAGGTTCGAGCCCTGTTACTTCCACCAAAGTTTGATTTACTATGTAAATCATCATTTTAGAGAAGATCTTCGTACAATTTGACGCCACTTCGTTAAGACTCTTCTCAGCGCCGGAGAGGCGTGTTTATGGCTCGGTAGTTCAGCTGGTTAGAATGCCGCCCTGTCACGGCGGAGGTCGTGGGTTCGAATCCCATCCGAGTCGCCATTTGGATTCTTTAGTGATCCAATGTGCTGATGTAGCTCAATTGGTAGAGCAATTGATTTGTAATCAATAGGTTGTAGGTTCAAGTCCTATCATCAGCTCCAATATAATTTTATGTGCGGATGTGGCTCAGTGGTAGAGCATCGCCTTGCCAAGGCGAGGGTCGCGAGTTCGAATCTCGTCATCCGCTCCAAATTCTACTTACGTCTTTCGTAAGTTTTTTTATTTTGAGAGTTATATAAAAGTTGAAAAATCTTCCTTAAAGATATATAATATAAAAGTAAACATTTGCGGGTGTAGCTCAGTGGTAGAGCCCCAGCCTTCCAAGCTGGTTGCGAGGGTTCGATTCCCTTCACCCGCTCCATATGCGTTATTAGCTCAGCTGGATAGAGCGTCTGGCTACGGACCAGAAGGCCTGGGGTTCGAATCCTCAATGACGCGCCAATTATTTATTAGAAGTGTTGATATTCAGCACTTCTTTTTTGTATGTACATAATGTGGGTTTTATAATTTTGTATTTGAAAATTTATTTAAAATTTACTAATACAGTTTTTTGATGTGTTAATTGATATTTATATTAAAGTTAGAGTCTTCCATTAGTTTTATAATTATATGACTCAGATTTATCGTGTTTCAGTAGCTATACTTTTAATATATGATGGCTAATAGATAACTTTTTAATTAATTAATATATCTATAGACTAATTATAAGTCTCTTGAAGAATTTTATATTTTTTAATATTTCCTTTTTTAGTTTTGATTTATATATGTGTATCATCTATTTTTATTTGAAGTAAATTTCATTATTTCTATGCTACAAAATACTAGATAACTTAATTCTTTTCTTAATATATACATTTGTCATCTATGTATATCATTAATTATTTTTTATAAAAGAAGTTTAATCTAATGAAGTTTATAATAGATATTTAAGTTATATTTCTTACTTTCATTTACGGTAAGGATAATAATATCAATATTTTAAATGCTTATTTTTCTTGTTTTATAAATTTGTATTTATCAGTGTAAAATTCTATAGCCTGCATTTTCTTCTAGAATTGTTTGTTGAATTATTAATATTTAACTCTAATTTTATTTAATCATTATATAATTCCAAATGTTTTATATCCTTGATATTAAAGCTTTTTAATACCTCATCTAAAATATATAGTTGAAGAAATAACTGATATAATCAACAATTCAAGCCTTAAGCATTATGAAGACGAGGCGATAGCTATATGGTCTATTATAAAAGATTGGTCGATATAAGCAAGAATAAGCAGGCTGAGAACATAGTAGATAATGCTATGGAGCGTTTAATTTTAGGAAATGCTAATATTACAAAGTCTTTAGGAGTTGTCTACAATGGGGAGAATATCCTTCTTAATGATTTCTATAAAACGACCCTAAACTAAGCAACCTTTAAGGTAGCAAGCGGAGCATTTTCAAGCCAGAAAGTAGTAAGGGGGTTAATCAACTACCTATCAAACTCAGGTATAAGAGTAATTAATTATCAGCAATCAGGATGAAACTACACAATAGAGTCAGCAAGTAAGATGCTTGTAAGAACTATCCTAAACCAGATGACTGGAGAGATATCTTTAGCGAATGCAAAGGATATGGAACAAGACCTTATGGAGATATCCGCACACGCTGGAGCGAGACCAAGTCATGCTGAATGGCAAGGACAAATTGTTTCTTTATCGGATGATAACACCAAATACCTAAGCCTTGACGATAAAGGATACGGAGATGTAACTGGATTTCTAGGTGCAAATTGAAGGAACAACTGGTACCCGTTTTTTGAATGAATATCAGAGAGGAACTGGACTAAAGAAACGCTTGAAGATATAGATCCAAAGCTTTTTGATTTTGAAGAAAAAGAATATACTTTCTACGAAGTTACCCAAAAACAAAGACAGATAGAAAGAACTATCAGGAAATACAAGCATAGGGTTATGATGTATGACAAGGTAGGAGATGATGAAAGTAAGCTTATTGCCCAAGTAAGATTACAAAGACAAAGGCAGTTATACAAAGACTTTAATAAGGCTGGCAAACTCCGCCCTACTAGTGTAAATACTAACGTTTACGGGTATAGTAAAGACAGATACAATGAAGAAGTAAAGTCTAGAAAATTTAGAGATATCTACACGGAGAAAAGGTTTATGCAGTCTAGATTAGACTATATAAATCCTATTACAAACTTTAAAGAGTTTATACCATCAAAAACTATAATAAATCATTCAAAAGCTATATATAAAGGCGATGAAATAAGAGTTGTTAACAAATTATGTGAAAAATACGGTGGCAAACCAAATGAATGGTCTAAAATGGTAGGTAGGGTCGATTCAGAATTATATTATTTTGATGTACATTGGTATGAAAAGAATAATATTCAGTATGAAATGAAATTTAAGCATAAAAGTAGGAGGAAGAAGTGAAATATCTAGATGTTTTTCAATGCCAAATAAACAAAACCATTCCTTTAGAATATGTTGGTAAAGTAAAATATATCGGTGAAACATTTGGAGTTGACGGTCTAACAAATAATAGAGAATATAATATCGTTCGATATAAAGATGGTAACATTAAAGTCGTAGATGATAGTAACGAAGATTATATATATAGCATTATAAACCCTAGACCAGCAGACGGTAGTTCAAAAGGCGGAACCTTTTATATTATTGATGATCCTAATAAAGAATTAAGAAGTTACGGTTTAGAAAAATATGATTGAAAACTTTAAAATCATATTAAAAATACTAACGTCTTTAAACAAATCACTTGATGAAGAATACTTTGATTCAGACTTAATATCAGCTAGCACACTAGGTATTACAGAAATGAGAAGAAACAATCTTCTTGAAATGCTATATGATGCCGGATATATAAAGGGATTGACAGTCAAGTATTATGTAGATGGAGATTTTGTAGTTACTAATTTAGATAAAACAAAAATAACTTTAAAGGGGTTAGAATATTTAGAAACTAACACTATTTTTAAAAGAATTCAAAAGACAGCTAAAGGAATTAATGAAATGATTCCTGGAGTATAGGAATATTAGACTAAGCACACTAGCAATTGTTAGATGTGCTTTTTAATTACAAAAAATGAAATTAAAAATTAAATATTATCCAAAACTACCAAAAAGAAAGTGGATGCAAATAGGAGAGGGTGGAGCTTATAGACAGCACGTTCATTTTTTATTAACGTTGTGAGGACATTTCTATTTTATAGAAAATTTTTAGTAAAATATTTTATCCTTTATTATTTATATCAACATCAATCATAATATATAGTAATGATTTTTGATAAAAGTTTTATATGATTTTTTTTTTTTTTAAATTCATTCATTTATTCTTTATCAACTACATATTCACAAAAACGAAATATAATAGTTTATTAATATTAAGTTAGACAAATAAAAAGACGATTAATAATTATTATCGCCTTCTAATTTGTATTATTCTAAATTAATGATTTTATTTTGATTCTATATTGTTTTTCTCCGATATAATTTAAGAAATAAACTAACCATTATTAGAGAAATTCCAGTTATTACGAGTGTGTAAAATACAACTATATTAAAAAAACTCGTTAAGATAGCAATTACGAAAATCGTAATTGCAATTTTACCTATTAGTGTAGAACTAGATTTTAATTTAATTAAATTCTCCCTCTCATCAAAATCTTTTATATATAATTTTCTCGATAAATTATCGTCTTTTAAAGCTTTCCTAATTCTAAATACCCATAAAGCACAAATTATTTCTATTCCTAATATTAAGCCATTAAAAAATCCTAATACTGAATCATTTATCATAGCTTGATCTTTTAATAAAAAATTTCCTATTCCCCAAAATATCAGTGCAAAACTTATATAAGATTTATATAACTTTTCTCTTTTTTTCAATACTTCATGATAATTTTCTAAATTCATTATTCATTCTCCTCTAGTTCAAATACATCTTCAATTTTTAAGTTAAAATATTTAGCTATCTTATAAGCTAATGGCAAAGAAGCTACATATTTTTCGGTTTCTATAGATGTAATAGTTTGCCTTGTAACTCCAACTTTATTAGCGAGTTCAGATTGTGACAGTTTATTTTCTTTTCTTAATTTGGGAATCCTTGTTTTCAATTAACCACCTTCTATTTATTGATATAATAAGTATTTAAAGTTAGTATAGTAAACTTTGCATTTATTGTCAAGGAAACTTTGCATTATACCAATTTTAATTAAAAAAATTATTGAACCATCTAATAAATACATTGAGTATTGTAGATATAATTTAATATGCTAGTTTTCTAAACTTATATATTATTATATCTGAACATGTATTATATATGATTAGAAATGCTATATTAAATCACATGATTCATAATTAAAGCAAGTACTAAACATCTATATTTTATTTTTTATGAGCAAAATGAAGTATGATATACTATATATGAAGGAGATATGATGAATAAAACAGTTATGTTAATTGATGGGTCTAGCTTAATTTTCAGGGCGTTTTTTGCTCTTCCTAAGCTTACCAACAATGACGGAGTGATGACTAATGGCGTGTATGGTTTTTTGACCATGTACAATAACGCCGTTGATAGATATAAACCAGATTATATACTTGTTGCTTTTGATAGAGCATCAAAGACTTTTAGACATAAAGAGTTTAAAGATTACAAGGCAACTAGAGATAAAATGCCTAGCGAACTTTCCTATCAGTTTGGAATCCTAAAGGATATTTTAGATTCTATGGGAGTCAAATACACTGACCTTGATGGATTCGAGGCAGATGATATTGTAGGAACATATGCGAAGATGGCTCAAGAGAAGGGTTATAATTCTGTTTTAATAACAGGGGATAGAGATTACCTACAATTAGTCGATGAAAATATCGTAGTAAATCTTACAAAAAAGGGAGTTTCTGAGACTAAAGAATACACTGTTGAAACTATAAAGGAAGAGTTTGGTCTTACTCCTAAACAACTAATTGATGTTAAGGGTCTTGAGGGAGATAAGTCAGATAATATTCCTGGTGTCGATGGAATTGGGCCTAAGAAAGCTATTGGATTTATCCAAAAATACGGTTCTATCGAAGGCTTGTATGAAAATATAGATGAAATTTCAGGCAAGAAAACCAAGGAAAATCTCGTCAATAGCGAGGCTATAGCCTACATGAGCAAGAAAATAGGAACAATAGTCACAAGTGCTCCTGTAGAGTATGACCTTGAGGAAATAAAACTTGGTGAGGTTGATGAGAAAAGCCTTAGGGAGAAGTTTTCTAAGTACAACTTTAATAAATTTTTAGAGGATATGGATGGAGGAAATCCTATCGAGGCAAAAGAATTTACCTACGAAAAACTAAAAGAATATCCTAAATTAGTAGAAGAGATCAAAAAGAATAAAGAATTTACATTCAAAGTTATCTATGACGGCGATAGATATATCCATAGCAATGCCTACAAAATTGCCATAAAGACTAAGGAAAGTCCAACTTATATTGCTGATCCTGACGAAGATTTTGTTACTAATATGAAAGAGATTTTCGAAGATGAAAAAATACTTAAAAACTCTTTTGATATAAAAGAAGATTTAGTATTACTAGCGAAGTTAGGAATAGATGGAGCCTTACCATATGATGATATAATGCTTATGCATTATTTGATAGATCCTTCTAGGTTATCTTATGATATGAAAACACTTAGTCAGTCTTATTTAGATTACAAAGTGCACAATCCAGAAGATTTATTGGGAAAGGGCAAGAAAGCTCTAAAATACAAGGACCTAGATTTTGACAAGTTAGGTAATTTCATGGCAAGTGAAATTAATGCTATCTACGATGCTAAGGATAAACTTGTAGATAAACTAAATGAATATCACATGTATGATCTATACAAAGAGATAGAAATTGAACTATCCAAGGTTCTTGCCGATATGGAAATAGTTGGATTTGTCACAGATAAAAAAGTCTTAGAAAAACTAAAAGAAGGAATTGATGCTGATATAGATGATTTAACTCAAGAAATATATGAGCTTAGTGGTAGTGAATTTAATATAAATTCTACCAAACAATTGGGAGAAGTTTTGTTTAAAGACCTAGAACTTCCAGTCATCAAGAAAACTAAGACAGGATTTTCAACTGACGCATCAGTTCTTGAAAAGCTTAGGGATAAACACCAAATCATACCAAAAATCGAAAGATATAGGGAGCTTTTCAAATTAAGGTCTACTTATATAGAAGGACTTGAAAAGGCAATTGACGATGATGGAAGAATAAGGTCAACCTTTAGGCAAAATATAGCTGCCACTGGAAGATTATCTTCCCAAGATCCTAACCTCCAAAATCTACCTATCAAAACTGACGAAGGTAGACTAATAAGGAAAGCCTTCAAGGCAGAAGAAGGGAAAATCTTAATAGATGCTGATTATTCACAAATAGAACTTAGAATACTGGCGTCCTTGTCAGGTGATGAACATATGATAGATGCCTTTATAAATGGAGATGATATCCACAGGAAAACTGCATCAAAAGTGTTCCATACTCCACTAGAGGAAGTTACTAAAAGACAAAGGTCTGAAGCTAAAGCTGTAAACTTTGGAATTATTTATGGAATTAGCGACTATGGCCTATCTCAAAACCTTAATATTTCCCGTAAAGAAGCTAAAGAATATATAGATAACTACATGGCATCCTATCCATCCATTAAGGAATATATGGACGGCATTGTGGAAAAAGCCAAGGAAGATGGCTACGTTGAAACTCTGTTTAAGAGAAGAAGATACGTTCCAGAAATTAATTCTAGAAATTTCAATGTAAGAAGCTTTGGTCAAAGAGTTGCCCTAAATACACCTATCCAAGGTACAGCAGCGGATATTATTAAAATTGCAATGATTGAGACATATAAGAACCTAAAAAAAGAAAAAATAGATGCTAAAATAATCCTTCAAATTCACGATGAGATTATCCTTGAGGCAAGCAAAGAAGATGAGGATAGGGCGATTGAAATCCTAAGAGAATCAATGGAGTCTGCCGCAAACCTCGATGTGCCTCTTATTGTTGATATAGACACAGGAGATAGCATGTATGAATCCAAGTAGTATCGTAATAACAGGATTAATCGCTTCTGGCAAGTCTACTCTAGCAGCAATATTGAGAGAAGAAGGATTTGTTGTAATTGATGCCGACAAGGTCAATAAAAAGTTAATCGAAAAAGGCGGTACAAACTATCTTGCGATAAAAAATGAGGCTGATTTCAAAGAAGCTTTTGATGGTGATAGGTTAGATAAAAAAAAACTTGGACAAATTATTTTTTCTGATCCTAAAAAAATGGAGAAATTAAACTCCATAACTCACAAAAATATCATAAGAGAGATTGAAAAAGAAATAGAATCAGTTGATAAAAAAACAGTCTTTATAGAAATACCCCTTTATTTTCAAATGAAGGAAAAATTTGAAAATGACGGAGTAATCCTTGTTACTTGCAAGAAAGATGTTCAAATTAAAAGACTTATGGCAAGAGATAAGATAAGTGAAAGTTTTGCTAAAAAGAAAATTGAAAGTCAAGATACCCTAGCATATATGGTTGACAATAGCGATATAATCATTGATAATAGTGGGGATGAGGAAGAATTGAGAATAAAAATAAAAAATATGTTAGACAGAGGTAACTACTAATGAAAGTTATAAAATTTTTAGGAAAAGTCCTAGGCTTTATTGTCCTTGCTGTAGTGATATTTTTTGCTATAGTTTATGGACTAATTGCCTACCAAACTTCTAGGACTCAGATATCCTACCAAGATGAAATCTACGAATATTCAGAAAAATATAATGTAGATCCCTTGTTAACAGCATCGATCATCAAGGTAGAATCAGACTTTGACAACAACGCCCAAAGCCACCAAGGAGCCCACGGACTAATGCAGCTACTAGAAGATACTGCCAAACATTCGGCAGATGTTGTTGGGATAGACTATTATCCAGAAAAACTAAATGATGTCGACTACAACCTTGATCTAGGGATTGGTTATTATGATTATCTTTATAAATATTATAATAATAAAGATCTAGCCCTTGCAGCCTACAACGGAGGCGTTGGCAATGTCGACAGCTGGATAAAAGATGGCATTATAGACAAAGACAATCCAGATCCTTTGGATATTCCTTTTGAGGAAACTAGACAATATGTAACAAAAATAAACGCAAACTATTCTGTTATGAAAAAGTTTTACAAGGATGGATTGCCAACAAAAGACGAAATTAATGATCTTAGAAGTCTAAGTCTTAGAAATTTCGAAATTTTTATAAAAGATTTCATCAATAATGTAAGATAATCATTGAACGAAAAGCGATTTTAATTTATAATAGTAAGTGACGAAATATTAGAAAGTAAGGAGAGATTTATGGCACTTAATTCCATGACATTTAAAAATGGTGTGCACATGGAGGAATATAAAGAGCTAACTGAAAACAGTGAGCTAATTACAGCAAGTATTCCTAAACTTGTAACTATTCCTCTAGTTCAACACATAGGTGCTCCTAGCAAGTGTCTAGTAGCTAAAAAAGACGAAGTTAGTGTAGGACAGCTTTTAGGATCAGCTGTCGGAAATTTCTCTGCAAATATCCACTCCTCAGTAGCAGGAGTGGTTAAGGACATTATCGATATACAAACAGCATCTGGCAAAAATGCCAAGGCTGTTGTAATTGATACCGAAGGTTACAACCAAGATATAGAATACATAGAAAAAGATAATGTAAGCCTTAATGCAGAAGAAATAGTAGCAAAAATCAAAGAAGCTGGAATAGTAGGTATGGGTGGAGCAGCTTTCCCTGCACATATTAAATACCAACCAACCAAACCGGTTGATACAGTTATCATAAATGGTGCAGAATGTGAACCATACATAACTTGTGATGACTATTTGATGAAAAACAGACCTGAAAGAATTCTAAAGGCACTTATCCAAGCGATGAAGGCAGTTGATGCTAAAAAAGGTATCGTTGCCATAGAAGACAACAAGCCAAAAGCTTATGATTCTATGATAGCTGCTCTTGAAAAAATCGCCAAGGAAAACTCAAACCTTGATATTGAGATTAAGAAACTCGTAACAAAATATCCTCAAGGTGATGAGAAGAGAATAATAGATGTATGTCTAAACAGACAAGTTCCAAGTGGCGGACTACCAATGGACGTTGGAGCAATAGTTTCAAACGTTTCTACAATGAATGCTATATATGAAGCTTTATATATGGACAAACCACTTTATGAAAGAATCGTTACAGTTACAGGTAAAGCTGTCAAAAATCCAACAAACATGATTGTAAGATGCGGAACAGAATTTAATCACTGTATCGAACAAGCAGGTGGAGCAGATGATATAGCTAAACTTGTAAATGGTGGACCAATGTGTGGTATTGCCCAACCAGACCTAAACAGACCTGTAGAGAAAGCCAGCAACTGTATCCTAGTTTTAACTAGTGACGAAGCTAAACCTCTTGATGTTGATCCATGTATCAGATGTTCAAGATGTGTAAGCGTATGTCCAGTTGAATTACTTCCATTATATATTCACAAGTTCTCCCTAGAAGAGAGATTCGAAAAGGCTCAAGAGCTTAACATAATGGATTGTATAGAATGTGGATCTTGCTCATTTGTTTGCCCATCCAACAGACCACTTGTTGAAGCAATCAAATTCGGTAAGAGACAAATAAGACAAGCAGGTAAATAGGAGGAGTATATGGAAAATACAAAGAAACTTTTGGTAACAGCTTCTCCTCATGTAAGAAGCAATCGTACAGTTAAGAAAGATATGCTAGATGTTATTATAGCACTTATACCAGCAGGCATTGCCTCAGTATATTTCTTTGGCTACAGAGCCTTGGTACTTATTCTAGCATCTGTATTAACATGCGTGTTATCAGAATACATATTTAACAAAGTAACTAAAAGAAAACAATCAATAAAAGATTTATCAGCAGTAGTAACAGGTTTACTATTGGCCTACAATGTGCCATTTACCCTACCAGTTTGGCAAATGGTAATAGGAGCTATGTTTGCAATAATTGTTGCAAAAATGTTCTTTGGTGGACTTGGACAAAATATTGTAAACCCAGCCCTTGCTGCAAGAGCATTCTTGATGGCATCATGGTCAAGTACAATGACACAATTTGTACCACCACACAGAGTAGCAACTCTTAAATCTGTAAAAGATGTATCAATGCTAACTGGTGCTACACCACTTATGGATCCAAAATCATATTCAACTATGGATTTATTCTTAGGAAATATTCCAGGTTGTCTTGGTGAAGTATCATCACTAGCTATCCTAATAGGAGCATGCTACCTACTAGTAAGAAAAGTAATTCACATAAGAATTCCACTTACATATATTTTGACATCTGTAGTACTTATTGGAATATTTGGTGAAGGATTCCAAAATTCACTAACAACAGTACTATCAGGTGGTATGTTACTAGGTGCTTTCTTTATGGCAACAGACTATACAACAACACCAGTAACTATTAAGGGTCAATATGTATTTGCTATTGGAGCAGGAATATTGACAGCAGTAATAAGAGTATTTGGAGGATATCCTGAAGGAGTTTCCTACTCAATCCTACTTATGAACTTAGTAGTTCCTATAATTGAAACATACACTAGACCTAAAACTTTTGGTAAAGTTGAGGCAAAGAAAGGAAAAGACAATGAATAATAGTTTAAAATTAGGCTTTAAATTGTTTTTGATAACTTCAGTTACTGCCTTCGCTCTAGCACTAACAAATAATGCAACCCAACCAATCATAGAGGCTAAGGCTCAAGAAAAACTACAAGAATCTTTGGGAGTAGTATTTCCTGCAGATAATTATGAAGAAGTAGAAGTAGCTGATAAAGCTGAAACTTTAGAAAAAATCTACAAGGCTACAGGAGCTGACGGAGAAGGTTATGTATTCCAAATTAATTCTCCAGGTGGTTACGGTGGTGCTATAGAATATCTAATAGGTGTTGATAAAGACCATAAGATAACTGGATTTGCTCCATTAAACCACGCAGAATCAGCTGGGTTTGGTAAAAACATGGAAGAAGACGCATTTAAAGAAGGTGTTAAGGGTGTTAGCATGGATGGTGAAGTGAAAGCTTCAGAATCTGGCAGCGAAACAGAAATCGTAGGTATTTCTGGCGCGACTATATCAACTAACACAATACTTAGAGGTATAAACGACGCCGGAAAAGTCTTAGGTGAGCTTAAATAGGAGATATTATGGAAAAACAAATAGAAAAGCCTATTGAAAATAAAAAAGAGAAAAAGGCGCCTAAGGAAAACTTAGGAAAAGTATTTAAAGAAGGGATTTTCTCAAATAACCCTGTATTTGTTCAAACTGTAGGTATGTGTTCAGCTTTAGCTATATCTTCAACTTTGACAAATGCCTTTGGTATGGGGGCTGCTGTAATATTTGTAGTTGTGATGAGTAACTTAGTTATATCCCTACTTAGAAATTTCATTTCAGATGAAATAAGAATTCCTGCCTTCATAGTAATCATAGCAGGTTTCGTAACAATGGTACAAATGGCAATCAAAGCTTATTTGCCAGCATTAGATGAATCTTTGGGAATATTTATCCCACTTATAGTTGTAAACTGTTTGATCCTTGCTCGTGCAGAAGGTTTTGCATCAAGCCATGGACCTGTTGCATCAATAGTTGATGGTATTGGTCAAGGACTTGGTTATACATTTGCAATCTCACTAATAGCTTTCTTTAGAGAGCTACTTGGAGCAGGAACACTTTTAGGAAAAACAATAATTCCAGAAGCATATACAATTGGATTCTTACAACAACCAGCATCATCATTTATAGTACTTGGTATGTTAGTTGCAGCATTTAATGCTATTTCAAAGAAGAGAAAATAAGATAGGAGATAATATGGCAAATCTATTTTCAATAATCATTGCAACTATATTTGTAAGTAACTATGTATTAGGTCAATTCTTAGGTATCTGCCCAGCCCTTGGTGTAACAAGCAAGGTAGATACAGCTAGAGGTATGGGTTTAGCGGTAATATTCGTTATAACACTTGCTTCAATCATAACTTGGATAATTCAATACTACATATTAAATCCACTAAATATCGGATTCTTACAAACAGTTGTATTTATATTAGTAATCGCAGCTTTAGTACAATCAGTAGAAACAGTAATGAAAAAATCAATGCCAGCCTTATACGGAGCTTTGGGAGTATTTCTTCCACTAATCACAACAAACTGTGTTGTATTAGGTGTAGCAATAAAGGCTATTGATTCATCATACACTCTAATCGAAACAATAGTTTATGCACTATCAGCATCTGTTGGTTTTATGCTAGCAATAATGATTCTTGCATATATTAGAGAAAGAATTGAATATAACTCATTACCAGAAACATTTAAAGGTGTGCCAATAACACTAGTTACACTAGGACTTATGGCAATTGCCTTTATGGGTTTTGCAGGATTAGCATAGGAGGGAAAGCATGGTACAAACAATAATTATACCTGTAGCCGTTTTGGCTATCTTGGGATTTGTTTTTGCTATCGCCCTAGGCTTTGTTAGTGAAAAATTCCATGTAGAAAAATCAGTTAAAGAACAAGAAGTAAGAAATGCCCTACCAGGTGCAAACTGCGGTGCTTGTGGTTTCCCTGGATGTGATGGACTTGCAGCAGCTATAGCAAAAGGAGAAGCACCAGTTGACGCTTGTGCTATCGGTGGTAAAGCAACTACAGATGCAGTGGCAGCTGTTATGGGAGTTGAATCAGCAGGCGGATCTGATAGAAAAGTTGCAGTTGTAAAATGTGACGGAACTTGTGAAGCAGCAAAAGACCTTTACGAATATTCAGGACTTGAAGATTGTAGAGCACAGATTGCCCTATTCGGCGGCAAGAAAGCTTGTAACTACGGTTGTGTAGGATGCGGATCATGTGAGAAAGTTTGTCCATTTGATGCAATTCATGTCAAAGACGGCGTAGCTGTTGTTGATAGAGAAAAATGTGTGGCCTGTGGAAAATGCGTTGCAACATGTC
Source organism: Anaerococcus vaginimassiliensis (assembly GCF_900626155.1). Taxonomy (GTDB): domain Bacteria; phylum Bacillota; class Clostridia; order Tissierellales; family Peptoniphilaceae; genus Anaerococcus; species Anaerococcus vaginimassiliensis. The sequence goes on along the minus strand of NZ_LR130844.1, from coordinate 214,601 downwards.
CAAAGAATATTATCACACTAGTTCCTTTCAGCCAAAAACAAGTTGTATTGTGTTCAAGCCATGACAAGGGTAAGGATGCAAGAAACAATTGTAAGAATTCTTGTATAGGTTGTACAATATGTGCAAAAACTTATCCAGAAGCATTTGCTATGGACAATTTCTTGTCAGTTGAGCAAATCGGCAATGAATTTGATCCAGAATTATTAAAACAAGCAGCGGAAAAATGTCCAAACAAATGTATTGAGATATTTGAATAAAGTTAAGAGACAGCGTAATTTGTTATGCTGTTTTTCTTTGTCTAAAATTGACAATTTAGTAATTAAAATGATAGACTAAAGAGTGAGGTGTAAAATGAAAATTAAAAAAGGTGATATATTTGTTATAGGATTCTTATTAATTTTTTCCCTAGCTTTTTCTTTTATCATTTCTAAGATAACCTCCCAAAATAGAGGAAATATCCTAAGAATAGAGCAGGATTCTAAAATTATTAAGGAAGTGCCTTTGGATAAGGACCAAGAATTTAAGATTTCTTATGGAGGTCACTATAACATAGTTAAAATAAAGGATGGGAAAGCATATGTTTCAGATGCTGATTGCCAAGATCAAATTTGTACTCATATGTCACCAATCCACGATGTAGGTGAAACTATAATTTGTCTGCCAAATAGACTATTCCTTGAGGTTTATTCTAGTGATGGAGCGGATAGTAGAGAAGATAACATAGATAAGGTGATCAGATGAAAACAAATGTAAGAAAAATTACAAATCTTGCTTTATTAACAGCTATGGCACTTGCCATTTCTTTGATAGAGCATTATATCCCCTTACCTATTCCAATTCCAGGTGCAAAACTTGGACTTTCTAATATAGTATTGTTAGTTAGCTTGTATTTTTATGGATTAAAGGCGGGTCTTGCGATTGGAATTTTGAAGTCATTTTTGCTAGTTCTTGCAACTGGCATGGTAACTTCATTTTTCTTTTCAGCGATGGGAGCAATTCTTGCCACAATTTCTATGCATATAAGCTTAAAGTTTTTAGATAAAAGCCTTTCCTTTATAGGAGTAAGTGAGATAGGGGCATTTTTCCATAACTTTGGTCAAATCTTAGTTGCAGCCTTTGTTATGGGAAATATAAAGATGTATTACTATTTTCCTCTCCTAGTATTTATAGGAACCTTTAGTGGTTTTTTTGTAGGTTTAAGTTCTAACTATATTATTAAACACATGGAAAAAATTGGGATAAGTAAATATTATGGAAACAAAGAAAATTAAGGACTTAGATATTTCTGATAGGCCAAGAGAGAAGATGATAAGAGAAGGCTACGAATCTTTGTCAGATGAGGAGCTTTTGGCTGTCATTATTTCTACTGGCAGTAAGAAAAAGAATGTGATTGAACTTTCCAAGGAGATTCTAGATACCTTTAGCTATGAAGAGCTTTTAGAGATAGAAGTTGATGAATTAGTTAAGATAGAAGGGATAAAAGCTGCAAAGGCGACTAAGATTGTCGCCTCCCTTCAGCTTGGAAAGAGGATAAATGATAAAGTTATCAAGAGAAAAATAAAGACGATAACTTCAAGTATCGATGTCTACGATTACATGAAAGATTCGCTAAGATTTAAGAAGAAAGAACATTTTGTAATAATTCTTTTGGATTGCAAAAATGTTATAATATCAACAGATACAATTTCTGTTGGAGATTTATCCTCAACCATAGTTAATCCTAGGGAAGTTTTTAAGCCAGCTATCAAAAAATCAGCCAAGTCTGTTATATTAATCCATAATCATCCAAGCGGCAACCCAGCCCCTTCCATGGAGGATTATCACATTACGAAAAGGTTAAAAGAAGCTGGAGATATCCTAGATATAGGAGTATTAGACCATATAATTATAGGTAGGGATGATTTTTATAGTTTTAAAAAAGAAGGAAATATTTAAGAGGTATAAATTATGAATTTTAGAATTATTGCTTCTGATTTTGCAATAGATCTTGGAACAAGCAATATATTGTTATATAAAAAAGGTGAGGGCCTTATTTGTAAGGAACCATCTTTTCTGCTTTTGGACGAAAATAATACAAAAGTTTTAGCTATTGGTGACGAAGCTAAACAAATGTTAGGCAAAACCCATGAAAATATTCATATAGTTAAACCTATTGAAAATGGTGTGATTACAGACTTTAACCTAACAGAGGCTATGTTAGACTATTTCTTTAAGAAAATCAACAGTGGATTTTCTATACTTCAACCAAAAGTTGTTATCTGTGTTCCATCTGGCATAACTGATATCCAAGCAAGAGCCGTAGAAGATGCTGCCCTTCATGCTGGAAGTAGGGATGTAATATTAGTAGATGAATCTTTAGCTGCAGCATATGGCATGGATTTAAACCCAGATGAGCCAATAGGAAATCTTATCTTAAACCTAGGTGGCGGAGTAAGCGAAGCATCTGTCATATCACTAAATGGAGTCATAACAAATAAGTCTATAAACAAGGGCGGAGATTTTATAGATGATGAGATTGTTACTTATTTTAGAGAAAAATTATCATTAGAAATTGGTAAAAATACAGCTGAAGAAGTTAAAAATACCATTGTAAGCTTGAAAGTAAAAGATAAAAAACTATCAATGAAAGTTGATGGTAGGGATTTGGAAACAGCTATGCCAAAAACAGTGAGCGTATCAAGTGAGAACTTGATAGATTGTATTATGCCTTATAGTAATATGGTGGTGGATATGGTTTATGAAGTAATGGAAAAGACTCCTCCTGAAATTAGTTCAGATATTAGAAAAAACGGAATATATCTAACAGGTGGACTAGCTAATCTAAAGGGAATCAAAGAATACATAGCTGAAAGATTAGGCCTTGCTGTTAGTTTATCTGAAGATCCAATTGCCGATGCAATAAAGGGTGCAGGTATTATCCTAGATGATCCAGATAGATTTGTAAAGTATCGTAAGTAGGTTAGTATGGCATATAGAAGAAAGAAAAAAAACAACAAAGGATTTATAGCAACAGTTTCTATTCTTTTGATAACTATAGCTATATCCTCTCAGACAAAACAATTAAATGAGAAGGGATCTGACATAGCTAACACAGTTTTTTCTCCAGTAGAAAAAGTAACATACTCTGTTTCATCTGCCATCAAAGAGCAAGTAGAAAGATCTTTTGGATCTAAAGAAACAAGAGCTGCTGTAGAAAAGCTAGAAGAAGAGAACAAGGCTTTGGAGATTGAAAATGCTAAGCTAAATAAAATTATAGCTCAAAAAGATTTTCTGGAAAGTGAAAAAAACGCCCTAGAATCAAGTGAGAACGAGTATATGAAGGCAAATGTTGTAAATACAGATTCCAATTCTATGACTCAAAATTTCACTATAGATAAGGGTAAGAATGATGGGATTGAAGTTAACGACATAATCCTCCAAGCTGTAGGAGATTCAAATTATTATACAGGTCTTGTTGGAAAAGTAACTGAAGTTTATCAAACAACAGCCAGAGTAGAAACTATAAATTCTAAATCCAATGATGTTTCATTTGTAAACTCCAAAAGTGGTGATTACGGTGTTATAGATAGGTTTACTCAAAAGACTATCCAAGGATACATGTTAGATGTAGACAGTGAGGTAGAAGCTAAAGATGTCCTTTTGACAAGTGGACTTGGTGGAGTTTATCCTGAGGGCATATACATAGGAACAGTATCAAATGTGACTATGAGCCAAGATGCCCTAAAGAAAAATATAACTCTAAACTCACCAGTAGATTTCTCTCACTTGTACAGGGTTTTGATTCTAAAAAAGACAGACCAATATAATGTCGACGAAGTTGTAGAAAATGAAAATTACCAAGGAGAAATAGATGAATAAATTTAAAACTTTTATCTTGCTTTTGATATCATTTATCTTGCAAACTTCAGTATTTTCAAAAATTGATATCCTAGGAGCGAATGTAAATATCCTAATACCTGCAATTGTCGCTATTGGCCAATACCTTGGTGCAAAGAAGGGCGGATACAGTGGACTGATAGTAGGTCTAGTGGAAGATTTCTTGTTAACAAGTTTTATAGGAGTTAGAGCCTTATCATATTATTTGATAGGTTATGTGGTAGGTTCATTGAAACTACCTAAAGATAAACTTAGCGGTGCTATAACAACAATAGTAGCTAGTTTATTTAACTTTATTCTAGTTTCCTTACTATATTTTATCCTAGGAAAATCTCAGGCAAGTATTTTAGCCTACCTACCTTTGGGACTATTAGTAGAAGCTATCCTAAACGGACTAGTATATATGATATATAAGAAAATAGTAGAGAAAATCATGTACATTCCTACTTACAGAATATAAGGGTGATTCATTTGAGAAGAATAAAAGAAAAAAGACTGATTGCCGTCCAAGTTATAGTTGTAATTCTTTTTCTTGCAATAGGGATAAGACTTGCCAAACTAATGCTAGTGCAAGGTGACTATTACAGGGACCTATCAGATAATAGAAAAGTTAAGGAAGTCGACGAAATTGCTAGTCGTGGAAACATATATGATAGGAATGGGAAAGTGCTAGCCACATCTATTCCTTCTTTTGCTGTTCAACTTTACAAAGATCAACTAACAAGTCTAGATGATGAGAAAAAGATAGCAAATATTTCCAAACTAGTAGATATACTAGAAGAAGATGGTGTAAATTACACCGAAGATTATAATATAAAGCTTAATTCATTTGAATATAAGGATGAGAAAACTTATTTTGCTAGTAAAAAGATGCCAATGGATCATGTAGTTGATTTACTAATCGACAATGACCTAGTTAGAGATCTTATAGTTTCAACCTATAGTAAAGATAATATTAATTACGAAACTGCAAATACAGCTCTCCTTGCTCTAAAGAAGAGAGGAATAGATATTCCTTGCCATATAAGCCAAGAAGATGGTGAGCTTTCCATAAGCTTTAAGAAAAATGCTGGTGAGAAACTAAAATCAATAGGAAAAAGTGTAAACTCAGATCCAGTAGATGTTATAGTAGAAGAGATTGGAAATGATAGATCAGTTATTTCATCAATCCTTCAAAACTCTCACGCAAGAAAATTAGCCTATGATATCTTGGAAGAATACGGCCTAACAGAGGATCTAACCATAAAAGATTTTGCTGTAAAATCTGACGAAGATTTCTTAGAAAAGAAGGCAAAACTACACAAACTTTTTGAAAATATAACTAAAGAATCAAAAGCAAGTGATGACTTCTTTGAGATAGTTAAAAACTCAACTATAGAAGATGTACTTACAGAAGCAAGTGTAGATGATAATGGTGAGTATATTATTCCAGCCAATATCCTTATAGAACAACTTGAAAATATGGGAATATATGCTAACTTTGAAACAGAAGTTGTAACAGAAAAAACAGATGACGCAAACAATTATTCAGTTGAAATTAGGTACAAAAATCCTCAAGCAGGTAGTCCTGTAAAAGCTCTAGCAGATTTAGCTGATGAAAAGGGACTTTTAAAGAAACTTATTTTATCAGAAGAAATAAAATATATGGCACAAGATGCCAACACCAAAAATAATATATATCCAAATATAGATATAACTGACGAAGATCCTAATAAATGGATGTATACCTTTGTCAAAGATGAGAAAGATTTCTACACTTATTATGCTCAAAAAGACAAGGCCAACAAGACAGACGATATAGTAGACCTTTTATCAAAGGAAGAAGATGCTAGTAAAATCGTAGCCTATCTTAAAAAAGTAAATAATATAGAAAAATATAGCGACCACGAAGCGATTGGTATTCTAACAATTGACAATAAATTAAATATGCAAGGTAACTACGGATATAGACCTATAAATATTGTCTACAATATCGACGAATCTACAGTTTTAAAAATCGAAGAAAAAATCGACAGGTCAGCAGGTATTGTAGTTGATACTATTCCAATTAGACATTATCCAAATAGGTATTTGGCAAGTCATGTCTTGGGATATATGGGGCCAATTGCAACCGGTGATGAGCTAGACAAATATGTAAATGAGAGAGGATATCTAAGAGATGAGGTCATAGGAAAAACGGGTATTGAAGAATCCTACGAAGATAACCTAAAGGGTAAAAATGGTAGATCTCTAGTTACAGTTGATTCTAATGGTAACAGAAAGCAGACCATATCCCAATCTACATCAGAACCAGGTGATGATGTTTACCTAACTATAGACAAAGACCTCCAAGAGATGGCAGAAAAATCTCTAGAGGAAGTCTTGGCAGCTATAAGGAGCGGGGTTCCGTATGAATCTGAGTATGGAACATTTACTCCGATTAGACCTGCTCCATATGCAGAAAGTGGCGCAGTTGTAGTTACAAATGTCAAAACAGGAGAAGTCCTAGCAATGGCATCCTATCCTCAATATGATCCAAATATTTTCTCAACAGGAATTTCATCTTCCGATTGGGAATCCCTACAAGTTGAGGAAGGAGCAGGGCCACTTGTTCCAAGACCTATGTTAAACATCGCAAGTCAAACAGCAGTAATGCCGGGTTCTACCTTCAAGGTAGTATCAAGCCTTGCAGCTTTGGAAAAAGGACTAGATCCACTTTCTATAAATTATTGTTATGGATTTATGGATATAGGAAATAGAAGATTTTCTTGCCTAATCTGGACAGAAACAGGCAATACTCATGGTGAAGAAAACCTATATGGAGCATTGAGAGATTCATGTAACTATTATTTCTATACACTTGCTCTAGGAAAAAGCCCAAAAGACGGTGATACTCTAGGGGTAAAACTAGAACTAAATGATATAAGAGTAGCTGCAGAAAAACTAGGACTCGATCAAACTACAGGTATAGAGATCAATATTCCTCAAGAAGCTAACGGAAATATTCCATCTATAGGAAAGAAAATAGAAGTAACTAAGTCAATCCTTAGAAAATATCTGGAAAATAACTTGGCTACTTTTATCAAAGATGGAGTCAAAAAGCCTAAAGATGAATTTAAAAAAGATATAGAAGATATTGTTTATTTTGCTGATGACCCAGAAGCTTGGACTAGAGATAAAATAATAGACTTCTTAGATGAAAGAGGCTATGAAGCAGAAGGCATATATGATGGACAAATAGCAGGGCTTGCCGATACAATCAAGTTTACCTACCTGAACCAAGCAAACTGGGATATAACAGATATGTTAAACATCGTCATAGGTCAAGGTCAAAATTCCTATACACCACTTCAGATGAATAGAGTAGTGTCAGCTATAAGTAATGGTGGGTATCTAAACAAATTCACCTTGATTGATAAGATTGCTAACCACGATTCTAAGGAAGTTTTATTCCAAAATGTTCCAGAATCAAGCAAAATCGACATAAAAGATCCTAAATATCTCGAAGATATCAAATACGGAACTATGCTTGTTGCAAAAGATAACTTTACCCTTAGCAAACTACCAATTGATATAGGAGTAAAAACTGGTACAGCGGAGGTTGAAGGAGAAAATGAAGATGGATCTGATTACGAACCATATGCTTGGATGATTGGATTTGCTCCTTATGATGATCCGGAAATAGCCGTTTCAGTTATCATAACCCAAGGAGACAAAAGTTATAATGCTTCTCCAATCATGAGAGATATTATTGCAAAATATTTTGATCTAAAGGTTGATTCATCCGATACAAATCAATCAACAGATGATTTTAACAATGCAGAATACGGAAGAAGTCAAGATTCACTAACACCTGTTGTCGATGATGAGGATAACCTAGAAGAAACTGAAGAAACAAACGAAGGAAATTAATATATGAAAGTATATGTAATAAACTCAAGTGTAGATAAAGATAGGGCGAAGTTTTCTACATGTCTAGCTAATAGGCTCAAAGAAAAAGGAAAAACTCTCCTTGTATCTAGCAAAAGAAGCGAATCAAACATAGAAGATTTTTATGGCAAAGATGGGATGATTACCTATGATTTGGCAGATTATTTCACAGATTTAGCAAGCTTTGACGATGTCTGTGTAAAAGAAGATGACAAGCTAAACTTTATAATTGCGCCTCTCGTTTCAGACAAACACGACATCAAAAAAGAAGATATAGAAAAATTAACTAAAGAGGGCGATTATAAATATGTAGTTTTTGATAAGCTAGATTTAGATTTGATACAAGATAAGAAATCAGTATTTATAGTAGAAGAAAATAAGATTCCAGCTACTATCAAGGAAGATGATTTCTTCCTAAATGGTGTTGGTGCTGACTTTGATGTAAGATTATTCAAAGAAAAAATAGAATCTATAGGAAAAAACTTCCTAGGCGAAGTAAAGCTTGGAGACGGCTTCGACAAAATCATAGACAACCTATTAAATGATAACTATGTAGTAGTTCCAAACCTATCTTTCTTTGAAAAACTAAAGATGAAGTTTAGCAAATGACAGACTTTATATTTATAGACAAAGAAAAAAAGCTTGTAGCTAAAATTGAAGATGGGAGAATCGTAGAAGTAAAATTTTATGATTCTCTTATAGGAAACATCTATAGGGGAAAGGTGACTAATAAAATAGATGCCCTTAATGCTTATTTCATCGAATATGACGAAGGTGAGAGCCTCTATATGACAAGTCCTGTAAGCTACAAGATTGGTGATAATGTTATAGTCCAATATGTAAGAGATCCTGCTAATGGCAAATTAGCCCTAGGATCTCTTAACTTTAAGCTTGAAAATGATAGCTATTATGTAAAAAGATTTCCCCTAGGAAAAAAACCAACCAAGAAAAAAGATAAGAAAAGAAACGACGACTTATTTAATGAATTAGTAGAAGAAAAAGAAAGGCTCATTAGGGAAGAGAAGTTCTATCCTACACCTAAGCTCTTGTACGAGAATTCATATCTTAAAAATTATTTAGAAAAGCAAGGACAAATCGAAATAAGAGAAGGAAATATTAATAACCTATCCGAGTTTAAAGATTGTCTTAACTTTATAAAAGATAGGAGACCATCATACAAGGAATACTCTCTAATTATCGATGAATTAGAAACTCTGACGGTGATTGATGTAAATACTGATAGTAAAAAATCAAAAAATAATAAAGATAAATTCTTGGAAAATATAAATCTAGACCTAATAGATTTTATAGTCTATAACCTTAAATTAAGAAATATTGGTGGGATGGTTGTGATAGATTTTCTAAGAAATAAAAACAGAGAAATAGTCGAAGAAAGCTTTAGAAAAAAGATAGAAGAAATGAATCTTGAAGCTGAAATATTTGGATTTACAGCGATGGGGCTTTTTGAACTAACCATAAAAAGAAGAGGAGATAGTCTAAGAAAAGACCTTGATAAAAGAAATTTACTTTCTTAAATCAAAGTCTGAGACTAAATCCTCTTTTTTCTCTTTACTGAGTTTTTTGATAACACTCTCTAATTTGAGTCCTTCTGACATAGAAGAAACTTCCTTATAATAAACTAATTTAACAGGTCTTCTTCCTCTAGTGTACTTGGCTCCCTTGCCAGAATTGTGGACTTTTAATCTTCTCTTAACATCTGTAGTATAGCCTGTATACAAGGAATTATCCTTACACCTTAGAATATAAACAAAATGACTCACGAGAACAAATCACCTATGACCCTTCCAATAATATCATAGTCAAATCCTTTGGAAGCAAGATGTCTGTAGACCTTGTTCTTATTTTGAAAAGAAAAATCATCACGAGCCTTTAACTTTGCAAAATACATCGCCTTTTCATATTCCACATCATCGTCAATTATATCTAGATTATCTTCAATCATATAATCAGGAATACCCTTAAGCCTTAGCTTGTACTTAATCTTATTCTTTGGCCATCCGCTAATAGAAGACTTATCAGAAATATAGGCTCTGACAAACTCATTATCATCAATCAATTGATAGCTAACTAGAAAATCTAGGACCCTATCAATAATATCAGAATCGTAGCCCTTGTCCTTTAAGATTTTTCTTACTTCAAATGTAGTCTTGTTCGCATAAGATATTCTGGACAGAGTATAGTTTTTTGCTCTGTTATATGAATTCTCATCCAGGATCAACTTATAAGTGTCAAAATCTATCTCATCATCCTTGGAAATCTTCAAATCATTAAACAAGTCATAAGAAATATAAAAAATCTCTCCAGATATATTTATCCTACACAAGTTGTACTTATCAGAATATTCAATCTCCTTTACAATCATAGACCGGCAATAGAATTGTAGGCACTATAGATAATAGGAGCTACCATTGAAATTGCAATAACAATTGCAAAAATTTTAAGTATTGTTTTTCTACCTTTCATAATTCACCTCTTTTTCATATTCTACTACATCTAAGAAAAAAATAAAATTTTAAAAAATACTTGCGCAAAAATAAAAAACGTGGTATTATATTTATTGTTGAGAGAGAGATGTAACAATTAAACAAAGATATTATGAAAATAATTGTTAAAAAAACTTGACAAGCTGTTTTGTAAATGGTATTATGAAATAGTGATGGCTTGGTGGGTATGGTCCAGTTGGTTAAGACACCTGGTTGTGGCCCAGGAGGCCGTGAGTTCGAATCTCACTACTCACCCCATATGCGGGATTGGCGGAATTGGCAGACGCGCTAGACTTAGGATCTAGTGGGAATTTCCCGTGAAGGTTCAACTCCTTTATCCCGCACCAACAAACATTAAGAAGTGTTGAGAAATCAACGCTTCTTTTTTTGTGTGTGGGTAATTTGTGGGTAACTGTCATTTTATCTTAGAAAATTCCTTCCAAATATAGTCGTCTAAATCTTGTATATAAGAATTGGCGGTAATGTTAAAGTTAGTGTGTCCCATAAGTTTTTGTAAAGCTTTATCACTAATTCCTGAGTAGTGGGCGATAGTTGCAAAAGTATATCTACAACTATAAGGGATCTTTTTATTTACTCTTGCATTTTTAAGTGCTGGATAATATATGCTTTTATAAAAAGTTGTATCACTTGGTCTGTAGACTCCGCCATCTTCTTTTTTAGCTTCTATTATATATCCGAGCTTACTTTGGTCTACTAGGTATGCCATGATATCTTTTACCTTAGGGTGTATATACATTTTTCTAGTCCTACCTGCTTCTGTTTTTTCTCCAAAGTCTAGAATTTGATTTGTGTCTAGGTTTATATTTTCAGTCTTTAAGTTTAGATATTCTCCTGTCCTCATACCTGTAAAGATTAAATTAAGCACGTGCATAGCATTAAGATTGTGGGGGATAGATGAGTATAGCTTTTCTATATCTTCTCTTGTAAAGATTTCTTTCTTTCTTCTTATACCTACACCTCCAACTTCAAGATACTTTGATAAGTCTAGCTGGATCATGTCATTTTTTATTGCTATAGTATACACTTTAGATACTAGGTGTTTAAGTCTTTCTATAGATGACTTACTATACTCCATGTGCTTAATCTCTCCGCTTTCTAAAGTCTTGTCGTATCCTTCTAGCTCCATCTGATCCAGTACATCTTGTAAATCAGAATACTTTATATCATGTATACTCATACTATGAACTTCTTCAAATCTTTGGAATGATGTTTCATATCTTCTTTGTGTCTTATCACTTAGCTTTTTATATGAGTTAGTCGCCTTATATCTATCGTATAGCTCTTCAAATGTAATTAGAGGCTTAGGCTCTTGATAATTTATCAAAGCTTCTAGAGCATCATTATAGGTCTTATAGAAGCCTATATCCTTTCTTCCTTTAGCTTTAGGTAGTCTTGCCCTATACTGATTGACTCTAGTTTTGCCTTGGGGTGTGAGCTTAACCCTTTCTATACTACCCGTGCCATTGGGGAGCTTTCTTCTTTTTCTTGCCATCTTGACTCCTTTCTTTTTTACGGTACATTTAAAGAGGATGGGGCAAATATATAATCATTAATTGTCTAGTCCGCAGGTTTTTTAAAGCACCAGGATTTGTCGCCTGGTGCTATTTTTAATTTGTTTCTTTTTCTTCGTCAGATTCAATCATTTTCAAAGTTGCCCAATACTCTTCTGCTTCAAAATCAGGATTGAAGTCGAATGTGAGCTCTTTATGAAGGTCTAATACCTTTTTAATATCTTCTAATTTGATATTGAAAAATTCTTTTCTGTTATTAACTTTATTTAGTCGCTTGCTATCAAAGTATCTGTGTAATTCTGTTTCTAGCTGATAAGCTTGGTAAGAGAAAATCATTGCATGTACATCAAATTTGAAAGGCACTGAGGCAGAAGATAGTTCTTGTATCCTTTGGTAAGGGTCTAACCTTCTTGTAACTCCAATCTTATAAACTTCTTCACCAAAAGACCCGATATTTGAAATTATATATACATAACCAGCTCCAGTATTTTCCACTCGATAATCTATATCAGTTTTTTCATCTTGGAGACCGCTTATTTCTTTTTCTAGTTTTTGTAGCTCTAATCTTAAAGCTTCAATTTCATCATCTTTCGCAGCTAGTAATTTATCATTAACTTTATCTTTAGCAATATTTAAAGCTTCTATTTCTTTATATAGTTTAGCTTGCTTTCTTTCCAACTCTTTTTGAGCTCTTTTATTTTCTGCTTCTTCTTCTCTTTGGATTCTGAGTGCTTCTTTTTCTTCTTCTTTTAGCTTGTAGTACGCATAAGAAGATTCTAACTCTTCAAGTTTTAAATCAAGTAATTTTTCATCAATAGATGTTACGCCTTTAACCAGCCTATTTAACTTATTGTAATTTGTGTGTATTTGATTTTGCCTAGTAGGGTATGATTTAAAAGTTAGTCTACTGAGGTTGTAATCGCAGAAAGTATTGAAAGCATTGTAAAGTAATCTATTTAGCTTATCTAAATTTATTGTAACTTCAGTGGATTTGTTGCTTTTTATTTTTCTGAGTAATTCTGATTCTTTTAGCTTGATATTTTTTAATTTTTCTTTGTAGGTTTCTGATTTTTCAAATTCAAAATCTGTTGGTACTACACCGAAATCAATTGCATTAAGTTTTTTGAATTTATTTTCTAGATCAAAAACCTTATTGGATAAAGAAGTCTCTTTTTCAGATAATAATTTTATTTGCTCGTTAATTTCTTCTGATTTTTCTTTTATTACCTGCATTTTTGTTTCTTCTTTAAATTTCAGATAATCTTTTTTATTAATTTTATATGTATCTTCTAACTCTCTTAATTCTTTTTCTAGTTCACTTTTCTTAGCCTCTAAATTTTTATAACTCTTAAAGCCGCTTTGTATTAATTCTTTCTTATTTGAGATAGCTCTATATATACATAAAATAATTAATATTAAAATAAAAATTTCCACTATTTCCTCCTCTAAATTTTTTAATTAATAATTTTCAACATTATATCATCACAGAATAAACCACTACTTTTCCAATTATTTTAATATTATCATCTATATCGAATATCTTATCGTAGTAATAACTATATGTAGAAAAGGGTTTGAAAATAATTTTATCGCCGTTTCTGTAAAAGAACTTCACTGCGTATTCTTCATCTTTTGTAGCATAAACAACAATATCACCATCTTTTAGGTCGTGAACGCTATCATATTCTAAAATACCAATAGTAGAACCATCAGGAATTATCTTATTCATAGATTCGCCACTTACTTTTAAAAATACAAGTTTTTCATTTCCCGCATATTGCCCTAGGAGTTCATCAGCTACATGTATCCTTGGGGCGTTATTTATACCATCAATAGTGATTGGATTCCCTGCTGCAGCGTAGCTATCGAAATAAGGATAGGTATGCATGTTTTGAGATCGCCCTACAACCTCTATCTTATCTTTAGGCTCTCCTGTAAGTTCACTAATCGATATTTTGTATATCTCAGCTAATCTTTTAAGTTTATTTAGTGGTGGTGTTGTTTTTCCTTGTTCATAATAACCATATGCACTAGTGGACATATCAAGCTTAAAGGCAACATCTTCTTGATTATATCCATTGTCTTTTCTTAATTGTCGTAGTTTATCTTTTATCTCCATTATTATTACTCCTTTTACTTGTATTCTACAATTAAAATAGGTATATAACAACAATTAATAAGTGTATATAGTCCAATAAACACGTAAAAATTTAAAAAAATGTTGACAAAAACAATTAAAACGTGTATTATATAATTAGCAAAACAAGAAAGGGGAAATGATGAGTAAAGAAAACAAAAAAATATCATTAATTGGAAGTAACGAAAATGTAAATATATCTATAGTTATAGATGAGTCTAGCAAAAAGATAAATATTTTAAAAGAAAATGTAAACACCATTTTTCGAGAAACTTTTTACCTTGGTAGTCTAAGGATAGATGATAAGGAGTCTGAAATAAAAATGGAACTAAAAGATGATAATTTATCTATTAAAAATAAAAACAATAGCGGGGTAACTATTGACGCCGATGGAAACATCAAGATTCAACAAATAGATAAAAAAGAAACTAAGGACAATACGCAAGAGTATCATCCTTATGCTTCTTTCGATAAATATGAATTATGATAATTTTATCCCGTGTTGTTCAAGAACTTCCAATGTGGATATTATAGAAATATTTACGCTAGCTTTTATAGTTGTATAAATTGATTCGTAAATAGCTTTAGCTTCATCTTCATTTAAACTCGAGTTGCTAAGTTTGTTTTGAATTTCTTTCAAGTCGCCAGATAGTTGTGTATTAGATTTAGCACTATTATCTAATGAAGAATTGATCCATTTGTTGATGTATTTAGCTAGGTCTTGATTCATAGTTTCACCTCCTTTCCATAAATATAATACTATTATACTACATATAGTAGTTAAATTAAAAAGGAGATACAAGATATAGTATGAAGAAATTAACACAATTAAGATTGAAGAAAAAAGTTACGCAAGAAGAGTTGGGGAAGGCTATTGGAGTGAGTGAGAAAACTATAAGCACTTATGAAACAGGACGCAGAAATTTACCAGTTGATAAAGCTAAGAAGATTGGAGAATATTTTCAAGTTAACTGGTGGCAATTATACGAAGATTAAGAGGAAAATATGAAAGATAATAATTTATTAAATGATTTAGATAAAAGAACAGGAAGTGAGGTTGTTCCAAAAGGAATAAAAGTCACCTCTATTATAGAAGTGACTTATGATATAGAAAATGATTATGATGAGCTTCAAAGGGAGGTAAAGGAGTTTTACACTACGAACGGGAGGTATGTCGGCAAACTTGATACACTTGATCAGTTTGATAAGATAGTGTCTAATCCATCGTGATAATTGATTTCAAAAGATATAAGAAGGACTAGATTTTTTAGAAAATCTCTAAGGTCATCAATGTCTTTAGTTGGATGTAAGGTTCTGATATGAGTTTGGTCGTTGCCCAAGTAATTAGTCATCCTGGCTAGGTTTTGAAGTTTTTCATTATCTATTTTAGAAATAGCATTGTCAAGAGTTAATTTTAAAATTTTATCAGTATCTTTTGGATTGAGAAATATTAAAAAGTCCTTAACTAAGAATTCGATAGATTTTCTATAACCCATACCTGCAATTTGCTTTAAACCTAGCTGATAAGCAGATTCTGATTGAGTGTAGATATCTTCGAAGTATTCAGATATTTCTTTTATATTATTAGGAATATCTAAGTCCACAGTTGGCGAATAGTGATAAGGAACTAAAGTTTGATTTATATTTCCACTTTTATTGCTGTATATATACTCTGCAGCATAAAAGCTAGAGCAGATATGGCATCTGAGTAGTACAGCAAATACCTTTTGACCAGAAGATTTTACAATCTCAGATTTGGTTACTATTGTAGGAACCATCTCTTTGTGGCAATGAGGGCAGACTTTAGGAACATCTAATTCTAGATTATCATAGTATAAAATTGTTGTTGGAATGTTTGTCATTGTTTTCTCCTTAGTGTTTTACTTATATTATACACTAAAGGGGAGATTTGAAGGGGGTGAGTGTTATAATAGATAATAAAAGTAAAGGAAATAATATAAGAGTATATAGGGCTATGAAGAATATTAGCCAGAAAGAATTGGCGGAGGCTGTGGGGCTTACTCAACAGACTATAAGTAGAGCTGAAAATTCTTCAGCTATGAGTCTTACTACCGCTAAGAAAATAGCTGATTATTTTGGGGTTGGTATTGATGATATTTTTTTACCTAAAAATACAATTAATACGTGTATAAGGTCGTGAATTTAAAATTAAAACCTATATAAGTTGGAGGGATAATGAAAGATTTAAAAATTTTTAATAATGAAGAATTTGGAGAAATAAGAACGATTGTAGATGAAAATAGCGAGCCATGGTTTGTAGGTAAAGATGTAGCTGAGATTTTAGAATACAAAGATACTGATGGTGCATTAAGAAAACATGTTGATTCTGAAGATAAGCTAACCCGCCAAATTAGCGGGTCAGGTCAAAAAAGAAAAATGTATGTAATTAATGAATCAGGTTTATACTCCCTAATCTTTTCATCAAAAATGGAGAAAGCCAAAGAATTTAAAAGATGGGTAACCGCAGAGGTCTTACCTGCTATAAGAAGAGATGGCGGATACATGGTGACTAAAAAAGGCGAGAGCGATGAAGAGATCTTGGCAAGGGCAATAATAATTGCAAACAAAAGTATCGAAAGGCTAAAACTGGAAGGAAAGCAAAAAGACCAAATCATAGGAGAGTTAAAACCTAAAGCTGATTATGTAGATAAAATACTACAAAACAAATCACTAATAAAAGTTAGCTCCATAGCTAAAGACTACGGAATGAGTGCCCGACAGATGAATAAACTACTCCACGAGTTAAAAATTCAATACAACCAGGGCGGTCAATGGCTACTATATGCAAATATTCAAGATAAAGGATATACAAGTTCAGAAACTCATGTATACCCTAAAAAAGATGGAACTACAGATGTAAAACTACTTACTAAATGGACTCAAAAAGGAAGAATTTTCCTATATGAAGAGCTTAAGAAAAATGGATACTTACCAATGATAGAAAGAGTTTAAGGAGGACATAAGTGGCAAGAAGTGACTATCTTATAAGCCTACCAGAAGCAAGCGATCGTATGGGTTGGGATGCGGAATCCATGAGGCAAGCTATAAGAAATAACAAATTATCTTTTGCCACAGGATATCAACAGAAAAGTGGCAAGTGGGTGTTTTTAGTAGATAAAAATGCCTTTGAAAAGTGTTTGGCAGGAAATAAAGATTTATTTAAATAAGGAGATGAAAATGACAATGAAATTATTTAGTAGAAAAAACAAAAAAGCAAACAGAAGAAACAAAAGACCAGAGTTAAAAGTAGTAGAAGGGATTGATTTAAGAAGCAGAAAAAGAGAGCATAAGAAAATTTGTGGATATATAAGAGAGATGTTTCCAGAAGATGCTGGAGTATATGAAGACAATAAAAAAGCCCCTAGCACATACTAAGGGACATATAAAATAAGCTATGTAAGGATTATACCTTATAGCTAAGAAGGAGTAAAGATGAATTTTAAAAGAAGATGCGAATTTGCGGATGCCATACAATCTCTAAAAATTGAGGATTTGAAGAATTTAAGAGATTGGCTAAAAACTAAAACTAGTGAAGATAGCAGAGAAGACAAGATAGAAATTATTGAAGTTGTAATTGAAGGTAAAGAAACGCTACTAAGAGGAGCAAATAGGCTATGAAAGTTAAATTTACAAAGATCCTATATGTAGAAGATGAAGTAGATATCCCGCTACAAGCTATAGAAGAAGGCTACGACGGGGATATAGAAGAGGCTTTGAAAGAAAGATTTCAAGTTTCCGAAAACTGTAAGATAAAAGATATTGAATTCGAGGATATCGAAGAGGGCGAACTAGATGAAGACGATAAGGCTTACCTTAGAAGGATAGATGAGGAAGAGAAAGAAGACGAAAGAATTCTGAAAGAACAATACTATAAGGGGCTTATGTAATGGAGAAAATCGCTAATGTTTCAACACTTACCCGTGAAGAATGGCTTGAACTTAGAAAAAAAGGAATAGGTGGATCAGATGCAGCTGCCGCCTGTGGACTCAATCCATGGAAATCTAAAGCCCAGCTATATTTTGAAAAGACGGGTCAAGTCACAAAAGATATAGACAATGAGATTTTAAGACAGGGACGAGACCTTGAAGACTATGTAGCAAAAAGATTTACAGAAGCTACAGGCAAGAAAGTAAGGCGAAATAATTTTATGATGGTAGATACAGACCATCCTTATCTACTAGCTGATATAGATAGGGAAGTAGTAGGAGAAAACGCCATCCTAGAGTGTAAAACTACAAGCCCATACGCAAAAAACAAGTGGGATGATGGAGCAATACCAATAAACTATGAACTACAATGCCACCACTACATGATGGTAACAGGGGCTGAAAAATGTTATATAGCTTGCTTGATATTCTCAACTGATTTCATCATAAGAGAAATTCCAAGAGATGAAGAAGTTATCGAGATGTTAAAATCCCAAGAAATAGATTTTTGGGAAAACTACGTGCTAAAAGGAGAGATTCCAGCACCAGACGGGACAAGCGAATACGATAAAGCTTTAAAAGAAAGATTTAAAGGCGGCCAAGAAGAAGAGGTAAGCCTTGAAGTAGATAAGACAGACTATGAGGCTTACAAGGAGAGAAAAGACCTTATAAAGACCCTAGAAGCAGACAATAAAGAGTTTGAACAGAAGATCAAACTACAGCTAAAGGATAACAACTTTGGGTCTAATGACTTCATATCTGTATCATATAAGCCTTATGTAAGTAACAGATTTGACAGTAAGAAATTTAAGGAAAAAGAGCCAAATTTATACAAAGAATATACAAGACAATCAGAGTACAGGAGATTTTCTATAAAGGAGACGGCAAATGACTAACGCAAAAAATGCACTAAAGAAAAACACACAAAACAAACCAGCGAACACCAAGCAAGACACAGTAAGGGACTTACTGATGAGTATGAAGGGAGAAATCCAAAATGCTCTACCTAGCTACTTACCTGTGGATAAGTTCGTAAGAACTGCTTTGACAGCTATAAGCTCTAATCCTAAGCTTGCTAATTGTACCCAGCAAAGCTTACTTGCCGCAATTATGAACTCAGCACAATTAGGACTAGAGTTTAACACACCACTTGGCGAGTCTTATCTAATTCCTTATGGAAATACCGTAAACTTCCAAGTTGGATATCAAGGACTTTTAAAGCTTGCTTACAACACGGGGCAATTTAAAAGAATTACTGCAAGAGAAGTGAGGGAGAATGAAGATTTCACAATCAATTATGGGACAGGAGAGATAAGCCACAAACCTTGTCTAACTGGCGATAGTGGAGAAGTTATAGGCTACTACGCCATTTATCAAACCAAAGATGGTGGGCAAGATGTTTTCTACATGTCAAAAAAAGATGCAGAGACCTACGGAAAGAAATTCTCTAAAAGTTACCACAGTGGACCATGGAAGACCAACTTCGACTCCATGGCAAAGAAATCATGCTTAATACAAGTCCTAAAATACGCTCCTAAAGCGATTGAGTCTCAAGGTCTAACCCAAGCTATGACTTTTGACAATGCGAGCTTTAAAGACAGCGTCAAAGGCTCTGATGGGGATAGAGAATTCAAAGTCGACTATGAAGTAGTGGCAGAAGATGTGCCAGATAATGTTGACCCAAAGACTAGAGAAATAATTGAGGATAAGAAAGACAGCAAACAAGATGACTTCTTCGGAGATGACTTTGTGCCAGTTGAGGAATAGGAGGTCTATTTGAGTGATAAAAAAAGGTATTACTGGTTGAAATTACCAGAAGACTTTTACGATGATGACACAATCCAATGGATTGAAGACCAAGAAAACGGAGCGGCTTATGTAAATTTCTACTTAAAGCTGCTCCTAAAGAGCCTATCAGATGATGGCAGACTTATAAGATATGTTGGGCAAAGACTTATGCCTTATGATGTGAAATCTCTTGCAAGGCTGACTAATACTGACACAGACACAGTTAGAGTCGCCCTAGAGCTTTTTGTAAATATCGGTCTTGTAGAAAGATTAGATACTGGAGAACTCTACATGAATCAAATTGATGAGATGATAGGCTCAGAAACACAAGCAGCTACTAGAATGCGAAAGATGAGAGCTAGAAAATCTATAGACGTTGAAAACAAGAGGAAACTCCCTACTCTAAATAGCGATGAGCGTAACAATGTTACAGATAAGCGTAACAATGTTCAAAAATGTTACACAGATATAAGAGATAGAGATATAGAGATTAGAGATAGATATAGAGATAAAGATATAGAGACTGAGAAAAAGTCGATGAACTCATCTCAAATCAAGCAAATAATTAGTTTGTGGAACTCTCTAGATAATAACATCCCAAAGGTAACTGCCTTAAATGCTGGCACTAAGAGATATAAACTGCTAACTGCAAGAATAAATGAATACGGGATTGATGATGTAATCAAAGCAATAAAAAATATAAGACAATCAAGGTTTTTACAAGGATATGTAAATGACTTTGCTATAACTTTTGATTGGTTTGTAAGACCTAACAATTTTGTAAAAGTCCTAGAAGGCAACTACACAGACAAAAAACCAGCTAGAAAGCCTAATAGCTACGAAAACACGAGTGATGCTGGAGGCGGTATATCTGAGTCTACTAGAAAGCAGTTTGAAGAAATCAAAAGAGAAATGGGGATGTGATGGAAAATCAAGACATAAGAGCCAGATCCAAACTTAGAGATATAAAAAGACTTAGAGCAATAATTGGGATGATGGAGGATGGCGAGATTGAAGCCACTCCTCAACAAATAGCGGTAAGGAAAACTAACTTAAAAGAGATGATGGCAAAATATCAAAAGGAGTATGTGAGATAACTATGAAAATTGAATTTACTAATGACGAAATGGCAGTACTAACAGCTATTATTCTTGCAATGAGCGAGGATGTGGAAAAAGGAATGTTTGACCAAGAAGACGTCGAAATGGCTGAAAGGGCTCAAAAATCATTCACAAGCTTATCAAATAAAGTCCTAATGGCTAACTTTAAGCTGGTAGCAGAGATGTCAGAAGGTGTTATGGATGCAGAGATATTAGACGAGGAGGAATAGGTGAACTCAGTAAATCTAATCGGTCGCTTAGTCAGAGACCCAGAACTAAGATATACACAAAGTCAACAAGCGGTATGTACCTTTACACTTGCTGTAGATAAGGGACTATCAAGAGATAAAAGGCAAGAAATGGAGTCGGCGGGTAAGCCTACCGCTGACTTCCCAAGGATTATGGTCTTCGGCAAGATGGCAGAAAATACAAGCACTTACCTAAGTAAAGGCAGTCAATGTGCAGTTATTGGAAGAGTTCAGACAGGATCCTACCTAGATAGGGAAACAGGTAAGACAGTTTACACTACTGACATAATCGCAGATAGAGTTGAGTTCCTAGATAGTCGAAACAACGCACAGAATAACGCAGGAGCGATGAGAGGACAAAACAGGAGTAATTATACCAACGATGGTGGCGATTTTAATACAGGGCAAAATACGGACGATTTCTTTGAAGATGATTTCCAGGAAATAGAAGACGATGGAAGAATTCCGTTCTAAAGCAAGTGAGGAGTTATGAAGGACATAAACAATATTGAAAAAATCAAAATGGATACTGTGATAGCTGATTACAAGATGGGAAATTCTTGGGAAAATAATTTTTTTAAGAAAAAGGCTTGTAAAAATATAGATAAAGTAATAGCTAACAATTTTTTAGAATTAATTGAGGAGATAAGAGAACAGAACTCAGCAAGTGAGGCGGAGGATTGATGAAATTAGTTTTATATGGCAATCCAGCCACTAAGAAAAACTCAATGCAGATCTTCAAAAACTCTAGGACAGGGCAACCTTTCTTGACTCAGTCCAAGAGATACAAGGACTACGCAATAGACTGCGGAAGGCAAATAACGGGCAAGTATAAGAAGAAAATAGACTACCCGATTAACCTTAAATGCGTGTACTACAGAAAGACCAAGCACAGGGTAGACCTAACAAACTTACTTGCTGCGACTTGCGATATTCTTTCGGATTGTGGAGTTATCGAGGATGACAACTGCAAGATTGTAGTTTCCCATGATGGATCAAGGGTCAAATACGACAAAGAATGTCCTAGAGTTGAGATTGAAATAGAAAAAGCTGAATAAATAAAGATTTAATATGAATATATGTATAAATTAAGAGGAGAAAAATGCACGTTAAAAGGATACCAGATATACCAAAAAATAAAGTGAGGCCAGACTTAGAATTGGGAGAGAGTTATAAATTACAAGTGAGCCAAGGGGATAATAGAAAGTCTGATAAAAAGCAGGATACAAAGCTTATATATCTAGATGAGAAGATAGCGGTATTTGACAATGGCAAATACAAAAACTGCCAGATGATAAAGAATTACAAAGTATTTTGGGAAGCATGGAGGATATGATGACACCAAGTGCAATTAAGGCAATAAATTTGATTATGATTCTTTTAGCAGGATCAAGAATAGCGAGCTTATGTGAAAAGAAAGAAGCTAAGAAGTGGATAGATATCTTCACACTAATAGCGATAGCAAGATATTTGTTTGTTATGTATAGGCAATGGGCGTATTTGGGATAAGGAGGAAGAAATGTGTTACGAAGAATTTGAGTATAAAGACAAAAAAGAAATGGTTGATAGGCTTGTAGGCAGAAGAATAACTGAATGGAGCAAGGATCATTTAAAGCTAGATGACGGGTCTATCATAACTATCGAAATGACAGATTATGATTGCTGTGCTATGGCTTACGGAGAGTTTAAAGATGTTAAATTAGAAGCTGTTATTACTGATATAAGATTTAATAAACCTGCTTTAAATTACTATGGTGGAGAGGAAACATCTACTACGCAAGAAGTGGTATTTATCCACAATCAAAACAAAATAGCACAAGCGGATTTATATGCTGATAACGGAAATGGAGATTATTACTATTCTGTATGTGCATTTAAAATTAAAGGTATTTATTATGCACCTTTATATAGTAGAGATGGGGAATAAGGTTCAAATTTTAAAGAAATGGAGTAGATATGAAAATTGATGAATTAAAGAAAATTGCTAAAGAAAATGATTATAAATTAAAAGAAAAAAAAGAAACTAAAGAAATTACATTGGAAAGGAAAGTGACTTATGACGGTTTAATTTCAAATGTTATTACAATAAGTTTAATTATTAAAAATCTAATTTTTATTGAAAATGAATATTGTGATGATAAAGATGTAAAAATGATAAAAGCAGCAGTTGAGTTTGCTGAAACACCCCCAGAGGATAGGGAAGAGATAAAAAAATATTTTTATGAGCATAATTCTATGAAAACAAAAGGTGGCAATCCAACTTATCTAGCAATTAAGCAAAGGCCAAGTATAAGCTATCCTGTATTGCAAGGGTCAAGTAAAGATGTATTTGAGTACAAGGTAGAATTTACAGATGATGAAATAGAAATATTCAAAAAAGAATACGGAATATGTTTAGATAATTTTGAAAAGAACGATGTGGAAGAATGAGTTTCACAGACTATTACATCTACGGTATGAAAGCGAGACCTTTTAGTATTGGTTGTCAGCCTATGGAGGGACTTATGAGCTCAAATGCTTTTAAATTGTTAAAGATAGATTTAGATCAGGTTAGTATGAAATATCACGACACATTGTTATACGATAGGAAATTAACTGATAAAGAACTATATGACTACGAATTAGAATTTTTAGGGATACACAGGGAGCTTCAAATAAAAGTTTAATACAGATTTGGCTGATTTTAAAGAAGTTGAGGTTGGAGAATGAAAATTGATTTAACAATGTCTGATATAGGACAAATACAACGTTTGATTAAGCAAAGGAAAACATCTATATTTGGTTGGGCTAAGAAATATGATGCTGGTTATTTAAGTGAGGAAAGCGAATTAGAAATTGAAACATTGAATGAACTATACGATAAATTATTGGACTATAGGAAAGATATATGAAAGTAAAAGAACTTATAGATAGGTTGAACAAGATGGACCCAGATAAGGAAGTTATGGGTTACTGGTTTGACTGGAAAAGCGGAGATTGTGTAAAAAAACATTTATTTGAAATAGGTTTTTGTTTTGATAAAAGCGAAGTGTATCTAAACTTAGAAAAAACTAAAGAGGTCGAGGCTGAGGAATAGAATATGAACTTCTTAAAATTAATAGCATTAGCTCTACTAGTTTTCATTGCGTTAGTGTTGATTGTAACATTTATGTGGTTAGCAGCTTTGATAGCCGCTAAGCTTATAGAATTTGTTTACGATTTGTTGTGGTAAAAGAGGAGAAAGAATGAAGTTTAGAATTTGGGATAAAGAAGCTAAATATCTTGATTATGATGTAAGAATAACTAGTACGGATAAGTATGAAAAGGTTGAAGTTTTAGATGCTTTTTCTGAATGGACAGAAATTGAAGAACCAGGATATATTTTAATGAGAGGTATTGGTGTGAAAGACAGAGACGGACATGAAATATACGAAGGTGATATCTTGACTGATGAAGGTTATTTTGAAAATGACTATTGGGATTATGCAAGGATTTGTTTTGACAAAGATGAGTATACTTACTGTATTGTTTGGAAAGATGAAGGAATTGTTGAATCCATTACTAATTGTGGTGATTATGCAATAGCAGGAAATATATATGAAGATAAAGAATTACTAGATAGGGTGGAAGAATGAAAGTAAAAGATTTTTTAGAATGGTTTGAATATTTTGATCCTGAAAAAGAATTGAAATTTGAACTATTTGAAGAAATTGTTGACATAAATGGAAATTATAGGGAAAGATGGACTGAATTAAGTGCTGAAGAATTGAATTGTATTGATGAAGACGGAAATGTGCATTTAACACTTGCGTGGTGTGATTGAAAGGATAAAAGATGACGTTTGAAGATTTACAAAAACTAACTTTGGAGTGGGCAGATGATAAGGATTTGCTCCATAGTGAAAATGCGAATACGCAGTTTATGAAGTTTATCGAAGAAGTGTTTGAGTTTAAGACTGAATTTGATATCAGCTACTATCAAGGTGAAGTAAGCAAAAACTTTTGGGATAACTTAAATTTAGAAATGGGAGACATCTTTGTAACTCTTATAATTTTATGCAAGCAATTAGGCTTAGATCCTCTTATGTGCCTTGATATGGCGTACAGAAAGATTAGCAAAAGGACTGGAAAGACTATAAATGGGCAATTTTACAAAAGCGAGGACTTATAACCTTAGGAGGTGTTTATGTTGGACGTTGAGAAGTTAAGGCAAGAACGCGAGAAAGCTTTTGATGCGTGGTTTGAGAAATGGTGGAAAAAAGAATGTCTAGAAAAAAAGATAAAAAAAGCTAATCAGAATGGATTTACAGGTCTTGATGTTGTATTTAGTAATTATAATATAGAAGAACAAAGATGGATGCGTAAGCGTAAATTTTTGTCAAAATTACAGGATATGTTACCTGACCTTGATGTAGATTTTAAATATGCAAAAAATATATTTACTAATAGCAGATTTCTGTATGGGATAACGATCAATTGGGAAATTTCTAAAAGTGAGGACTTATGAATAGGCAAACAAGAAGGCGACTTAATAAGGATCCTGTAGAAAGGGCGGAGTATTTCTATGACCGACAACTAGCACAAAAAACACTCTTGATGATTTATATCCCTTTACTCTATATGAGGAAAAATTATGGATTTGGTAAAAAAAGGCTAGGAGATATGGCGGAAGGGTGTGTAGACATACTGGGTAGCATTTTGTCAAAAGATATAAGCTTTGATGATATTAGCGATACTATTTTTGAAGAAACAGGCGTGAGAGTGAGCCGTGGCGGACTGGATTTATATATATCCAAAGAAGTAATAGATGAAAATAAAAAAGGTTTGAGAATTAGGGGATGAAATGACTAAGTACGATAAACTAAAAGATTTAACTAACGAAATTTTAAAGATATACATGGATAAAAACGCAGACTATGGGGACAGCTTTTCAAAATCTTATAAAGAGTTTGGAATTATAGCTCCAGTTGTAAGGATGAGTGACAAGATGGAGAGAATCAAACAACTATCTAAAACAGAGGATATAAGGGTTAAAGACGAACCTATAAGGGATACTTTTATAGATATTGCCAATTATGCTCTTATGACTGTTATTGAAATGGATCTAGAGAGAGAAAAAGAAAGGATAGACAGAGTGGGTTATTTAGGAGAAAAAGGAATAATATGACTAAGTATGAAGTGATTAAGTATGACAGCGAATTTAGAGGCGGAGAAGTGATTGGTGAGTTTACCGACCTAGAGGAAGCGAAAGAATTTGACAGGAAAGAAAGGAATAAAATCCTAGAATCCAAAGAAGATGCTTTTATACACTTTGAAACTATCTTGGAAGAAGGGGAAAGGTAAAGAGTGGCTCAGTTACACAGCGAATCTTTAGATGAGTATTTTGTGTATTTTAAAGAAGTATATCATAGAGGTTCGATTATTTTTAAAGGTAAACCTATCTTTCCCTTAGATAAGTATACTGATAGGGAGCTTATAAGTCTTATAGACGGGGGAAGAATTCTAAAAGAATATAAAGTTACAAGAGATAAGAAAAAGCACATAATAAAGGCATACATAGAGCCTTATAGTTTAAAAGAAATAAGGAAAGTGGAAAACCTATGGGAGTATAAGTACGGAGGATTGGGTGAGTAAAAGCATTAGGGAAGAAAGAAGACAAAGAGATAAGGGCAGAAGAGAAATAACTAAAGCGATTCTAAGGAATTATAAAGAGAATTTAGATTATATAGAAGCCCTTAAAGCTGAAATAAGCAATAAAAGGGATAGGATAGATGGTGTAAAGTCTGGGTTCGGAAATACTGACCCAATCAAAGGAGGTGGTAGTAGCCAAGAAGACACGATAGTAAAGGTTCTAGATGATATCCAAAGACTAGAAGAAGAGATATATAGCATAAAGCTAGAGATACGCCCAGTAAGACGTGCTATAAAGAGCATAGAAGACCCTCAACACAAAGCTATAATTATGAGGGTATGGGTAGATAATACTGATAGTATGAGAAGTTTAGCGACTGAATACGGGGTGTCTAAAGATATGATCTGGAGAAAGTCAGATGTTGCTTTGCTTAATTTATATAAAAAAATAATTAGGTTGTAGAATTTTAAAAAAACTGTTTAACTCTATAATTATAGGCGGATATTGTATCCGTCTTTTTATATATAAAAGTTGTATAATACTACAATATGTGGTATTATGTATATACCAAAAGCCTTATTCGTTAAGGATACGGTTAAAAAGGAGAAAAAACCTTACTAGTTAAGGTTGACCGAAGGTGTGTTCTTTGAACGCACCTAATTTTATTATGGGGACAATATGAAAATAGAAAAATTTGGTGTGTATTTAATTAATTTTTCAAATTCAAGAGGAGGAGAGCTATCTGGTAATCATTACGCCGTAGCTTTAACAGA
Organism: Anaerococcus vaginimassiliensis; assembly: GCF_900626155.1. Classification (GTDB taxonomy): domain Bacteria; phylum Bacillota; class Clostridia; order Tissierellales; family Peptoniphilaceae; genus Anaerococcus; species Anaerococcus vaginimassiliensis. The sequence goes on along the minus strand of NZ_LR130844.1, from coordinate 187,177 downwards.
CTTTAATAAAGATTATAAAACATTTGTGGTCGCTCCGATTACAAGTAAGAAATCTGGCAAGAAGTATAGAGGCGGTTTTACAATTGATTGTAAGAAATACCAAGAAAACCCTAGCAAAGAAAAAGCTTTTATAATGGTCAATAAGATGCGAGAAGTTTCAATACATAGAGTTTATGGGGACATGATTTATAATCTAGATACGACTGACGTTGAAAAATTAAAGAAATCATTGCTAAAAACTTTTGATTATATACTTGATTAGGCGGTTTCACCGTCTTTTTTTGTTGGGAAAATAGTAAAAAGTGTTGACAAATATATACGACTGGTGTATAATATAAGTATGAAAGGAGGAAAGTATAATGGTTAAGAAAAATAAAAAGAGCCTTAACGTCAGAGAATTCGAACTAGAAATCAGATTCTTCGGGTTAAGACTCAAAATCAAAATAGTTAGGGGTTAAGCCCCTAGCTTTTGATACCATTATACTAATAAAGTTATGAAAATCAAAGTGGATTTATCTTGGGAAAAGCCAAGCAAAAGAGAGATTATCGAGTCGTTGGCTATGGTCGGACTTGTTGGTTTATTAATTTATTTAGTTAGGAGATAATATGACAGAAAACAAGACAAGTGATGCACAAGCTAGGGCAAGAAATAAGTGGGATGCCAATAATCCCGATGTAAAGAAGAAATCTAGAAATAAGTCAGGTTGTAAAATTTACATTAGGGATTGGGCAAATGAAGAAGACCTAAAAGAAGTGGAAGAATGGATAAGGCTTAGAAGAGAAAGCCTATAACCTTGCGACAAAAAAGCTTTTATGGTAAGATTTTAAGTAAGATATAAAAGTATATATATTTTTAAAGGCGGATATTATATCCGTCTTTTTTTATGCCTAGAAGTCTTATCTAAACCGCTGTAACCCTCCTTTCGATATAGATACAGAAACAAATAAAAAAACATTAGCGATACATCTTTTTTTCAAAATGTCATTTGATTTAGTTGACACTAAGCGTTACAGCGGTTTAGATAAAATTTTTAGGTAGTTTGGAGGTGATGTGCTTTGAAGAAATATAAATATGAAATTCTAAACCCGTACGGAGTGGTTTATTTAATTACAAATACAATAAATAATAAGAAATACATCGGCATAACTACTAGAAATATATCAGATAGGTTTAAAGAACATTGTAAAGCAAATTCATATATAGGGAGAGCTATAAGGAAATACGGGGAAAATAACTTTTCTATTGAAGTATTAGACATAGCACACTCAAAAGAAGAGTTGTTTGACTTAGAAGTGAAATATATATCTAACTATAATTCTTATAGAGATGGTTACAACCAAACAATTGGCGGAGATGGAGCAAGCTTAGTAGAAGATTTAGAATTAAAACTCACCAACAAGCAAAAAAACTTTTGCAATCTAGTTGATAAAGAAAACAAAAAAGCTATTGACGTGTCAAACAGGGAAGATATGATTAGATGTGTTATATTTAACTCAGCTTGGTTATATTTAAATAGTGTAAAAGCTAGAGATAAAATAAATGCCGCAAAATTAATGCTAAAACTTAATCCGAACTTTACTTTGCCATTATATAAATATGGAGTAATAAACTTCGACGAAGTTATCCATTATTCGAATCAAAAAATATCAAGTTTTGAGAGGTGGGAATACAATGGCAAGCAAACAGGATAAAGCTATAAATTTAATGGTTTTCACCAATCTATCACAAAGAGAAATAGCTAAAAAACTTGATGTAAGAGAAGAAACTGTATCTAGGTGGAAAAAACAAGAGAGTTTCCAAAGTAAAAAAGAAGAACTTCAAAGAGAATTTTTAAAAGATTTGGTAGCTCCCGCAATGAGGGGACTAAAAGATTTAATTGATGCTGATAGTGAATTTGTAAAACTAGAAGCGATAAAAACCATATTAGATAGAGCGGGTTACGATTCTGTAGATAATGAATTAAAGAACCTAGAAAAAGAAAAACAAGAAACTCAAATCAAGAAAACTAAAACAGAAATTGAAATCATGAAAGGTATATCAGAAGAAATTGAGGACTTAGACGATATAGACGGGATGATTTATGGAAAAGATTAAGAAAAGAAAAACTATACCATTCAATTTTTCTGATAAGCATATCGACTACATAAGAAAGTGTAAAGATAACACCTACAATATCGCAGAAGGTGCAGTAAGGGCAGGGAAAACAGTAGACAACATCTATGCTTTTGCCCATGAACTACGAACCACTAAAGATAGGCTTCACCTAGCTACTGGATCTACTGGGGCAAATGCCAAACTAAACATAGGAGATGCTAACGGCTTTGGATTGGAATACATCTTCCGTGGGCAGTGCAGATGGGGGAAACATAAAGGAAATGAAGCTTTAATAATTAAAGGGCCTTACACTAAATTTAGAGAAAGAATAGTGATATTTGCTGGTACTGCCAAGGCTGATTCATATAAAAAGATACGTGGTAATTCGTTCGGAATGTGGATTGCTACAGAAATAAACCTCCACCATAAAGACTCAATCAAAGAAGCTTTTAACAGAACCGCAGCAGCTAAAAGACGTAAATTCTTTTGGGACCTAAACCCATCAAGTCCTAACCATTTTATTTATTCCGATCACATAGATAAGTACCAAAATATGATTGATGATGGAATAGATTTTGGTGGATATAATTATAAACATTTTACAATCGATGATAATATCAATATTTCAGACCAGAGAAAGAAGGATATTAAGCTTCAATACGATCCTAATTCTGTTTGGTATAAAAGAGATATACTGGGGCTTAGGGTAGTAGCTGAGGGGCTTATATATAAGCAGTTTGCTGATGGGCCGGAAAACTATCTAATTAAAGAAAAACCTCACGAATTACAGATGATACAGATTGGAGTGGACTTTGGTGGTAATAATTCAAAGCATGCTTTTGTTTGTACAGGAATAAGTCGAGGATTTAAAAAGGTATATGCTTTAAGGTCTGAAAGGTTAGAACCTGATAAGCCTACAGACCTATACAATCAACTTATAGACTTTGTAAGGGTAATTCAATCTACTTATGGCAATGTTGACCTAATATATGCAGATAATGCGGAGCAAGTTCTAATTAAAGGTATGCAAAAGGCTTTATTAGATGCAAATTTAAATATAAAGATTAAGAATTCTATCAAGAACCCAATCAATGACAGGATAAGGCTTGTCAATACTTTGGTGGCTTCTGATAGATTTTTTTATACTGAAAATTGTAAGAGTCTAGTAGATGCTTTATCTACTGCAGTATGGAAGGAAGAAGAAATGGAAGATATAAGGCTTGATGATGGTACAAGTGATATTGATACCCTAGATGCCTTTGAGTACTCCATAGAGAAGTTTATAAAGGTGCTTATGAATGCTTAGGAGTAAAGATGTTAGATAGAGAAATAAGGGAGAGGCTGGGTAGCCTTGCCCTCAATATAGAAAATAATTATAAGATATGGCTAGACTGCTACCATGGTGAACCTTTTTGGCTAGAAGATATGAGGGACGCTGATACTTCGCAATCTTTAAATTTGTGTGCAGCGATATCATCTGAACTTGCAAGGCTAACAACTATGGAGCTTGAAACAAGGGTTGATGATGAAAACCTTGATATCACATATCAAAAGTTTATAAGGCATATTAGGAAGTTTACCGAGTATGGCCTAGCCTTAGGTGGGATTGTAGTAAAGCCTTATGTAGAGGACTACTCAAAAAAACTTATTGATATTGATATAGTTCCAGCAAATAAGTTTATAATTTTAGGATTTACAAGCTTTGGAGATATAAATCATATTGTTTTTATAGACAGGATAAAGAAAAAAGATAAGAAAGACAAAGATATATTCTTTACTAGACTTGAAGAACATAAGATAGATGATGAGTATCTAATAACAAATACAGCCTACCTATCTAATAATCAAGAGGTATTAGGGGATAAGATAAGCTTAGGAGTGGTGGAAGAATGGGCGGATATGGCGGAAGAGATGAGAGTGGATGAAGACAGGCCATTATTCGCTTACTTTAAAAATCCACAGGCTAATAACCTTGATTTAGACTCTAACGAGGGCATTTCTTGTTTTGCTAGGGCCTTATCTTTGATACAAGACGCAGACGAGCAATATCAAAGAATTATTTGGGAATATAAAGGGTCAGAGCTTGCTATTGACGCAGATATAACCGCTCTTAAAAATGCAAATGAATTGCCAGCAGGTAAGGAAAGGCTATTCAGAAACTTAGGACTTGATATGGGAGACGGCGGAAGAGATTTCTATGAAGTGTTTAGCCCTCAGATAAGAGATTCTTCACTATTTAACGGACTTAATGGGATCTTAAAGAAAATCGAGTTCTTATGTGGACTAGCTTATGGGACTTTGTCCGATATGGAGTTTACCGCAAAGACAGCTACTGAAATTAATACGAGCCAGCAGAGGTCTTATTCAACCGTTAAAGATATACAAAATGAGCTAGCAAAATGCTTAGAAGATTTTATCGAAATATTAAAGTATTGGTATAAGGAGTTAGGCATTCCTTATAAAGACGATTGCCAAGTGTCCTTCGACTTTGACGATAGTCTTGTAGTTGACTCTGAGACAGAGCAAAAGATAAGACTTCAAGAAGTGGCAGCAGGTATCTTAAAGCCAGAAGCTTATCTAAAATGGAGATACGGTGTTACTGATGAAGAATTAGGAGAAATTCAAGCAAATGTATCTGAAAATAGAGAAGATATAGCTGAGGAAGAATAATGCTTAGCCCAGAATATATGGAAAGGGTAACCGACTATCTTATAGAGCTATACCAAGACCTAGAAGATGCTATCCTAGAAGATATAGCTAAAAGGATAAAGAAAAATGGATATTTAACAGCTACTGCTGAAAGGCAAGCGGAGGTATTGATACAAAATGGTTACACAACAGAAGAAATAGAAAGTCTTTTAAAGCCACATCTTGAAGATATCGACGAAGAAATATCGGATATAATTACCAGATCGAGCCTAAAGCACTATGAAGATGAAGCTAAGGCTTATAGGTCGGTAAATAAAAGATTAGTGGATTTAAGCAAGAATAAGCACGCGGAGAACATCATAGATAATGCCATGGAAAGATTAATTTTAGGAAGTGCAAATATCACTCAGTCCTTAGGCGTTGTCTATAACGGGCAGAATATAGGTCTTAATGATTTTTATATGAAAACCCTTAATCAAGCAACCTTTAAAGTAGCAAGCGGAGCTTTCTCTAGTCAACAAGTAGTAAGAAGTATAGTAAATGACCTTTCAGATTCAGGAATAAGAGTAATAAACTACCAACAATCAGGAAGAAACTACACGGTTGAGTCGGCAGCTAAAATGCTTGTAAGAACTACACTTAACCAGATGACTGGGGAAATATCTTTCCTTAATGCAAAGGATATGGAACAAGATTTAATGGAAATATCCGCCCATGCTGGAGCAAGACCAAGCCATGCCGAATGGCAAGGACAAATTGTTTCTTTATCAGGTGATAACACTGAATATCTAAGTCTTGATGATATAGGCTACGGAGATGTAACGGGATTTCTAGGTGCAAATTGTCGCCATAACTGGTATCCATTCTTTGAGGGTATATCTGAAAGAGCATGGACTAAAGAAATGCTAGAAGATATAGATCCAGAGCCTTTTGAGTTTGAAGATAAGGAATATACTTTCTACGAAGCAACCCAAAAACAAAGGCAAATTGAAAGAACTATCAGGAAGTACAAGCATAGAGTTATGATGTATGACAAGGTAGGAGACGACGAAAGCAAGCTTGTTGCACAGGTCAGATTACAAAGACAAAGACAGCTATATAAAGACTTTAACAAGGCTGGAAAACTCCGCCCTACTAGTGTAAATACTAACGTTTACGGGTATAGTAAGAGTAAAGCAAGTAAGGAAGTTTGGGCGAATAGAAGAGCACAAAAGAAAGCAAATACTATTTATAATCTAGGGTCTGATAAAAAGAATTTAGACATATACCTAAAAGATAGACCACTGAGAAAATATATAAAAGAGAATAAAGAATTTGATAGATTAAAAGTCGGCAAGCAAGAGAACCATTTAAATAATATGGAAAATATTAAAAAGAAGTCTCAATTTAAAAACACTATTGAAGAAATAGAATTAGTCTATAAAGAAAACAGGGGCAGTGGAGAATTTATTAGAAGAGATAAATCTCAATTGACTGAATTAATTGAGGATAATAGACTTGATGGATACTGTATTAATAGAGAAGGTAATGTAGTTACTACAAAGAGGGCAATAGTACATTATTCTAAAAATGGATATCATATAGTCCCAACATTAAGAGAATTCAAGGAATTAAGAAGATGAACAAATATACAGGATTAGAAAATCTTAAAAAATATTCTAATAAAAAAATAAGAGTTACTACTAAAAATCAAAATGTATTTACTGGAGTTTATTCTATATACACACCAGCAGGTGATAATGATCCTGAAATAGAAAGTATAAGCTTAGAAACCCCAAAAAGATATTACGATATTAATACACCTGATATCATAAATATAGAGGTGGTAGATTGATATGATTGAAAACTTTAAAATAATACTAAAGATTCTAACATCTTTAAACAAATCACTTGATGAAGAATATTTTGATTCAGACTTAATATCTGCTAGCACACTAGGTATTACAGAAATGAGAAGAAACAATCTTCTTGAAATGCTTTTTGATGCTGGATATATAAAGGGATTGACAGTCAAGTATTATGTAGATGGAGATTTTGTGGTTACAAATTTAGATAAAACTAAAATAACTTTAAAGGGTTTAGAATATTTAGAAACTAATACAATTTTTAAAAGAATACAAAAAGCAGCTAAGGGAATTAATGAAATGATTCCTGGAATGTAGAAATATTAGACTAAGCACACTAGCGATTGTTAGATGTGCTTTTTTAGTACGAATTTATCTATTATTTAATTTATTTCTTGACGCACTATTAAAACAGTAGTATTATTGTAGTGCAAGGAGGGATTAATGGCAGATAAAGTGTTAAATTTTAAAATACCTGAAGAATTGCACAAAAAAATTAAAGAAGAAGCTGATAAAAAGAGCTTATCGATGGCTGCATTAGTAAGGTTAATATTAATTGAATATTTTAAAAAAAAGTAAAACAAAAGACGGCATACCGACTAAAGTAATAACCGTCTTGCCAAGAAACTCTATTTATAAATATAAATACAGTGTTTCTTTATCAACATTGTACTATAAATAGCGGTTTTTTTCAATATGAAAGGACTTAAAATGAACAATTTAGTGCAAGTTAAAAATGACAAAGATTATGGATTAATTACAACCAGTAGAATTGTTGCCGATGGATTAGGTAAAAGGCACAGCAATATAATCAGAGATTTAGATAGGATTTTAGAAAACTCAAAAGTGAGTTCTCTGATTATTCCAACAACCTACAAGGTAAAGGGTCAAAAAAGAGAATACAAGGAATATCTACTAACAAAAGACGGTTTTACTTTATATATGTTTAACATTCAAGGATATAATGATTTCAAAATGGCATATATAAATGAGTTTAATCGTATGGAACGACTTCTTAAAGGTGAACAACTAGAACTAGAACCTTATAAGCTAGAAAAGAAAACCTACAAGGGTAAGCCTGTTATGACTGTTAGAGATATAGTTTATTTAACTGGACAAACTAGAGATTCTTTAAATTGGGCAATTAAAAGAGATGGCTTAGGTTTGTTGCTACAAGGTAGATCACTTGAAGATTTTAGAGAAGAAAATAGTTTTGCTTTAGGAGCTACAAGAAGGTTGAATATTCTCTTTAATGAAGATGTTTATAGGTTGACAAAAAATCAAAACATACCTGGAGAAAAGAGAATTAGAATTAATGAGTATTTCAATAATTCATCTATTCCTAGAGAGGAAAAGAGTATAAAAGTAAAGGATGTTGAAATATTACAAAAAGTAGAAAATTTAAATGCCTTATATTTTCTAATACAAAGATTTGGCATTGATGAAAAAATGAAAGGTGATATAACTGAAATAATTTCAGAGAAATATGTTGAACTAGGATTTCTAGACCATAAATGCAGAGATTTGCGTGTGCATACTCTAGAAGGTTGGAACTTGGGTTGTAAATTTCAAAATTATAAAATGATGATTATAAACAATTAAATAGTATTAAATTAGGAAGCTTTCGGGCTTCCTTTTTTTATGGGAAGATACCGAAGTGGAAAACGGGACGGTCTGTAAAACCGTTGGCTTAGCCTTCGTGGGTTCGAATCCCACTCTTCCCACCACGGTCAAGCGGACCTAAAATGCAAAATAAACACATATCTAAGTCAAAGCAACGACTTAAAAAGCTTAAAAGGAGATGTTTTATGAAGACAGAAGAGTTAAAAGAAATAGGTTTAAATGATGAACAGATAGCGAAAGTTTTTAAGTTAAGGGGAAAAGAAGTTGAAGATTATAACCAGCTTAAAAATAACTTTGAAACTTTAAAAACTGAAAATGAAAATTATAAGTCCCAAGTAGCAAGTGCAAATGAGCAAATAGAAGCCTTTAAAGATATGGATATTGATTCCATTAAGGCTAGTGCTGAAGAGTACAAAAACAAGTATGAGCAAGCACAAATCAAAGCTAAAGAAGATATAGATAAAATCACTCTTAATAATGCTATTGATCTAGGCTTAGTTAATGCGGGCAGTAGGAACTTAAAGGCAGCTAAGGCTTTACTTGATATTGATAGCCTAAAGGATTCTAAGAACTTAAACGACGACTTAAAAGCACAAATCGAGGGGCTAAAAGAAAGTGACTCATACCTATTTAAAGTTGAGGAAGAACAAAAACAAAGAAGCATGGGTAGGTCTCAAAGCCTAGGAGATAAGGAGCTTAAGGATATGACCTATGAGGAAATGCTTAAAGCTAACAAGAAAGGTATTTTATAGGAGGTTTTAAATGCCTAAATTATTTGATAAGACATACTTTAATGCGGAAGTATTTGAAAAATACGTTGATACAATCGAAAGAGAAAGAACAAATGAGCTATTAAATTCTACTGCTATTGTAGAAAGACCAGACCTTAAAACTAGAATGGACGAGCAAGTAGGCGGAAATATCATTGTAACCCCAATTGCAGGAATTCTATCAGGAGACGCTGATAATTATGACGGACAAACAGATATCACATCAGATTCAACTAATACTTTCTACCAAAAAAGAGTAGTTATTGGTAGAGCTCATGCGTGGACTGAGAAAGACTTTGTATTTGATATTACAGGCGGACACGACCCAATGAGAACCGTTGCTAATCAACTTCTAGATTGGTGGGCAGATTTAAAACAAGATTCACTACTAGCAATCCTTGAAGGTATTTTCTCAATGTCTAAGGCAGAGGACAAGAAGTTCGTAGACGGACACACCTATAAGGATGATGTATTCGGTCAAGTCACATTAAACAACGCTTTACAACAAGCCTTTGGAGCTAGAAAGAAAAACTTTGCAGCTGCTATAATGAATTCTGCTGTTGCAACTCAATTAGAGAACTTAAACCTAATTCAATATGCAAAATACACCGACGCTAGAGGAATAGAAAGACCACTTGCCTTGGCAAACCTTAATGGTAGACCAATCATTATTGATGACTCCCTACCAGTAAGCAAAGAAGGTGAGTACACAACCTATATCTTTGGTCAAGGTGCTTTTGAATACACTAAAGCAGGTGCTAAAGTTCCTTATGAAACTGATAGAAACCCAATGAAGAACGGTGGAGAAGATACCCTATACACTAGAGATAGATTCTGTTTTGCACCAAGAGGTATTTCTTTTACTGAGGCTTCTATGGCTTCTCTATCACCAACTGAAGCAGAGCTTAAGAAGGGTACTAACTGGGAAGTAGTTAAGGATGCAGACGGAACAACTTTCCCACTTAACCAAATTCCAATAGCAAGAGTTCTAACTAAGCTTGAAGCTAAAAAACCAGCTGATGGAGAGCCATCTAGCCCAGCAGCTTAATAGAAAGGGGTTAATTAATGTTAACCTATCAAGAATTTAAAAAGATGAGTCCTGATGTAGATATTACTGAAGGACTTTTCTTATCCTTACAAAGGCGAATTAAAAGGCGTATAGACTTTCTTACTTTCGAAAGAATTAATGATGACGATATAGACCTACAGAAAAGGATTGATGAAGTAACAGAAGATATCATTCTAGGACTTTATTTTAAGGATAGAGAGCTTTTAAATGATTCAGAGGGTAATTCATCAGGAAATATTAAATCGGAGTCTGTAGGTGAATATAAAGTCGAGTACGCACAAGCTAACACCTTGTCAGTAGATAAAAAAGATGGAATAGTGGCAGGCTTTATAGATCAAATGATTAGAGAAGCTTTTATCCATACAGGGCTTATGTATAGGGGAATTTATGAAAACGAACGCTAAAGTAACTATAATTAAGCGAAATGTTATAGATAGAGAAAATGTATATGAAACCCTAGGAACTTATCCTTGCCACTGGGAAGAGACTAGGGGCATCAACACCAATCGTACCGTAAGAAGTAAGGACGATATAGACAAAGTAACCTGCTATATCCCTAATGAACTTTTAAGAAGTGTGGAAGTCGAGGACTTAGTAATCAGAAATGACGAAGAGAAAGTTATTGAAGAACTAAAGACAGCTAAGGACTATCAAAAGAATTACAAGGCTAAGATAGTGACAGTCTCAGATGTATTCGACTTTGGCTCACCTAGTATGCAGCACACTAGAATAGGGGCGAAATAATGATTAATTTTAATAGATTTGATTTTAATCAAGTAAAAGCCTTAAAAAATAGAGACCTAGAAACAGGGGGCAAGGTACAAAGTTATATCGATAGCGAGTGTATAAGAAGAATGGATCCCTATACCCCAAAAGATGTGGGGACTCTTATAGGGTCGGCGACCACTCAAACGAGCATAGGAAGTGGAAGGATAGTACAACAAACACCTTATGCTAAAAGGTGGTACTATGAGCCAGCAAACTTCCAAGGAGCACCTATGAGGGGCAACCGCTGGTTTGAGCGTATGAAGTCAAGTCATAAAGACTCAATCCTTAGAGGGGCTGCGAGTATAGCAGGAGCAAAAGCAAGATGAAGTCAATAATAGAAAGTGTAAGGGAATACTTTTTGGATTGCCCTTACTTAGAAGATGATGTAAGGCTTAGTGTGGATTTTCTAGGAGACCAACCCCTGGAGTATGGAATCTATACTGAGCCTATAAATCCAACAATTAAAAAATATGTAGACGGAGACGAACTTAAGCAATTTGGGTTCATCTTTACTACAAGAAGTCACATGAGCGGAGACCTAGTAACACAACTAGAAAACTCCGCTTTTTTTGATAATTTAATCGAATGGATACAAGAGCAAAATTACAAAGAAATTTATCCAGACTTAGAGGGGGAGAGATACCCAACCAATCTGGAAATAGTAACAAACGGATACTTATCTAGTGCCGAGGTAGGCTCTAGCCAGTATCAAATACAAATGCGTTTAGTTTATATGGAGGTAAACAATGGCAGATACTAACAGTATACAAAATTTGAAGGAATTTAAAGGGATAGTCCTTAGAGCGGATGTAGTTTCCTTTATGGGGATTGGTGATAAATTCTACAGGATGAAAGGATTTACAGAACTTCCAACCTCAAAAGAAACAGAAGAATATTCAAGAAAATACGTAGATGAGAAATCAAAAAGAACATCAGTTACAGAGATGACCTCAACAACTGAATTCACCCTCGACAGATATAAAGACAACCCAGTACACAACAGAATACAAGAAGTCTTTGATAAAGAGCAGTTGGCAGATGATGCTACTGTAGATATTGTCGTGGTGGACTTTGGCAAAGAGATAGAAGGGCAAAAAGGCAAGTATTACGCTATCAAAAGAAACCACACAATCGTACCTGATTCAGCAGGAGATGGTACTGGTGCTTTCCAATACTCAGGATCTTTTAAAGCTAACGGTCCTCTAATTGAAGGGTACGCCGAATTAGAAGAAGGAGATTCTGAATGGCTAACAATTAAATTTACCGAAGGTAAGGCAGCAAGCGAGCCAGCACACGAATCAGAAACAATGTAGAAATTAGGGGAGCGACAAGCTCCCTTTTTCTTTTCATAAAAATATAAAAAACAATAAAAGGAGTAAATTATGGCATTTAAAAGACAAAAAAGACACCTTATAAAATTTGAATTTGAGTACACAGGCGATCAAGGCGAAACAAAATATCTAAACTACGAAGTAGAACATGATACTGACCTTGCCCAAAAGCTTACAGATATAGGCAAACTAGATTTTAAAACTATGTCTTCTGCTGAGGCTAAGCAAGCACTTAGAAGGGCTTATGATACTATTTTAGGATTAGGAGCTATGGATGATATCCAAGAGAAAGTATTTGGGGGAGATGACCTCTTACTTACTGACTACCTAGGTATTGGAAACTACTTAATCGGAGAAGTAGATAAAGCTAACAAAGAGCTTATAGAACTAACTAAAACCTTTATTGTCAACAGAAATAAGGGGGCAGTAGACGGAATTATAGTTGATGAGAAGTGAGCTACTTAACTAAAGAATTACCTAACTATGTAGATGTAGGTGGTGAGCGCATAGCTATAAAAACAGATTTTAGAACTTGGATTAAGTATGAGGAGCTTATGCTTGACAAAAGCCAAGATTCAGAAAAGCAAGTGATAGAGGTCTTAAATTTATGTTTGGCGGAAGATGTATCTATATCAAGCCTAGACGACCTTGAAAAGCTGTTTGATGCACTTCTGCAATTCTATAGCCTAGGTGAAAAGATAGATGAGGGCAGAAAAAAAGAAGAAGGCGAGGAAGAAGATTCAGACTTTAGCAAACCTAAGAAAATTTATTCTTATGAACATGACTGGTCTTATATCTATTCAGCCTATATGGAGTGCTACAATATCAATCTTTTTACCGATCACTTGCATTGGTGGGAGTTTAAAGCTCTTTTTAATGGCCTTAGTGATAAGTGTCTTTTCTCAAAAATCATGTCTTTTAGATCTATGAAAATCACTTCAAAGATGAGTAAAGATGAAAAGAAATTTTATAGACAAATGAAAAAAATATATGCCTTGCCAGATGAAAGAACCGAGGAGGAAAAAGAAATATCCTTTGCAAGGTCTATGATGGCAAGCATGCAAATATAAAGAAAGTGAGGTGACTTATGGCAAGTGATGGTAAACTGCTATTTGATACCAAGCTAGACACCTCAGGATTTAAAAGTGGCTTGTCTTCTCTTACCTCTATGGCAACCGCTGCAGGTAACGGTATAAAAAGTGTTACTGACAAGGCGGTAAGTGGAATTAAGACAGGCTTTAAAGCTGCAGGAGTTGCAGCTGTAGGATTTGGAGCTTATTCAGCAAAAGCAGGGGCAGATTTTGATGCTTCTATGAGTGAGGTTCAAGCTATATCCAAATCATCAAGCAAAGAACTAGAAGCCCTTAGATCAAAAGCAAAAGAGATGGGGGCTACTACTAAGTTTTCAGCCACTCAATCAGCAGAAGCCCTTAAGTACATGGGTATGGCGGGTTGGACTAGTAAAGAAATGCTTGATGGTTTACCAGGAATTATGAACCTAGCTGCTGCTTCTGGCGAGGATTTAGGAACTACCTCTGATATCGTGACTGACGCCTTAACCGCTTTTGGTCTTACTGCACAAGATACAAGCGAGTTTGTCGACGTCTTGGCTGCAGCTTCTACTGCTTCTAATACCAAAGTAGGCATGCTAGGGGAATCATTTAAGTATGTAGCCCCAGTTGCTGGAGCCTTAGGGTACAAAGTACAAGATGTTTCTGTAGCTTTGGGATTGATGGCTAATGCTGGTATTAAAGGGAGTCAATCGGGAACTTCTTTAAGATCCGCACTACTAAGGTTATCTTCTCCAACCAATGAAGTTGCAAGCGAGATGGAGCGACTAGGAATTTCAATAACGGATTCCAATGGCGAAATCAAACCTTTTAACCAACTTATGGGAGAGATGAGGCAATCATTTAGTGGTTTAAGCGAAGAACAAAAAACTCAAGCTGCCACAACTCTTTTTGGTAAAGAAGCCATGGCGGGTATGCTGGCAATTTTGAATGCTAGCGAAGAAGATTTTAACAGCTTAACTAACTCAATAAACAACTCCGCAGGTGCTGCAGAAAAAATGGCTAAGACCATGAATGATAACCTCAAAGGGGATATCACCATCTTAAAGTCAGCACTAGAAGGCTTAGGTATAGCACTTTTTGAGCATGTAGACACACCTTTTAGAGAAGTAGTCCAATCAGTAACTAAGCAGGTTGATAGACTCAACAAGGTTGTTACAAGGGATATAGGACGCCTTCCAAAAGTCTTAGGTGATATGATAGCAGAGGGAGCAGTTGCGATAGCGGAGAAAGCTCCTAAATTTATAGAAGCAGGTAAGACTATAATCTTAAGTTTACTTGATGGGCTACAAAATAATTCTGACAAGCTAGCAAGTAGTGCAGCGGAAATTATAACCACTCTAGTTTCTGCCTTTATGGAAGTAGGGGCAAAGCTTTTTGAAGTAGGTGGAGATATTTTAGTTAAACTTGCAGAAGGACTTACAGCAAATGCTCATATCTTAGTGCCAAAAGCTATAGAGATTATAGGAAAGCTAGCAGAAAGCTTTAATAAAAATGCTGCAAAACTTTTAAAAGTTGGGTTTGACCTACTTAAAGCTATAGCTAGAGGAATTGTAGATAATACTGATGTAATTGTTAAAGCAGCACCAGAGGTATTAAAAGCTTTATCTATTGCATTTATGGCTTTCAAGGGAGTAGATGTTGCTAAAAAGATGATGGCTTCCTTAGCCAAAGGAATACTAGGTGAGAAAGTAGCTGTTAGTAAGTCTGCTAATGGCGTTATTAGTAGTTTAATAACATCTTTCAACAACGGTGGAACTAAGCTAAATAAAACAGGCAGTAAGCTTATCAAATTCTTGACAAATGGAATCAATAAATCTATTGGACCTATCGCTAAAAGCGGAAAAGATACAGTCGATTTATTAGCTATATCTATTTTGGAGGGTCAAGATAGACTAAAAAGCTCTGCTAAAGGCCTAGTAAATACTATAAAATCTGCGATTGACAGTCACTCTAAGTCTCTTATTGGTCCTAGTGGACAAGCTATACTAGATAAACTAGGGCATGGAATGTCTTTAGGTTTTGGGAAAATATCAGCAGTTGCAGGGAAAATAATTCCATTTATAATTAAAATCCTCTCACATCCAGCAGGCTTAGTTGTAGCGGGCGGAATTTTAGCGATTGCTATTGCCAAAGGGTTCAACCTTGATATACCTAAGATAGCAAATTCAGCGGGTAAAATAGTAGGATCTATTGCCAATAAGATAAAACAAGGAGCTTCTGCTCTTGTAAATGTCGGAAAATCTTTAGTTAATAAGATAGGCGATGGTATAGATGCAGCTAAAGGCTTCTTTGCTGATGTCCACTCTAAAGGTCTTATATCAGTACTAGGTAGCAAGCTAAAAGCTGGTGTAGGCAAACTTAAAGACATAGGTAAATCCTTTGTAGATGGTATCAAGCAAGGTTGGGAAGAAAACGAAAATAAAGTTTCCGACAAGGCTAAAGACTTACCTAAAAAAGTAAATGATTCAGTAGACGGAGGAGAAACCAAGCCTACTGGAGAAAACATGGTTCAAGGAGTAGTTGATGGTCTGAAAGAGGGAACTACAGATATATCAACAGCCTATAAAGACCTAATCCAAGGTGGAGTTTCAGACTCAGACGCTAGAGCTATTATAAGACAAGAAGGTAAGGCAAGCGTAGAAGAATATGCCCAAGCAGTATACGAAGGCTCAGAGAATGTAAGAAGTGCTTACACAGCTATAAGAACATCTGGTCTTGATACTATGGAAGCAGCGGAAAAGTTCTTTGAGGTTGCAGGTCTTAATATAGACGGATACGTCAATGGTACAGAAGAAGGTGGGCAAACTTATAGAGAAATGCTCCAACAATTTATGGAGGATGGCTTTAGCGAAATAGAAGCTGTAGAAAAAACCACCGAGATTGCCCGAAAGAATATGGAAGGCTATCAAACAGGAACCGCCGAGGGCAAAGAAAGCATCCTAAATGAATATAAGACCATGATGGATATGGGACTTACTGAACTAGAAGCCTTTGACGAGATGTTTAGCAAAGGGCAGATAAATGTAGATGCCTTTGCACAAGGTTCAGGCTCAGCTAGTGAACAAGCCTTAGGGGTATACAGACAGCTTATAGCATCGGGATTAACCTCTTTACAAGCTATAGAGGCAATGAACCAAGCTGGATATCTTAATATGGAAGGCTTTGGTGCAGGTACAGATGCAGGCCGTGCAACAGCAGAACAAGCCTATACTGCTCTAAAAAACATGGGGTTAAGTGAAGCTAATATTCAAGAAGCTTTGAGTCGATTAGGCTATGACAATGTCACAGCATATGGTCAAGGGGTATCATCAGGCGAAGCGGATGTATCAACAGCCTACCAAAATACATTTTCTAATCCTTTAGAGGCTAGATCATCCCTACTTTTTGATAACTCAAAACAAAAAGGTTTGAATACTGGTACCAACTTCGCAGATGGTATAGAAAGCTCTACCATGGATGTAACTACAAGGTCACAAATGCTAGGACAGACCGCAACAGACAACCTAGACGCAAGTAGCGAACAAGCCCAAACCAAAGGTAATGAGCTAGGCACTCAGTTTGCGGGAGGTATAGACCTATCCAAGCCTACTGTAGATGCTTCAACAGAAGCGGTAGGACAAGGTGCAGTAGATAACCTAGACAGTAAGGCACAAGGCTTCGCAAGTGCAGGGCAAACCTCTATGGAAGGCTATACAAGTGCTATAAGCTCAGGATCTAGTAAAGCGGTAGCTGATGTAAACTCCATGGGCAACCAAATTCAATCAAGCCTAAACGCTACATCAAGCAACGCTAGTGCAAGTGCTAACTCTATGATGAATAGCATAACATCTAGTGTGACAAGCGGAGCTAACAGAGTACAGGGGGTTTTTACTGGACTACAATCCAATATAAATTCGTCCTTTACAAGCCTAAGCTCAAATATCACTAGTCAATCTAGAAGTATGATGAATAACTTTGCTTCAACAGTAACTAGTGGGTCAAATAAAGCAAAAACTCAATTCACTTCTATGGGAAATAGCATAAAGTCTCAGATGAGGTCAACGTCAAGTGCTATAAAAAGTCAAGCTACTTCTATGATGAATGGTCTTGTATCCGCTATAAGTAGTGGAGCAAGTAGAGCTAAGTCAACCGTATCTTCTATGTGCTCTAGTATGGTTGGAACTGTAAATGGCTATCGAGGTTCTTTCTCTTCTGCTGGATATAACCTTATGTCTGGACTTGCAGGTGGTATATATGGCGGTAGATCTGGTGTAATATCAGCTGCAGTTTCAGTTATGCAATCTGCAGTATGGGCAGCTAAAAGAGCAGCTGCTATCCATTCACCTTCAAGAGTGATGAGAGACGAAGTTGGTCGCATGCTTACTAAAGGTCTAGGAATTGGTATTGAAGATGAAGAAGGTTTTGCTGTTAAAAAGATTAGAAATACCATGGAAGCTATAAGAGACAAAGCAAAAAAAACAGTTCTACTAAATAACAGCAAGTTAGGAACTGATTTAGCCTATAACTTTAGTGGTGGGGCAATCCAGCACCAACAAGACGTACAAGTTGAGGTGAAGAATGGGGCTGTAACTAGCGTTATCAATCTAGATAGTAGAGAAATAGGAAAAGCAGTAGCTCCGATAGTGAGCCAAGAAATATCAAAAGAAAGGAGGCGTAGAGGTTGAAAAAACTACCTATAAATTTAATTAAAGACCTAAGAAAGTATGATGCCCATGTTTTGGCGTATCCTGATATAGGGAATACCGAAATTGACAGGGACGAATTTATATCTGATACAGGTTTGATATTTTATAGTAAAGAGAGATTGGCTTTTACGCCCGTCTCTTTTTCTATAGAGTTTAAGGGAAGTAAAGAAAAGATAAGAGAAAACAGAAATAAAGTATCTAAATTACTAGATATAGCAACAATAACTTTTGATAATGAAGTTTTTTATAAAGGCAGATTTTTAGCTGAGAGCGTAGAAACTAGATATTGGTATCAAGTAGTCACCTTCAAAGGCAAGGCTATAGCTATGCTAAATACTCAGCGTATAGAACTACCTCTAAATAAAAAAGTAACTATATATAATAATGGGAATTTACCCACTCCTTGCCGCTTTTACTTTGAAGGAGAGTCGCCAAGGGTAAGTATAAAGGGATTTGATGATGATATAGAGCTTTTAAATGTTGATGAAACGACTAGAATTGATGCAGAAGAAGGCTTATATCAGGCAACTATTGAATATCAGTACTATACTTTCAGTTTTCCCTATATAGATGATTATGTAGAGCTACTAGTTGAATCAGACGGAGATATTAGGTGCTTTATGGAGTTTGAAGGGAGAGTTATATGCTAGTATACACTTTACAAGATATGGAAGAGTCCCCTTTTTCCTTATACAAGAACCTAGAGTATGAGAAGGAAATTAACAAGCTTACTAAAGTATTTTTTGAAATCCCTAAAGATTTCAGATACCTTTTTCAAGCGGAATGCTTAATCAGTCATGATAAAGAGACATATGAAGTTAAGAATATTGAACCTTTTTATGAGGGATACAAGATAGAGGCAAGACAGGCGGTCTATACTCTACAATATAACTTTTTAAAGAGTGTAAACTTCCCCCACAAGGACTTTGAAACCATAATCAAGGGAATTCTACCTTCTTCATGGTCTTATAAGATTGTAGGGCAAATTGAAGGGCGTAGAACTATGACCGCCGATCACATGGACTCATGGGAAGCTATAAAGTTAGCGGTAAAAAAGTTTGATTGTGAATTTAAAATACACGCAGAAGAAAACTTAATCATCTTTGGCAAAGAGCTAGGCGAAGATAGGGGCAAGTGCTTCTTTGATGATCTAGATATTGACGATAAGGATATCACAGAAGAATCCTTTGACTTTGCCACTAGGATAATTCCTGAGGGTATGAACGGACTTAAAATCAACCAAATCAACGACGGAAAAGATTATCTTGAAGATAAATCTTATTGTTTTAAGACCATAACTTATCACTGGAAAGATGAAAGATATACCAATATCCAAAATCTGAAAGATGAAGCAGCTAGAAAGCTTAAAGCTTTATCAAGACCTAGAATTACCATAAAACTTAAGGTCAAAGACTTATCTGATGCCGTAGGGGTAAAAGGTCAAAAGTATGATGTAGGAGATTATGTATATCTTGTAGATAGAGATAGAAAAGTTAAAGAAAGATATAGAATTCTTTCAGGAAAGTTCTATCCTTATAAGCCTTTTAATAATGACATAAGCCTTGCAAACAAGCCTTTAGATATGGTGGACGACCTAGACGAAACTATCGAGCTTACAAAAGAGATGTGGGAAGAGACCAGGGTAAGGTTTGAAACCACAGAGGATGCTATTAAAAGTTCAGTAGCTACCGCAAAAAGGTACACTGACGATAGTTTTAAGACCTACAAGACTGAGAGGCTCCAAACAGATAAAAAGATATATGAAAAAATATCAGAGTCAACCACCTATGTAGACCCTAAAACAGGGCAAACCAAGCCGATTGTCAATAAGCAGATGGAAATTGACAAGACTATCGACGGTATAAATATCACGGTAGCCGACTATAAGTATACGCAAGATAAAAATATCCAAGAAATCGAGCAAAGAAAGGCTGAGATAGCAGGAGCATTAGAAAGAATAGCAGAAACTCGTAAAGAGATGGAAAACCAGAGCAACTCTTTTCATGAAGAGATATACCAGCTAGACGAAGATCTAAAAAGACAGATAGGTACAGTCAAGTATGATATGACAAATCTCGATGAGCTTGTAAAATCAAACCAAAACGACTTCATCACTTATAAAAAAGAGAGAGAAATAAAAGATGTGACCCTTGAAAGGGAACTTCTAGAGATGAAGTCTAAGGTGGATATAACTAATGAAAAGATAAGTACTAGTGTAAGCTCGCTTACTCGAAGTGTTGAAGCACAAATAACGGAAACTAAGACTTATGCTAAGAATCTTCAAGGTGAGATGAAGACCTATACTGACAGGGAGCTATCTAACTACAAGACTTATGTATCTAATAACTACGCAAGTTTATACCAAACTGATAAGATGATAAGTGCTAGCGTAGGAGAAGTTCAAACAACCGTCAATACTTTTGGTGAATATTTACTCCGACAAGGAGATACAATTTCCACAGTTCAATCGCAACTTAATATGGCTGCTGGTCTAATTACTCATAAAGTTTCAAAGAATGAAATTATATCCGAAATAAACCAATCGCCTGAGCAAGTAAAAATAGCAGCATCTAGGATAGACTTACAAGGTGATGTTACAGTTAAAGGGAGCTTTGAGACTATAGACAAAGATGACGGAGTCGGTATCAAGATGGAGCATAACCGTATAGGATTTGCTGACTACAGAGGCGATGGCGGAGAATATGGAAATGTCAGAGTTACACGTGGATATGATTCAGGAGAAATGGCTATGAGTATTGGTCACTATACATCGGCCTATCTAAGCTTAGCCTACTGGAACGGCAGTAAAAGAGTTTGGGAAAGTTATATCTCTATGGACTATGGGGGACGATTAAACCGTAGGTCGGGGTTTCCTATCACGGTATACCACAATACGGAGTTTAAAGGTCTAGCATACTTCAATACAGATATTTATATGAACGGCATTCAATTTAAAAATTACAGTGACGGAGTAGGTTTCTTGATAAGAGGCGCTGATAGCGGCTTAGTCATTTCTAGAGATGGCGTGTATGTAAAAACTAATGGTAAACTCAGAAAACTATAGGAGGATATATGGCAGATATAATTACAATTTACTCAGATATGCTGGCTAAAAGTAACCACGATGTAGCGTTACTTACAGCTATGAACATTGATTTAAAAGAAGAAAATCAACAACTTAAAAAAGAGCTAGAAGACTTTAAAGAAATTAAGAAAGAAGTAGATAAAGACGAAGAAGTGGAGGAGTAGATGGACACTACAAACCTAAGGCAGATAGCAGGCGGAACAGTCATCAAGCAAGCTGATAGGTCTTCTACTATGTCTTTTATCCTTCAAGATGCTATAGGTAGAGAAGTAGACCTTGACGGTCAAACAGCACAAGTTGCCTTATACACTTTAAAAGGTAAATACTGGGAGATTACAAGTCGAGTGCAAGGCTCTATAGTCTCTTTTTCTTTGCCTGGAAACTTAAGTGAAGATGACTATATCCTTGACATAAGTGTAGCAGGCTATGTCTTTCCATCTGATAGGGACTTTATCATAAGGGTAGTTAAAGGGTTCAGAGACCTACCAAATACTGAAAGAGCAGAAAGAGCGAAACAAACTTTTGAAGAAATTAGAGATGGTGTTGAAAAGGAGTCCGAGAAAAGGCTTGAAGGTCAGCTTGAAAAGATAGATGAGAAAAGCGAAAGCACTATCCAAGCTATAGAAAAAGACGGACAAGAGTATATAAAGCTTATCGGTACAAACAAGGAATCCGCAGTAGCTGAGATTGAAGCTAAGAAACAATCATCTATACAAGAAATCAATAAAAAAGCTGATTTAGCAAGTGTAGATGTAAGCAATCAGCTTAAAGAGTATGCTAAGCAAAAAGATGTGGATAATATTTATACGGCATTAGCTTCTGAATTAGGAGAACAAATTGGTAATTTAAGTGTGTCACTAGGTGACAAAGCTGATAAACAACATACTCACGCAATGAATGATGTTAGTGGTTTAACAAATGAAATTCACCGTATAGAAGGTCTAATAACATCTACAAACGGTGTTGTAGATGACAAAGTAGACAAAGAAGTAGGTAAGGAGCTATCAGATAACAACTTTACTAACGATTATAAAACAAAACTTGACAATCTAGATAAAACCCTTGACTTAAAAGCAGGTAAAGAAGATGTGAAAAATCAAGTACAAGAAGTAAAAGACCTTATATTTGATAGTAATGTGAGATATCAAGATAATATGATTTACACCTTAGATACTGTGGTAGAAGGTGGAGAAGTAAAGATAAAACCTAAAGAAATTGGAAAACTTGTAGAAAATGACTTTTTAAAAGTTCAAGTTGATACTGATGTGTACAATCTTAGGATCAAATCAAGTAATAAAGGGGTTATCCTTTTTTATAGCATGACTGATGAATCTTTAAGATATGCAATCCATGTAACCCCAAATATAAGTGACTATCAAATTAATTTTGGTAAAAAAGTAAAAGGTGAAATGATTTTTACTACCGTATCTATGCCAGAGGATAAGGTATCAATCATAAGAGAGGAGGGACTATGAGAATAAATGAGAATTTGCTCCTAAATAATAATAAACTAACAGTGCCTAGTTATGAGAAAGGAAAAGCTATAATAAGTTTTAAAGATGGAAAAATTTACTTTGATAACTTAAACTCTTTCATATCCAATATGACTGTAGATGGAGCAAATGAAACACTATCCGAAAGTATAGATCCAAACGCCACATACTACGTAGGGGTATATGGTAAAATCGATAAAACTTTAAAGATATACAAAGGTGATACTTATAAGACTGCTAAAACTATTGGTGACTTCCACTATATAGAAATTAAAGGGGATAAGATAAAAGGGGCGACTTATATTTTATCTAATGAGAGTGCCAATGGATACATTTATGGACTAGGAGTGTATAAGGATTATCCTTCTGATGTTTACGTGCCTAATAAAAAGTCTTTAGAAGTTAATTTACAAAACTTATATCCACCAGAGGGAGAATACAAGGAAATACAAGCGATTTAAGAGAGTTTGACTCTCTTTTTAAATACAAATTTAGGAGGAATTTATGTACAGAATTCAAAAAGCATATTACACAGGAACGGACGAGACCAAGGTAAGACTCACACTACAAGAGCCTTACAGGGACTTTGTCGTAAGCTTTAAGGGGGACTTATCAGACCTTTCTGATGATATCCTAGAGCAAAGAGCTATATCTAAGCTAGCAAGGGAATTTAATCCAAGTAAAGCTCTTGATGACCTAGTACAGATACAAGAAGAGCAAGACAGGACTATAAAATCTATACTTAAAACTATCACTTTAGCTAAAGACTTATCAGACGATCAAAAGGAAGAAATCTTATCAAGATATGATGAGTACAAGACAGATAAGGCTTACCAAGAAGGGGATAAATTCACCTACCAAGGAAAAATATACGAAGTTATCCAAGCTCACACAAGCCAAACTACATGGATACCATCTGAAACACCAGCACTTTATAAGGAATTTCTAAAGGTTAAAATCCAAGATGAAGAAGGAAATACAAGCGAAGTAGTGGCAGAGTTTAAAAAGCCTACAGGTGCCCATGATGCCTACCAAAAAGGGGACAAGGTAAGCTTTGAGGGGGCTATATATGAGTCAATCATAGATGCGAATGTTTTTAGTCCTACCGAGTTTGCAGACGGGTGGAAGAAGATAGGATAAAATTAATTACTCACAAAAGGTAGGTGATAAAATGACACTTGATTGGTTGGCAGCAGTTATAGTTAAAAATGGTCCACTAGTAATAATAGCAGCAATCTTCTTGAAGACATATATAGATGATACTAATACTAAAAGAGAAGAGAGGAGAGAAGATAGACAGTTACAGAAAGAAAGTAACCAAAAGCTAATTGATCTAAATGAAAAGTTTGCGGTAAGTACTAATGGAACTAATAGCAAACTAGGCGGATTGTCAGAGAAACTAGAGGTACACTCTACTTCTTCTGGAGCTTCCCTTGCTGAAATTAAGCAAGGGGTCAAGAAAATACAAGAGGATGTTACTGTTTTAAATACTAAAGTTGATAATATTATAATTGATAATGAGAAGGAAAATGAGGACTAGTAAAAACTAGTCCCTTTTATGTGCACACGGATATGCACAAAGTAAAGAAAGAACGTTGAAATTTAGAGAAAAAATTATCATAAGCATTTACACAAGGAGGTTAGTATGGGAAGTGTAAAGAAAATGGTAGATTATGCCAAAAGCAGATGGCATCAGCCTAAGTATGTGATGGGTGGCGGCAGAATAGGGGCAGAAGCCGACTATTACAGTGATACTGACGATTGCTCATCTTTTGCCTTTAAGTCCCTTAAAAAAGGTGAGTTTATCCCTGAATCAATGTGGAATGGTTCTACGGAAGACCTTTTTAGACTTGCACGACAAGGCAAGTACCTAAAAGAGATTTCTTACTCAGAAGTAAGACAAGGCGACATCTTTGTAAAAGGTGTAGAAGGTGCAAGCGGTGGAGCATATGGACACACTGGTATCTTTTTAAGAAAAGGCGAGATAATTCACTGTAACGCTGGCTCAAACTGGACTGTCACCACAAATGACGAATCTGAGGGATATTGGTGGTATCTAGATAATTCTGACTATCCAGTGCGATTTTTCAGACCAATAGGGGCGAATGATACACCAAAGCCAAAAAAGAAAAACACTTCATCTACTAAATGGCATAAGGTTAAAGATGAAGATTGGCATGGCCTAACTACTACCGTATGTAATGTGAGGGCGTATCCAAGTACGGATGCACCAATAGTAGCACAATACGGAGCGTGGGAAAATATCTACTACGACTCTGTATATGAAGGAGACGGATATCGTTGGATATCTTATATTGGTGATGCATCCGGAAAAAGACGATATGTAGCTTATAGAAGACTTAGTGGCGATACTACACCTTGGATGATATTTTAATTTAAAATAAATCTTAAAGCGATTACGAAAGTAGTCGCTTTTTTAGTGCTAAATTTTAGGAGGAAGAAATGAACAATATAGTTACAAACATAATATTGACAATTTTAACAGCTGCCCTTTTTATAGGACTTAAATATCTTACAGAGTATATCAATGAAAACAAGTACAAAATCAAAGATGAAAGAGCAAAAAGAGCGATAGAAAAAGCTTTGGAAATTGTAAGTTTGGCAGTAAATATTACAAATCAAACTTTTGTACAAGAACTAAAAGACAAGGGAGGTTTTGGAAAGAAAGAAGCAGAAGAAGCTTTCAATGCTACCAAGGTCAAAGTTATCGAAATGCTGGATAGCGAAACAAAAAAAATCCTAGAAAACGAATTTGAAAATTCCAATAAATTTTTAAATGAAGCGATCGAAGCCAAAGTTTGGGAAAATAAAAATAAAAAGTAGTAAAATCTAGTAGAATAAAGTTCTACGTAATATCATGCTGCCCCGTCATTATGTTGGCGGGGCTTTTTTGAATGGTATAGTATAGATACCTGGTCGTGCTTTAGGCTGACTGCGAAATTTCCCGCCTTATGGTGGGATTTTTTGTTTGTGGTATAGTATATAAGGCTAGTCGGAAAGCGAAAAAGTCCTTTCGTGAGTAGGGGAAAGATAGAAGTGTCTATCAAAGGTGAAATTGGAGATGGTTTTTTATAAACTGTCTCTTTTTTTGTGCCTAAAATTAAAAGTAATAAAATTATAGTTGATATCAGTATACCTATAGTATGCCTAAAGATATAAAATCGCTTATATCATGAATTAGGGTCTATGCCAGTGATTGCAAGGGGTACAGGGAATATGTTATATATTATTTATTTTTCTTCTGTACAATCTTGACACACGTATAATAACACGTATATTATTAATGTAAGGAGGACGCTTCTTATGAAGAGTTATAACTCAAAAGAACTACTCAAGATACTTAAAAAGAACGGTTGGATTGAAACAGGAGTCCAGAGGGGGAGTCATAAGTACTTGATTAATCCAGATAAACCTGGATTAGGAAAAGTTACTGTACCCTGTCCTAGAGATTCTTATCCAATCAGGACTTTAAAAAGTATTGAGAGACAAACAGGGGTTAAATTATAACCCCTAAGTTCTTAAATTAAAGGGGTGATTTTATGAAAGATAAGTACGTATATCCTGCACTTTTTTCTTACGATGAAGACGGTATTAGCATAGAATTTCCAGACTTACCAGGATGTTTTTCATGTGCTGATACAGATGAAGAAGCTTTATACATGGCTGAAGATGTATTAGGATTGTGGATGGTGGAATTAGAAGAAGATAATGAAGAAATACCAGTGCCTACTAATTTAAAAGATATAGAAGTCGGAGATAATCAAAAAACAGTATTAGTTAGTGTTTGGATGCCAACAGTAAGAAAGGCAATAAATAATAAGTCTGTAAAGAAAACATTGACTATTCCTCAATGGTTAGACATAATGGCTAGAGAAAAAGATATAAATTTTTCTTACATTCTCCAAGAAGGTCTAAAAAAAGAATTAAACTTGATCAATGAGTAACTACTTATACGAAAGGGTCATAGGTCCTCCTTTTTTGTTTTATAAAAGAATACAAGGATCAAGAGAATTTAAAAAGGAGACCTTAAGCCTCCCTTATTATTGTGTGGGCAACATGTGGGTAACCTACAAACATTTTCAGCTAGTGCCACCTAGTGTGAGCTAGTCATTATCTACACCTTTGTAATTTCAGCGTTTAAGTATCGCTTTTATCCCGCACCAATAAGTGCAAGACGCTGAGAAATCAGCGTCTTTTTTATGCTTACTTTACATTTTCTTTACCTAATCATTACTTTATCAATTTATATGATATGTTATAATATTTAAAAGGAGAATGTTATGGCGGATAAAATAATAGAGGTTAAAGGATTGACTAAAAAGTATGAGGATCTTGTAGCTGTTGATAATTTGGATTTAGATTTGTATAAGGGCGAAATATTAGGTTTATTGGGTCCAAATGGTTCTGGCAAGTCTACTACTATTGCTTGTATTTTATCTTTACTCAGTAAAGATAGTGGATCGATAAAGATCTTTGGTGAGGAAATGAGTCCTGCCTCCTATGACATAAAAAGCAAGATAGGAGTTGTTTTCCAAGATGTAGGAGTCTATTATGAATTGAGTGTCTATGAGAATATTGATTACTTTTGTGGACTTTATATAAGAGATAAGGACAAAAGAAAAGCATACATACAAGAAACAGTAGATTTAGTTGGACTAGGAGATTTTCTTAAGTTTAAACCTAGAAAACTTTCTGGTGGTCTTTTGAGGAGACTTAATATAGCTTGTGGCATTGCCCATAAACCAGAATTAATTATTTTTGATGAACCGACTGTCGCGGTCGATCCCCAATCGAGAAATAATATTTTGGAAGGCATCAAAAAGTTAAATAAAGACGGAGCAAGTATAATTTATACCTCTCATTATATGGATGAAGTTGAAAGTTTGTGTGATTATATTGTTATTCTAGATAAGGGCAAAGTTATCGCCAAGGGTGATAGTGATAGTCTTAAAGATATGATTGATCTTGAGGAAAAGATATCTTTTGAATCAGATAATATTTCAGATGAGGCTATCCAAAAAATAAAATCAATTGATTCATTAATTGACGTTTCTGTATCCGGTAGACTTGTTGAGCTTAACTTTTCTAAATCAAATAATAATATAAATAAGCTTATTGATATTTTTGATGCTTATAGTGTAGATTACGATCATCTAAGTTCTTCGAGACCAAGCCTTAACGATGTATTTCTTGAGATAACTGGAAAAGAATTGAGGGATTAGTATGTTTTTACATAACTTTAAAAATACCTTTATGGTGATTATTAGAGATAGGTTTCTAATCTTTTGGTCTTTGGTATTTCCTATAATCTTAGGTTTCTTTTTTAGTATAGCTTTAGGAAATATGTTTGATTCGTGGGAATTTGAACCTATAAATGTTTCCGTTAATGAAAGTTTAAGAGATGATATATATTTTAATAACTTTTTAGATGAACTAGAAGATGAGAAAATTATAAAAATCAAAGAAGGGGTAAAGCTATCTGATGAAGAAGTTACTGCTTCCATAAAAGATTATGACAAGATTGTATTTAAAAAATCTGGTATTTATGAGTCTTTGATGGAAAATATCTTAAATAACTATCTTAGAAAAGCAAATATGTATAAGAGAATATCTAAAGATAAACCGGAGTATGATATCGCAAATTTAGATGTCAATAAGAATCATATCGTAGATAAGTCAAGGAAAAATCTTAATATAATAAATACCTTTTTCTATTCATTAATAGGTATGCAGGCTTTATATGGATATAGCTTAGGTCTAATGATCGTATACAAACACGAGGCGAATTTATCCACACTTGCTAAAAGAAACTCTGTAGCTCCTATTAGTAAGACTACAAATTTGCTTTCTTCGTTGTTAGCTGGGTTTATAGTTAATTTTATAATTGTTCTTTTTACTATTTTTGTTTTTAATAAACTATATGGAATAGATTTTTCTAATAAGATATTGCCGTTAATTTTTCTTGTTGCACTTTCTAGTATGTTTGGTGTGTTGTTTGGCATTCTAATAGGTGTATCCAATAAAGCTACAATTGAGATCAAAAATGGTATTGGCATTGCAATTACCATGCTCTTATCATATTTGTCAGGAATGATGAACTCAGACACAAAGATTATTATTCAAGAGAAATTTCCTATAATGTTCAAATTAAACCCAGTATCCCTTATAAATGATGGAATGTATAGCTTATACTACTATGATGGACTGGATAGATATTGGCAAGATATTAAGTATCTAGCATTATTAATATTAGTTTTTGGCTTTATATCTTTTATATACACAAAGGGGAAGCAATATGATAGTATTTAGAAACTATTTTAAAATTGTAAGGGGACATTTAAAAGCTATAATAATGTATGCTCTTATATTCATACTTCTTGTTGTATTTTCGAATAAAAGTGGTAATGATACTAGCAATTACATTAAGGCAAGAGCCGATATCTATATAGAAGATTTGGACAATAGTGATTTATCGAGAGCCTTTATAGACCATCTTGGAAGAGAAAATAACATACTTGATTTAGAGGGGAAAAATATAGATGACAATCTCTTCTATCAAATAATAACGGTCTATATAAAAATACCTAGAGATTTTGAAAATACTAGACAAGTGGAAATAAAGACTAGTCCATTGGATAGTTATTCTATATATGTAAAAGATTCTATAAATCTTTTCTTAAATCAAATAAAAAGCTATGAAATATCAGGTTATGATACAAAAGATGCAATAAAATATACCGAGGAAGATTTCAATAAAAATGTAGAAGTTTCTTTGGAGAATAATTCAAGGTCAAGTTTGGGAGAGAATGTACTTAATTACTTTAACTTTTTATCATATGCCTTCCTCAACCAAATAATATTAGTAGTTTCTTTAATAAGCTTAACTTATAAGAAAAAAAGTATAGCCAATAGAAATTCGGTAGCTCCTATTAGCAAATTTCGAGAAAATTTAGAAATACTTTTAGGAAATTTTGTTTTTGCTATTATATCGTGGGCTGTATATATTATCTTGTTTATAGTGCTTAATGGGATGAGATCGATTGATGAATCATTTAAATTACTTCTAATCAACTCTTTAGTTTTTGTTTTAGTTACAGTAAGCTTAGCTGTATTTATTTCAAATGTAGTAGATAAAGGTGGAGTTGTTACTGCTGTAATGAATATATTTTCTCTTGGTTCATCATTTTTAGCTGGTGTTTTTGTACCGCAGAGTCTACTATCTCAAAAGGCGCTTACGATTGGAAAGTTGTTTCCTAGTTTCTATTATGTAGCAAATAATGAGTTGATTTTCTACAATTTTGATAAAGAAATTTACATTAAAAATATTCTTATACTAGTAGGCTTCGGAGTTATACTCGCTATATTGAATTTCGTAATAGATAGAATAAAGATAAAAAAATTAGAAAGTTATTAATTAAATGAAGAAGTTTTCTAATTTTATATGAATTTAATTACAAAAACAAAGTGTTACCACAAATATTTTGTATGATAGATTAAATAGGAGGTAGACTTTAATGAGAAAGAATAAAGCACATGGAGGCTTTTCACATTTTATATCAGCTCTTTTGGGAGCTGTAGTTGGTGGTTTTGTTATTTATTTTCTCCTCGGTGGAGCAATGAATAATGATAACACTTCAACAGAAAACAATGATAAACCAAATCAAATAGAAAGTAAGGAAGAAAAGAATACAAGCAAAGATATTAATATTAAATCTGATGATTCTATGGAATCAGTTGTTGTAAAGAAGTCAATTGATTCTGTGGTTGGTATCAATACAATATCTCAAGTTACTCAAAGATCTTTCTTCGGTCAACAACAAGGTTATGTTGAGGGTATCGGTTCAGGTTCTATAGTAACTGAGGATGGATATATTGTGACTAACTCTCACGTTGTAAGCAATGGCGATGTCACTCAAATTAATGTTTTATTCTCAAACGGGGAAACTGCTGATGCTGAGCTTGTTTGGAACGATGCTTCGCTAGATCTTGCTATTATAAAGGTAGATAAGAAAAATCTTCCTGCAATAGAGCTTGGAGATAGTGATGAAGTAGGTATAGGTGATAGGACAGTTGCTATTGGTAACCCACTAGGATTTGAACTTCAATCAACTGTAACTAGCGGTATTATCTCTGGACTAAATAGGTCTGTTAAGTTTAATACTGGTGTTACAATGGATGGACTAATGCAAACAGATGCCGCAATAAATGCTGGTAACTCTGGTGGAGCTTTACTAAACTCAAGAGGAGAGCTAATAGGAATTAATACTGCTAAGGCAGGTAATAGCGACGGAATTGGTTTTGCAATTCCTATCAATACTGTAAAACCTGTAATAGAAAAGGTAAGAAAAACAGGCAAGTTTAACTCTGTTTATCTAGGAATAACTGGTCAATCTATTGATTATCTAAAACAAATCCCTAATTTCAATGCTGAAAAACTTGGTGTTGATGAAGGAGTGTATGTTGTTTCTATTTTCGATAAGGATAGCCAAATAGAAGAGGGTGATGTAATAACAGCTGTTGATGGCAAAGAAGTTACTGATATGAGCTCTCTAAGAAAAATCTTGTTGAGCTATTCTGTAGGGGATAAGGCGACCATTACAGTATATAGAGATGGCAAGAAAAAGAATTTGGACCTTGAGTTTAATATAGATACATCAAATGTAGATGAATATAACAAGGCAAAACCAAGTTCTAAAGATGAAAACACTAATGAAGATATGGACGAAGGATTATCTAATCCATTTTTCAATCTTCCATAAATCTAAGAAATAAGATAAATATCTTTTAAAATTAAGCTAGGAGAAATCCTAGCTTTTTTAATATATCTAGGTCAATATTTTTTGTTGACTTAGCTAAAACAAGGGTGTATAATGGATAGGTCAAGTAAAAGACTTGACAGGTGATTTTATGGAAAAAATAGTAAAAGTGGCTCAATTATTCGATATATACGGCGCACTTCTTAATGAAAAACAAAGAGATGTTATTAATTGTTATTACAACGAAGATTTATCCCTTCAGGAGATTGCAGACAATACTGATAGGAGCAAGCAAGCTATATCAGATATGATCAAAAGATCTGAGGATAAATTATTTGAGTTTGAAGATGAGCTTTCTTTACTGAAAAGCCGCGAGGAACTGAAAGATTCTCTTATTAGTATAAGAGAGCTGATGGAAAGTTCAAATTATGAATTAGCAATTAGAGAAATAACAGACGTAATAGATGCGATTTAGAGAGGGATGCTATGGTATTTGAAGGCCTTTCGGAAAGACTCCAAGAGACTCTTGGTAAGCTTACAGGAAAAGGAAAATTAAGTGAAAAAGATATAGATGCCGCTATGAGAGAGATTAGACTCTCTTTACTAGAAGCAGATGTTAACTACAAGGTCGTAAAAGATTTTGTAAAGACAATCAAGGAAAGATCACTTGGGCAAGATGTTATGACTTCCCTATCACCAGGTCAAATGGTTGTAAAGATTGTAAACGAAGAGCTAACTGCTCTTATGGGAAAGGAAAATTCCAAGCTAGACTTTAAGGGATCTACTCCTCATATAGTAATGATGGTAGGACTTCAAGGTTCAGGTAAGACTACTCATTCGGGTAAGCTTGCCCTAAAGTTAAAGAAGGAAAATAGAAACCCAATGCTTACTGCTCTTGATATCTATAGACCAGCAGCTATTGAACAACTTAAGGTTGTAGGTAAGACTGCAGGTGTAGAAGTATTTGACAAAGATAAGCAAGACCCAGTAAAAACCGCAAGGGAAGCAAAAGATTATGCAAGAAGCAACAATCACGATGTCATAATCCTTGATACGGCAGGACGTTTACAAATTGATACTGACCTTATGGATGAGCTTAAAAATATAAAAGAAGCTGTAAATCCAGACGAAATCCTACTCGTTGTTGATGCAATGACAGGTCAAGAGGCAGTCAATGTTGCAAAAACTTTTGACGAATATCTAGACATAACAGGAGTAATTCTAACCAAGCTAGATGGTGATGCAAGAGGTGGTGCAGCCCTTTCAATCAGACAAGTTGTTGGAAAACCAATCAAATTTATAGGTGTTGGTGAAAAACTAGAAGACCTAGAGCCTTTCCACCCAGATAGGATGGCAAACAGGATTTTAGGAATGGGAGATGTCCTTTCCCTAATAGAAAAAGCTGAAAAAGAGCTATCTATAGAAAACGCCAAGGAGCTTGAACGTAAGATGCGTGAGCAAACTTACACCTTGGATGACTTCATGGAACAAGTTCAACAGATTAGAAATATGGGTCCATTGGAAGATCTTCTAGCCATGATTCCAGGAGTTAACTCAAAGATGCTAAAGGGAGTTAACGTCGATGATACTGGATTTGTGAGAATTGAAGCTCTAATAAATTCAATGACCAAAGAAGAAAGGGAAAAACCTGAAATAATTGGCAAGAGCAGAAAAGAACGTATAGCCAAAGGTTCAGGGGTTGATGTAAAAGAACTTAACAAATTGCTCAAACAGTTCAAAGAACTGAAAAAAATGATGAAGAAAATGACAGGCATGACAAAAAATAAAAGAGGCAGAAAACTTCCAAAGATGCCTTTCTTTTAAGCCTAAACTAAAATAGGAGGAAACAATGGCAGTTAAAATTAGATTAAAAAGAATGGGACAAAAGAAAAAACCATTTTACAGAGTTGTAGTAGCAGATTCAAGAAGCCCAAGAGATGGTAAATTCATCGAAGAAATCGGAATTTACAATCCAATCTCAAATCCAAAAGAATTTAGAGTGGACAATGAAAAAGCTAAACAATGGATTAAAAACGGTGCAAAACCAACATCTATAGTTGAAAAATTATTCAAAGATAACGACGTATTAGCATAAGATGAAAAACCTAGTTGAATTAATTGTTAAAGAATTAGTAGAAAACAAAGACGCTGTAATTATCGAAGAAACTAGCGAAAATGGAGAAGTAGACCTACTAATCCATGTAGCAGAAGAAGATAAGGGCAGAGTTATAGGAGTTCGTGGAAACATAATAAATTCCATCAGAGCCATAGCTAGAGCAGCAGCGATCAAGGAAGATGTTAAGGTCAACATAAGAATATGAGAATAACAGTTGCAGAGGTAATAACAACCCACGGCATTAGAGGAAATGTTAAAGTTAGACCATTTTCCGATAATGAGAAGAGGTTTGATAAAGGATCTAAAGTTTATATAGGAGATGAACTTCTAACAATAGAAGACTCCTTCGACCAAAAAGGATTCAAGGTTCTAAAATTTGTAGAATACAACGACATAAATGATTCCCTGAAACTTGTCGGAAAAGATATAACCATAGATGAAAAAGATCGTGGCAAGCTTTCTGATGGAGAGTTTTATATATATGAAATGATTGGACTTGATGTTTACTCCAATGGGCAAAAAGTGGGTAAAGTCAAAGACATAATCAGTGGAGTTTATCCAAACGATGTATATGTTATAGAAAAAACTGACAAGATAGAAGTCCTATTACCAGCATTAAAAACTGTAATCACAAATGTTGATATAAAAAACAAGAAAATAGAAGTAGATAACCTAGCAGATTATGAATAGAGTTACCATACTTACCCTATTTCCTGAAAGTTTTGAGTTCCTTAAAACTTATGGGGTAATAGGAAAAGCAATTCAAAACAAAAAACTAGAAATAAATTTAGTAGATATAAGAGACTTTAGCAATAACAAGCACAACCATGTAGATGATACAGTATACGGCGGGGCAGCCGGCATGCTTATCAGACCCCAAGTTATATATGATGCTTTGATGTCTGTGAAAAAACCAGAATCAAAAGTCTGCTACATGTCAGCAGCAGGCAAGAAATTAAATCAGAAATTAGCAATCGACTTTGCAGAAATTAAAGATCTAATCATAATTTGCGGTCATTATGAAGGAATAGATGCGAGAATTACTAACCATTATATCGACTATGAAATATCTATAGGCGATTATGTACTTACAGGTGGAGAAATCCCAGCCATGGTGCTTATAGATTCAATGGCAAGATTTATAGATGGAGTTGTAGGAAAAAGGGAATCCTTGACTACAGACTCTCATTACAATACTTTATTGCAACAAGATGAATATACCAAACCTCGTAACTTCAACGGATACTTCGTTCCAAGTGAGCTTGTAAGCGGAGACCACAAGAAGATTGCCGCTTGGAATAGGAAAAGTGCAATAGAGAAAACTAAAAGAGTAAGACCAGACTTATATGAACAATTCTTACGAGAGGAGAGCAAAGATGGATTTAATCAAAAAAATTGAACAAGAAAACCTACGTGAAGAAAAATTTGACTTTAGAGTAGGTGATACAGTAAGACTAAGCTACAGAATCAAAGAAGGTGACAAAGAAAGACTTCAAGACTTTGAAGGAACAGTAATCTACATCAACGAAGGTGGAATAAACAAAACTTTCACAGTTAGAAGAATCAGCTATGGAGTTGGAGTAGAAAGAACATTTGTATACAACTCACCAAAAATTGAAAAACTACACGTAGTTAGACGTGGTAAAGTTAGAAGAGCTAAACTTAAATACCTTAGAGATCGTCAAGGTAAGGCAGCTAAAGTTAAAGAAAAAACAAATTATTAAGAAAAAGAAGGACTCTTGCAAAAAATGCAAAGGTCCTTTTTTAGTGGCAAATTTAGAAATTTTATAATTTATTTATTCAAATATTTACTAACCTATCTAATGAAAATTAGTATAAAAAACGTATAGTTATTAGTAATAAATTAATAACAAACTAATTTATTAAAGTGATAATATAATAATTGTACATAACGAAGGCGGATTATATGAAGGGAAAATTAGATTATTGTAAGGGTGGATTTAGATTTGTAAAAATCAATTGGATTTTTGTTGTATTTATACTTGTATCTATATTTAGCGATTTGGAACAATATTTTCTAACCAAATTAATAGAGAGATTTTCTAAAATTGTTACATACAAGGATGCTACTTTAATTAAATCTACTGTTATATTTTTTATTTTGTGGGCTGTGATTTCTTTTTTTCTCAGATTTTCTAGGTCAAAGATTAAGGCTAAGGTTTCGTGTATGTGGAACATTAGAGTGAAAAAAGACTTGATGGAAAATATTTTAAGGAGAGATCCTATATATTTTGAGAGCAAAGACAAGGCATCGTACATATCACTCTTCAATAATGATTTGAAATTTATTGAGGAAAACTATATTTTTGCCATAGATAGGATAGTATCAAGTATTTTCCTTCTAGTCTTATGCCTAGGATATGGATTTACTATAAATGTTGAAATAACAATGATTATATTCGCTTTTGGGATAATAATCATGATAATTTCTAAGATAATTTCATCCTTATCTTCTAATGAGAACGAAAATTATATGAAATCTATAAACAAATACAACGAAATCTTAAATGATTCTTTTTACGTTTATGGAACTTTGTTTAGGTTTAATAAGACGAGTCACTTTCTTAAAAAATTTGACCAAAAACAAGGGAAAATGAAAAGATCCATCAGAAATCTGTTTTCCTCAATGGTTCTAGGATAAGTATAATAAACGAATCATCTTTAATACTTCAGACTTTCTTGATGCTTCTATCAGCTCTTTTTGTCTATTG
Source organism: Anaerococcus vaginimassiliensis (assembly GCF_900626155.1). Lineage (GTDB taxonomy): Bacteria > Bacillota > Clostridia > Tissierellales > Peptoniphilaceae > Anaerococcus > Anaerococcus vaginimassiliensis. Next base: position 151,067 of record NZ_LR130844.1, on the reverse strand, counting down.
GGGGAAAATTGAAGATTTCTATTTTCCAGTTCTTCTAAGTTTGATGAATATTATAATTTGGCCAATGCAAGAGATTGCTGATAGCTATGGTGACATCAATTCTACTAAAAAAATAAGACAGAGAATACAAGATGATTATTCTAAAAAAGAAAATCAAATATCTAGTTTAGATAGTTATAATAAAAGTGATATCTCTAAAAATCAAGATATTCTATTTGCTGACGTGAGTTTTTCTTATACTAATAAAAAAATTTTAGATAAAGCATCATTTTCCATAAACAAAGACGAGCACGTTATTATAAGTGGTGCAAGCGGAACAGGAAAATCAACTATTTTTAAACTTATTACCAAAGAGCTTACTGCAAAATCTGGAAATATTTTTATAAAAAATAATAATATAGACGCTCTTAGTAGACAAGAAATATACGAGGATATTTCAATAGTAGCCCAAAAACCAATGATATTTAGAGATAGTATCCTAGCAAATATTGTCTTGTTTGAAACTCCAGATGAGATTGACTATGAGAAGCTTGATAAAGCAATCAAGAAATCTGGACTATATAAATTGCTTGACACCCTAGAAGATGGCTATCACGCTGTAATCAAAGATGCGGGATCTAACCTATCTGGTGGGGAGATGCAAAGAATAGAAATTGCGAGAGCCTTATACAAGGATAGTTCGATTATCCTTATAGATGAGGCGACATCTGCTCTTGATTTAAAAATGGCAAGCGAACTGGAAAAGATTTTCGCCAAACTCGATAAAACAATCATATCCATTTCTCACAGAAGAGATATAGACTACAGCAAATACTATGATAAAATAATTGAAATAAAAGATAAGAAAACCATAGAAACTAAGGATTTTAAGTTAGTGTAAAAGAACCGCTAAATCTGTGAAATTTTAATATAAGAAAAATGCTCATTCCTTTTATCAAGGTTTGAGCATTTTATATTTGTTATTGACCAACCATTTCTACGAAAGGATATCCATCGTTAACTATTGCAAATACCCTTAGTTCATTTCCTATTTTCCCAACACCTTCACTTACTGACATATTTAGCCAAGTCCTAGCTCCTTCACCATCTGGGATTTCGTCGATGTTTTTAAAAGGTAGGTAGAGGGTTAGGCTTTCTACTGGCTTAGGATCATTTATATCTGATGTCTCTAGTCCATGAGGCACAGCAATATATTCTTGATCTCTGCCATACGAATCTTTTTCATAAATACCAGGTTCGGGACTAGTTCTTTCAAAGTTTTTTACTTTTAACTTGTAGGTGTAATCGTCAATTTTTTCTCCCATTTCAAATTGACCCTTGCCTGCTGCTAAGTATATGTGATCCATATCAGCATCAGAAAATTTTATTTCAAAATTACCCTTGTTATCTTTTATATCTATGAAACTTGCCCAAGCTCCAGCTCCAGATGATAAAACAAAAGATTTGCCACTTAACTCGCTTATAACCTTATCGTCTGTGAGTCCTCCTTTTGTTTGGGTGGATGGTGCTTCACTTTTTGTATCATTTTTTACATTTGTCTTAGGCTTTATTTGGCTTTCGTCAACTATTAGGTTGTGATAAGAAAATGCTAGGTCATAGTAGTGGTTCTTATCTCCTCTGATTTCTTTTATATCTTTATATTCGCCACTAGCAAAGCTAGTTGGAACTAGACTTAGAAATATCAATGCCGCTAATAATTTTTTCATTTAATTCTCCCTAATAAATTCATACATTAGACCAGGTTTGTCATCTAAAGCTTCTATAAAAAATATGTTGGCATTGTCATCCTTTATATATTTATCTGCCATTTCTAACATTTGTCTATTAGTATCGTCTAAGGAACTAACTTTAGTTTTTGGTAGGTGGATTAGGTATTCACTGCCTATCATATCTTCCTTGAAAAATGTCCAATCTACATATTCTACATTAATGTCTATGCCTCCCATATTTATTTGCTCTTCTTGACCTGTTGGAGTTTCCATTTCTAACTTAGCAAGCTTTACCTTGTAGGTTAAATCATCAATCTTTTCAACATAGTCTAGCTTGCCATTGTATAGACCAATGTAGGCGGCATCACCGTTTCCGCTTTTAATCATTCCATCAAAATAGCCATCATTATATAGAAAGATTGATTCGACCTTACTAGCTACACTTGGTATAGCGAACTTCTTTGCCTCTATTGTTTTGAAAAACGCCTGTGCCTCATCACTTTTCTTAGATAGGTTTTTGTCGGATTTTTTAGCTACTTCTTCTTTACCATTTTTAGTATCTTTATCTGTTGCGGTATTAGTTTTATTCTCTACCTTATTTTCGGTTTTTACTCTAACATTTACCTTGTCATTTGAGCTTTTGTTGCCACAAGCACTTATGCTAAGTAAAACAAATAAAACTGCCAAGATTTTATTACCCATTTCTCTCTCCTTGTTTATTCTTATATATATTATAACTTATATAGAAAAATTTATCATGTTAAATTGCAAAATGGATTACTGTCAGGGTGTATTTCTAAATAATTTATGTATAATATAGATAGTTGTAAATTTTGCATATGGCAAAGAAGATTGGAGAAAAACTATGACAATGAATATAAATTGGTTTCCAGGTCATATGAAGAAGACCAAGGAAATTATTATTGATAATTTAAAACTTGTAGATATAGTTCTTGAAATAATTGATGCGAGAATTCCAAATTCATCTAGAAATCCAATGCTTGACGAAATAATTGCTGATAAGCCTAGAATGATTATTATGAATAAATCTGACCTATCTGATCCAAGTGAGAATAAAAAATGGATAGATAAATTTAAAAGTCAAGGAATACCTGCTATCGCAATGAATTCTAAGGAAAATATAAATGTCGATAGAATTTATAGAGAGGCTAAAAATCTGCTTAGCGAAAAGTTTAAAAAAAATGAAGAGAAGAACATAGAAAATCCTCTAATAAGAATGATGATTGTCGGTGTGCCTAATTCTGGTAAGTCCACTTTTATTAATAAAGTTTCAAAGAAAAAGGGAGCTAAGGTTGGTAATAAACCAGGGATTACTCAAAGCAAACAATGGATAAAGACAGGATCAAATATCCAACTTCTAGATACTCCTGGGGTTTTGTGGCCTAAGTTTGACGAAGAAGTTGGTCTACACTTATCCTTTACAAATGCTATCAAAGATGAAGTTTTAAATATAGAAGATCTAACCCTAAAGTTCTTGGAGGAGATGAAAGAGACAAAACCAGAAGCTCTTAAAGAAAGATATGGAATAAATCCTGAAGATCCTGCTCTTATTATATATGAAGCGATTGCCAAAAAACGTGGAGCAATTATTTCTGGTGGCGACTACGACTATACTAGAACAGCCAACATCATTTTAAATGATTTTAGGTCAGGAAAACTAGGAAAGATTACTCTGGAAAAAGCATGAGATACTCTTTATATAACGATCAGATAAAAAAAGAAATCCATGACAAATATAAGCTAATAGCTGGTATAGATGAGGTTGGCAGAGGACCTTTGGCAGGACCTGTTGTAACCTGTGCTGTGATTATGAAAAGTGATTCTGCTATTGAAGGAATAACAGATTCTAAAAAACTAACCAGAAAAAAGATGCTAAATCTCAAGGAAAAAATCCTAGAAGATACAATTTGTTATGCTTATGGCTACGCAAATCCAAGCATGATAGATAGAGTCAATATAAAAAATGCTACCCACAAGGCCATGGAAGATGCTCTAAACAATCTAAAGATCAAACCTGAGATTGTTTTAATAGATGCAGAAAGAATTGATACCGATATTCCCCAGTTAAATATTGTAAAAGGAGATTTGAATGAATACTCAATCTCCTGCGCGTCAATTCTAGCAAAGATTAGAAGAGATGATATAATGATCAATTTCTCTAAGTTATATCCTAATTATGGATTTGATACTAACATGGGATATGGAACGAAAAAACACTATCAAGGCTTGGAAGAATACGGAGAAACTCCAATCCATAGGCAATCATTTTTAAGAAAATTTCATGAGAGGCAGATGACTTTTGACGACTTATAAAAAAACAGTAGGAGATTTTGGAGAAGACTTGGTTGAAGAATATCTTAGAAACAAAGGCTATGATATTCTTGATAGAAACTTTAGAAAGCACTTTGGTGAGATTGATATAATAGCAAGGATAGATGAAATAGTGGTATTTGTAGAAGTTAAGACTAGAAAAAATAAAGACTTTGCCAATCCAAGCGAGGCTGTAACTATTTCAAAACAACAAAAAATTATAAAAGCAAGCCAAGCCTATCTCATGGAAAATGACTTGACCGATTCAATCATTAGATTTGATGTGGCAGAAGTTATAAGAGTAGATGGGGGGATTAATTACATTGAAAACGCCTTTTAAACTTACGAAAGAAGAAATCTTTTTATATCTAAATTACCTATACATAAATAATTCCCTAATTCTAGAAATGTTTGATAAAACTTCGTTTGAAGATTTTTTTGATAAGGATAGGTTATTCTATGATTTTATAACAGATAAGCAATATGAGAAAATTTTTTCAAATGATAGTTTGGAAAACTTTGCCAAGTATATGGATAAGATTCATAAGTATAAGTACAAGTATGTCACTATATTAGATGATGATTATCCAGAAAATCTAAAGTATATAGATGATAGACCAGCTGTTTTGTACTATAAGGGCGATTTTGACAAAATAAAGGATAAAAATTCCTTGGCCTTTGTAGGATCTAGGAAATGTACAGCCTACGGAAAATGGGCAGCCAAAACATTGGCAGAAAAGATTTCTCTAGCAGGAATAACAACAGTATCTGGTCTTGCCTATGGGATAGATGCGACAAGCCATAAGGCAAGTCTTGATGTAGGTGGGAGAACTATAGGTGTCATAGGGTGTGGTATTGATAAAATCTATCCTAAACAAAACAAGGATTTGTACAGGAGAATTGAAGAAAATGGTCTAATACTTTCTGAGTTTCCCCTAGGAACAGAGCCTGTAGCCTACAATTTTCCACGAAGAAACAGGATCATATCAGGGATTTCTCTTGGGACAGCAGTGATTGAAGCCAAGGAAAAATCTGGAACAATGATTACTGTAAGATGTGCTTTAGATCAAGGTAGAGAGGTATTTGCTGTACCTGGCAATATCAATTCCATTTATTCTAAGGGAACTAACAAGATGATCCAAGAAGGAGCAAAGCTTGTCCTATCTGCAGATGATATAATAGAAGAGCTTTCATATTTGGTTGATATAAATAGGGAGAAGAAAGTTTTAGATTATACAAAACTTGATAAGAACGAAGCTCAAGTGGTAAGATACATTGAGAACTTTCCTAATTCAAGCGCTGATACATTGAAAGAAAAACTAGATTTGGATATAGATGTTATTAATTATCTATTGACTTCGCTTGAGCTAAAGGATTATATAGAAAATATTGGAAATAACGAATTTATCATAAAGGAGTGAGTATTTGGCTAAGAACTTAGTAATAGTAGAGTCTCCAACCAAAGCAAAATCAATCTCCAAAATGCTCGGCAGAAATTATAAGGTGATGGCAACTATAGGTCACCTTAGAGATCTACCAAAAAGCAAGTTTGGAGTAGATATAAAAAATGACTTTGAACCTGAATATATAAAGGTTAGAGGTGGGGCGAAAACTATTAATGAACTAAAAAAAGAAGCAGATAAGGCAGAAAAGGTCTATTTGGCAACCGACCCTGATAGGGAAGGAGAAGCTATAAGCTGGCACTTGCAATTTCTTTTAGGACTTGATCCAAAAGATAAAAACAGGGTCGAGTTTCATGAAATTACAAAAGAAAATGTAAAAAATGCAATCAAAAATCCAAGAACAATCGACCAAAATCTAGTAGATGCCCAACAAGCAAGACGTGTGATGGATAGGATAGTAGGCTATGAGATTAGTCCAATCCTTTGGAAGAGAGTAAAATCTGGTCTATCCGCTGGTAGAGTTCAATCTGTTGCCCTAAAGCTAATTGTAGATAGACAAAAAGAAATAGATGACTTTATTCCAGAAGAATATTGGACAATAACAGCTCATCATGACGTTGACAAACTTAAATTTGATTCAGAGTTTTATGGACAAGTTGGTAAAAAAGTTAAGATATCAAATGAGAGCGGAGCTAAGAAAGTCCTAGAGAAAATAGATAAGGATAAGTTTGAAGTTGTAAAAATTAATAAAACTAAAAAGAGAAGAAAACCTCAAAAGCCACATACAACTTCAACCCTCCAACAAGATGCATCAAATAGGCTTGGATATTCTACCAAATATACCATGCAGCTTGCCCAACAATTGTTCGAAGGTATAGACGTTGGCGATGGATCTGTCGGTCTTATAACATACATGAGAACAGATGCTAACAGGATATCCAAAGATATAGTAAATGAATCCCTAGCTTTTATAAAAGAAAAGTACGGAGATAAGTACGCTGGCAAAGGAAATACTTACGCTGGCAAGAAAAAGGGCAGCCAAGATGCCCATGAGGCGATTAGACCAACATCCATAAAGAGAAGTCCGATAGAAATAAAAGAGTACCTAACAGACCAACAATATAAATTATATAAGATGATTTGGGAAAGAGTCGTAGCAAGCCAAATGGCTGATTATGAATATCTTTCAACTCAAATATTATTTGATAACAATGGACTTGCCTTTAAGACTAATGGCAAAATAACAATATTTGACGGTTATAATATCTTATCAAAGGCAAACGAGAGCGAAAATATATTACCTGAACTAAAAGAGGGGAATGTAATCTCTGCTAAAAAGATTGACAAAGACCAACACTTTACCAATCCTCCAGCAAGATATACAGAGGCTTCCCTAGTTAAAACTTTGGAAGAATTTGGAATCGGTAGACCATCAACATATTCTGCAACAATCAATCAAATTATTTCAAGAAACTACGTTGAGCTTGAAGGAAGAAGTATATATCCAACTGATCTTGGAAAAACTGTAAATACTTTCCTCCAAGAAAATTTTGATGATGTAATAAATGTCGAGTTTACTGCAGAAATGGAAGATGCTTTGGATAACATAGCTCTTGGCGATAGGTACTGGAAGGAACTTTTGAAATCATTCTACAAAGATTTTGAAAAAGACATGAAAGGCGTCAAGAAAGATAGCAAGGACTACAAGGTAAGAGATGAAGTTCTCGATGAGAAATGTCCAAAATGCGGCAAGAACCTCGCTATAAAACACGGTAGGAATGGTAAGTTTATCGGTTGTACTGGATTTCCAGACTGTGATTTCACAAAATCTATTGTAAAATCAACTGGGGTAAAATGCCCTGAATGTGAAGATGGAACCTTGATTGAAAAAGTTAGCAAAAGAGGCAAAAGATTTTATGGATGTGATAACTATCCAAAATGTAACTTTGCACTTTGGGATCCTCCAACAGGAGAGAAGTGTCCTGAGTGCGGATCTTTGATGATTCATAAGAAAAATAGGTCGACAGATGAGATAAGATGCTCATCATGTGGCTATGTAAAAGAGAAAAAAAGATAGAAAAAAAGCTGGAAGAAAACTTCCAGCAATTTTTTATTCATTTACGTTATTGTAATTATCTAATTTTGATGTGCAGTGTGGGCATCTTGATGCTTCTACTGGAATAGAACTTTTACAATAAGGGCATTCTTTTTCAGTAACTTCTTCTTTTGCTTCTTCTTTGTGTAGAGAATTTAATCCCTTAACAATTAAGAACATTACAAAAGCAATGATTAAGAATGAAATTACAGCGTTGATGAAGTTACCAACTTTAAGGCTTGCACCACCAACACTAACTACGATATCTTGGTAGTCGATACCTGCTGTTAGCCCTGAGATAATTGGCATTAGGATATCATCAACCATGCTTGTAACAATAGCTGTGAAAGCAGAACCCATAATGATACCGATAGCCATGTCTAAAACATTGCCGCGGGCGATAAATTCTTTAAATTCTTTAAACATAATTCCTCCTATTAATATATCTAAACGTTCGTAGATATTATACCCATTGATAAAAGTTTTCAACTATAAATTTGACTTTGATAAGTGAATTTAATATCATTTTATATAGGAGTACAGATGAAAAATTTATTAGTAGATGACGAATTTTATAATAAATTAAAAAACTATGCGGTATTTATTCCCCTAGTAGAAATAGACGGTGAAGATCATATTCTTTTTGAAGTTAGAAGCAAGAATATTACCCAGCCGGGCGAAGTTTCTTTTCCTGGAGGAAGGGTAGAAGATGGCGAAGATTTCAAAGATGCAGCCATTAGAGAAACCACAGAAGAGCTTCTATTAGATAGAGAATATATAGAGTATATGGGATATTCTTCTATGATATTAAATTCATCTTTTAGACATATAAAAAGTTATTATGGGAGAATTAAGAAAAATTTTGAAGATATAAAGTATAATGAGGAAGTAGAGTCAGTTTTTGCTGTCAAAGTCAAATATTTCAAAGAAAATCCTCCAATCATGTATAGGGCACCCTTCTTGATGGATTTTCCTGAAGATTTCCCCTTTGATAAAATTCCAAATGGACGAGACTATAAATTTACTACGGGATATCATGATATGTATTTCTATAATACTGAACCTGTGATTTGGGGATTAACAGCAAAACTTTTGAAAATTTTTATAGAAAGCTGGACAAGTAATGAGAAGTGATATAAAAAAAAGATTCGTAGACTATGGCAGGGACAAGGAATCCATTGTATCGATCTTTTGTATTAAATCAAATACAAACGAAGAGTTTGTCGACTTATATACTGTTGTAGATGAAATTATAATAGGTAAACTTGAAGATGATCTAAGGGTTTTATTTGATGATATAATATTGATAAATAGGGTGAAGGATAGTTTTGATGTTGATAAAAACAAACAAAATTATACCAAAATCCAAGCCTACAAGAAGGATAATGTGAAAATATCTGAGTCAATCATAGCTAAGGATTTGGCAAATGATTTTATGAGAACTTTGCCAGGAGATATTGAGTATATCTACAACAAGCCTAATGAAGAAATGCTTAAGGTAAACAAAGACTTTAAGTACAGTCTACCAAAAGAGTACGAGTTTAAAACATGTGTAGACAGTTTCTTTGCAAATGCCATAGAAGTTTCTTTATATATAAACCAAAAAGATCCAATAGCTGCTTGTATCAAAATGGATGACTTAAGAGATGAACTTTTAAAGATGTTAGATTTTCATCTTATAAACAAGTTTTATGGTCTTAGAAATATAGGAGTTGATGGGTCAAACCTAGTTCATACTTTGAGCAAGGAATATAGAGAAGACTTGGAGTTGACTTTCCCAACAAATGAATTGTTAGATATATACAACTGCCTATTTAAAGCTTGTGGACTTTTTAGAAAAGTAGGCATGGCTGAGGCAGAAAATCTTAACTATTCATACAACAAAGAAGCTGATGTAAATACCCTAAAGCTATTGAGGGATAATTATAGAAAGCTAGAATCTTTTTTAAGGTAGGTTTATATGAAAACAAGAAAATTTAGGTTGGCAAGCCTTCTAAGTATATTTGTATTTTTATTTACAAGTATGGCTTATGCCAAGGGTGAAGGTAGAATAGTTGGTCTTGATGAGAATGTTTCAGCATACCTAATAGGTAATGAGGAAACTGGCGATATATATTATGAGAAAAACGCTGATGAAGTTAGACCAATAGCATCTCTAACAAAGCTAATGACTTTTTATTTGGTAAGAGATGCCATAGAAGAAGGAAAAATTAGTTTAGATACAAATGTCAAGGCAGACAAACGTGCAGAAGAACTTACTAGTTGGGAATATTCCGCTCTAGGACTAAAGGAAAATGAAACTTACAGTGTGGAAGAACTCCTCCAAGGTCTAATAGCAGTAAGTGGTAATGACTGTGCTCATCTATTGGCTAAGGCTGTTTCTGGATCTGAAGAAGCTTTTACTAAAAAAATTAACGAAAAAGCAAAGGAATTAGGCTTGGAAAGTCAAAAGTACTATAATGCAAGTGGTATTGATACAGAAGATGACAAAGAAAATGTCTCTTCAGCGAGAGATTTGTACAAGCTATCCATGGATTTGGTTAAAAAATATCCAGATATTCTAAATTATTCATCTATGGATGAGGTTAATATTCCAGGCAAAGGAATTAAAAAAGATTCAACTATTCCACTAAAAAATGAAATCGACGGAGTAGATGGCTTAAAAACTGGTACTACAGAAAAGGCTGGCTATTGTTTGATTACTACACTTGATATGAAAGAGCTAGATGGAAATGACGATTTTAGGTGTGTAGGAGTAGTACTCGGAGCAGATGAAAAGGATATAAGAGATAGTGTAATGAGCGATTTGATCTATTACGTATCAAGATACTATTCATGCGAGAAGGTCCTAGATACAAATAGAAGTGTAGAAAGCGTAGAAGAAGTATCTGCTAAACAAGGCTACATTGATTTATATCCAGCAGAAGACTTAACAATTATTTCTAAAGATAAAAAACATGTGGCTACTAAAATCAACCTAGATAAAAATATCAAAGCTCCAATCAAAAAAGGACAAGTACTAGGTAGTGTCGATGTCAACTATGAAGGAGAAGATTACAAGATAGATTTACTTTCTAAAGATGATGTAGAAGAAGCAAGTACATTTGGAAAGATTACTAGAAATGTGAAAAACAATGTCAATTTCTTGCTTCAATTGTTGATTGCAAGGTAAAAAGTGTTATAATAATAGAGGACTAAATTTTTAGTCCTTACTTGTATCGGTAGCTCAGCTGGATAGAGCACCGCCCTCCTAAGGCGGGTGTCGGAGGTTCGAATCCTCTTCGGTACACCAAAATTATGGCTGTTGGTTATCAACAGCTTATTTTTATGCGAAATTCTAGGAGGCTAAGTTGGTTAATGAGATAGATAAAAAAGAAAATAATTTCTCTAAGATGGATATGTTTTTCATGCAAGAGGCAATTAGCGAGGCAAGGCTTGCTCGTTTTGTAGAAGAAGTTCCTGTTGGAGCAGTTATAGTTTATAAGGGTGAGATAATAGGTAGGGGTCACAATTATACCTTCAAAGGAAAATCTGCCCTAAAACATGCTGAAATAATGGCAATCAAAGAAGCTAGCGAGTATATGGATGATTTTAGACTAGAAGAATGTACAATGTATGTAACTATGGAACCTTGCTCCATGTGTGCTGGTGCTATAATTAATTCTAGGATAGATAGGCTTGTGATTGGCATTAGAGATCCCAAAAGAGGGGCTTGTGGGTCAAATACAAATGTAACAGGTGATAGAAGTCAGCTTCACTATCTTGATGCGGAATTTGGCCTAGCAGAAGAAGAATGCCTTTATGAAATCCAGACTTTTTTTAGGTATTTGAGGCAAAAGAAAAAGAACAAATCGAAGTGATTTATTCTTGAATTTCAGCAATAAATTGCCAAGATATATTGTACTTGTCGATTAAAGTTGTAAATAATTTTTTGTTTATTTTTTGAGGCTCCATAGTAACAGTGGAGTCTTTTCTAAAATTCATATAGGCTCTATATAAATTATCTGAACTTGTCTCTATTACAATTCTCACATTGTTGCCATTTATAATCATACTATCATTAGTAACATCATATAGGTAGATCCTATTATCATAGACGTCGATATGGGAATTGTATATCCTGTCTTTTATCTCGTCCGGATGATTATATTTTTTAAAATCACTATACCTAATTATCTTATTAGGTTCCTCAATACCAAAAACCTCACAATAATAATGTATTGCTTCTATACATTTACCATCTGTAAAAGCTAATCCAACTGCCATCTTAATTCCTTTCTATATTCTATTATTAATTTATCACAATAAACTAATATTTACAAGTTAACTTATAAAAATCTCCAGAGCTTTATTATTTAATTATATGTAAATCGAGTATAATAATATCAAGTAAACGATATACATTTAGATAAAGGAGATTGAAATGAAAATTAGTCTAATAGATCCATTAGAAGTTGATGAAAAAATAATAGAAGATCACAAGAAAAAAATAGAAGAATTAGGCCATGAATTCGAATATTTTGATAAGTCAGCTAAAGATGATGATGAAAAAATTCAAAGACTACAAGGTACTGATGTAGCAATGATTACTAACAAACCATTAACTAGAAAGGTAATCGAAGAAACTGATTTAAAATTAGTAGATGTTGCCTTTACTGGAGTTGACCATGTAGATCTTGACGCTTGCAAGGAAAAGGGAATTGTCGTAGAAAATGCAAGTGGATATTCTGATGATTCCGTAGCTGAACTTGTTTTAGGTCTAACTATCGGTGTACTAAGAAAGTTTAATGAAAATAGAAGAAATATTTTTGATGGTGAAAATAACTACCTACTTGGGGAGCTAATCAAGGGAAAAACATTCGGTATCATCGGAACTGGAAACATCGGATCAAAACTAATCGACCTACTAAGCGTTTTTGGATGTGAAATAATTGCATATTCTAGAACAGAAAAGGAAGAAATTAAGGCTAAAAATGTAGAATATGTTAGCCTTGAAGACCTTCTAAAAAGAAGTGATATTGTTTCTCTTCACATTCCAAATAACAAAGAAACAAAACATTTCTTGGGAAAAGTTGAACTAGATCTAATGAAAGATAACGCTGTACTAATTAACTGTGCTAGAGGTGCAGTTGTAGATAATGAATATCTAGCAAAACTATTAAATGAAGATAAATTAAGAGCAGGAATAGATGTATTTGATATGGAACCACCTCTTCCAGAAGATTATCCACTAAGAAATGCTAAAAATGTTATTTTAACAAATCACGTTGCTTTTTATACAAAAGAGGCAATGGAAATTAGAGCTGATATAGTATTTGACAATCTTTACCAATATCTAGAAGGAAATATCGTTAACGAGATTAAGCTATGAGCGATGTAAAAATTGTTGCGGTCGCTGGTGGATCTGCCAGCGGCAAAAGTTCTATTGTAAGAGAAATTGCGGCCTACTTTAAGGATGATCTTACAGTTATAGGACATGACAATTATTACAAGGCTCATGATGACATTAGTTTTGAACAAAGAAAAACTTTAAACTATGATTATCCTGGTGCCTTTGACAATGATTTGTTCTATAAAGATCTAGTAAAACTTCTAGATGGCAAAGAGATTGATATGCCTACTTATGATTATAATAATCACACTAGGAGCAAAGAAACTGTTAGGGTTAAACCTACAAAGATTATTCTAATAGAAGGAATATTAGTTTTATATGATGAAAAGATTAGGTCAATTACAGATACCAAGGTGTTTGTAGATGCTGATAGTGATGTAAGACTTCAAAGAAGGATCCTAAGAGATACCAAGGAGAGAGGCAGAAGCCTAGAATCTGTTTTGACTCAATACATCGGTCAGGTCAAACCTATGCATGAAACTTATATTGAGCCTAGCAAAAAATACGCTGATATAATAATCCCTAGAGGTGCTAGAAACCTAAAGGGAATTCAGATTTTGAAAAGACATATAAAACATTTGATTGAGGAAGATAATGAAGGTTAACATAATTGAAACTAACCATAGTTATATTAAAGATTATATAGATGGTCATTCAAGTGCAGGAGCTGATATTTGGGGAGCGCAAAAAGATTGTGACGGATATTATATTTTTAGAGTACTCGCACCAAATGCAGATGAAGTTTACATCAAGGGTGATTTTACTTCTTGGCAAAATGTAGCTATGACTAAAAACTATGAGTATGGTTATTTTTTTATAAGGCTTAAGGCAAGTGTTGGTGACTATTACAAGTATGTAGTAAATCATGAGGGCAATTTTGTAGAAAAAACTGACCCTTTTGCCAAGGCTATGGATAAAGAAGGAGACTTTGCAAGTATCATTACAGATGATAGCTACGAATTTGCTGATGATACTTTCATTAAAAATAGGAGCAAGAACTTCGATAAGCCACTAAATATATATGAAATCCACATAGGATCTTGGAAGCGTTATGGAGATAATGTCAACTTTTTAGATATAGTAGATGAATTAGTTTCCTATGTCAAGAAGATGAACTACACTCACGTTGAGATTATGCCTATAACTGAATACCCATATTATCCATCCTGGGGATATCAATCTACAGGATTTTTCGCGACAAGCTCTAGGTTCGGCAGTCCAGTTGACCTAAAGAAATTTGTAGATATCCTTCACCAAAATGGGATAGGGGTAATACTTGATATGGTTGCAGTTCATTTTGCGTCAGACTTTTATGGTCTCGATCATTTTGATGGAACTGGAATGTATGAATCAGTTTATCCCGACCTTAAATATTCTGAGTGGGGTTCCAACAATTTCGATTACTCAAAGGGTCATGTAAGAAGTTTTATGAAATCAGCCTTTTCATATTGGATAGAAAATTTCCATTTCGATGGCATAAGAATTGACGCCGTTAGCTACATGATTCACTATAATGGAAATAAGAACCGTGGAGTTCACCAAGATAATATAAACTTTATTAGAGATTTAAATAAAACTATTGCAAGTGACCACCCAGATGTGATGTTAATAGCTGAAGACTCATCCGACTATCCAAAGGTAACAGCAAGTGTTGATGAGGACGGACTTGGCTTTGACTATAAATGGGATTTGGGTTGGATGAATGATACCTTGAGGTATTTTAAGACTGATTCTATGAATAGAGTAGACCATCAACAAAATATAAACTTCTCTATGTTTTACTTTTATAATGAGAAGTTTGTACTCCCACTAAGTCATGACGAGGTCGTTCACCTAAAGGGTGCTGTTGTGAATAAAATGAATGGATCTTATGAGGAAAAATTCAAACAACTTAAGCTACTTTTCACTTATCAAATGACTCACCCGGGCAAGAAGCTAAACTTTATGGGTAATGACATCGCAACCTTTGATGAGTGGAACGAGAGTGGATCAATAAATTGGGATATATTGAAATTCCCAGTGCATGATTCATTTAATAGATTTATAAAAGATTTAAACTACCTCTATAAAACTGAGAAGGCATTTTTCGAGAAAGATTTTGATGAAGAAGGATTTTCTTGGAAAGTTGTAGACGATAATGTAAACTCAGTATTTGCCTACGAAAGAAGATCAGGAGATGACAGATTTTTGGTTGTTTTAAACATGACTAATACTTACAAAGCATCTTACAAAATTCCTTATGACGAAGAGTTAGAATTTGTAGAGGTAATAGACTCATTATCAGAAATCTATGGCAACAGTAGGTGGGATAAGAGAAATATAAAAATAGAGAAAGGAGAAGATTTAGCCCTTGAGCTTTGGGAATATGAGGCACTTGTGCTAAAAATAAATACTTATGAGCGTTAGAAAACCAATCAATCTATCGTGGCTTGTTGAAAAATGGACCTTGATAGATGAAGATTCATATCTAAAGAATATGTGGTTAAATACAGAATCTTTAGATTTTATAAGAATAAATCAGGAAATACAAACTCCAGAAGATATAGAAAAAAGCTATATTGATATAGACCAAGACGTGGAAAACTTCGTGCTACTACCAACTGCAGATGAGCTTGACGAGCACGAACTTAGGGAAGCTTTTATTGCAAGTCTTGACAGACATCAAAGAGATAATTTCCTGGATAATTATGATGGAATTGATCCTAGGGAAGAATTTTTAGATATTGTCTATGAGCAAGGTCTAGAAAGTGAGTGGAATAGTTTTAGAGATAAAGCAGCAGCAGATATATTACTAACATGGGCTCTTGGCGAATCAATCCCAATAAATAAAGATATGGAGACAATTAATATAAATAAATTATGAGATTAAGAAAGATATTTTACCCTTTGGCACTTGTATTAGTTTTAGCGTCTTGTGCCAACAATAAGGATAATAAAGAACCTGCTACAGATGAAGTTAGCAAGGCAGAAGAAAATGTAAGTGTAAAAGAAGATGAAAATAAAGTAGAAGAAACAATAGATGCTAGTCCTCAAGAAAACAATTTAGAAAAACTAGACAAAACATATTACGATTATTTTGATACAGTAACTACTTTATTAACATACTCAGATGATAAGGAAAGTTTTGACAAATCTTGTGAGATCTTAGAAGAAGAGCTTGCAAAATATCATAAGCTATACAACTCCTATGACGATTTTGAAGGAGTAAACAACTTTAAAACAATTAACGATAAGGCAGGGATAGAACCTGTAAAGGTTGATCCTGAAATAATCGAGTTAATTGAATATTCTAAGAAAATGTATGAGCTTACAGATGGAAATATCAATATAGCTATGGGTTCCCTCTTAGGTTTGTGGCACGAATATAGGGAAATGTCAATCAACGATCCCTCTAAAGCTGCCATTCCTAGCGAAGAAGAGCTAGTAGCTAAAAGCGAGCATAAAAATATAGATGCCATTGAAATTGACAAGGAAAACTCAACTGTATACATCAATGATCCAAATGTACAAATTGATATCGGAGCTATTGGAAAGGGCTTTGCTACTGAAAAAATGGCAAACAAGCTAAAGGAAAATGGCTTTAGTAGAGGAATACTATCAGTTGGTGGCGATGATGTAATCATTGGAGTAAATCCAAACTCAAGTAATGGAGCATGGAAGATTGCAGTTCAAAATCCTTTCTTAGAAGATAAGGAAAATCCATATTCATCAATCGTATCTGTAAAAGATACATCAGTAGTAACAAGTGGTGACTATCAAAGATTTTTCACAGTTGATGGCAAAAATTATCACCATATTATAGATCCAGCTACCAAATATCCATCTAATAAATGGAAATCAGTATCAGTAAAAGCAGATAGCATTGCTCTTGCAGATACCTTGTCAACATATTTATTTATAGTTGACCACGAAACAGGACTAAAAAAGGCTAAGGAAAATGGAATTGAAGCATACTGGATTGATCCAGAAGGAAATGAATTTAAAACAGATGGTTGGGAAGCCATGGAAGATAAGTAGAAATTGGAGGTGGGATACCCATCTCTTTTTTTATTTGTCTATAAAGTACGATAAGATAAAAGTAGAAAATAAATACATATGATGCCCAAAAAATAACTTTTTTTGTAGAAGATTTTTTGGTATAATCTAAGAATATGATTGGAGGTCAGAGTGAAATTAGCTTTTAATAACGATAAATATTTGAAGTTGCAATCAGAGAAGATTCTCGAGAGGATAGAAAGTTTCGATAAATTATACTTAGAATTTGGAGGAAAGCTTTTTGATGACGAGCACGCATCAAGAGTTCTCCCAGGATTTTTGCCAGATTCTAAACTACAAATGCTCCTAAACTTAAAAGACCAAGCGGAAATAATAATTACCATAAATGCCAATGACATAGAAAACAACAAGGTAAGAGGTGACAATGAAACTTCTTATGATGTTGAAAGTCTAAGGCTAAAGAAGGCCTTTGAAGATTATGGTTTTTATGTAAGTGGGATTATTATTACCCAATTTGATAACCAACCAAAAGCTATCAAATACCTTAAATATCTGGATAATCTTAATATTCCAAATTACAAAACTTACGATATAGAAGGATATCCAAATAACATAGACCATATTATTTCTAAGGATGGTTTTGGAAGAAACGAAAGACTCATAACTACAAGACCTTTGGTAGTTATAACAGCTCCAGGACCAGGATCTGGCAAGATGGCAACTTGTTTATCACAAATGTATTTAGACCATGAAGCTGGAATAAATGCTGGATATGCAAAGTTTGAAACATTTCCAATATGGAATATTGCCCTAAAACATCCAGTAAATATGGCCTATGAAGCAGCTACAGCCAACCTTGATGATGTAAATATGATAGATCCATATCACTTGGATTCTTATGGTCAACTTGCTGTAAATTATAATAGAGATGTTGAAGCCTTCCCAATTTTAAAGAAAATGTTTGAAAAGATAATGGGATCTTGCCCTTACAAGTCTCCAACAGACATGGGTGTAAATATGGTAGGCTATTGTATAGAGGACGAAGAAGCTGCTAAAACAGCGAGCAAAGAAGAAATCATCAGAAGATATTACAATACCTTAATTGACTATAGATTTGCCAAAGAAAGCTACCATGCCCTAGAAAAAATAGAAATGCTAATGAGCCAATTAGAAATTAGTCCCGAAGATAGGGTTGTAGCTGTTAAAGCGAGGGATAAAGCTAAAACTAGTAAGACAGAAGCATTTTCTATTGAACTTGATAATGGAAAGATTATTTCAGGTAAGAAAAGCGACCTACTAACAGCTCCGTCAGCTTGTATATTAAACGCACTTAAAAAATTAGGTAAGCTTGATGATGAGATTCTATTAATTTCACCACATATTATAGAGCCAGTTTCTAAGTTAAAAACTAAATCCTTGGGTGGCAAGGAAACTTCCTTATCTATTAACGAAATGCTAATAGCTTTATCTATATCAGCTACTACAAATCCATTAAGCCATATGGCTATGGAACAAATTGAAAAGCTAAGAGGACTTGATGCTCACTCTACAGTTATCCTTGAGGATAATCAAAGAAGAATGCTTAGAGAACTAGGTATCAACTTTACCCAAGATCCAGTCCTTCATCACGATGAATATGAATACTAAAAATAGACCCTAGCTAGGGTCTATTTTTCTTATAATGAAGTTTGTATTCTTTTTTTGCTTCTTCTTGTTGATCTTTGTTTATAAGTATATTAGCCTTTAGAATCTTCTTGTCATCTACAACTATTTTTCTTATCTCGCAACCGAAACAGCTAATTGATAGTGTATCTAAAGTATTATCACTAGGAATAAAATCTAGGTTCTCTATTATAAGCCCTGATATAGTTTCGTGTTTATCAGAATAAAGATAAGTACCTATATGTTCATTGACATCATCTATATCCATACTTCCATCAACAATGAATTCATCCTCGCTAATCTTTTGTATTTCAGGAAGCTTTTCATCATATTCGTCTTCTATTTCGCCTACGATTTCTTCAACTATATCTTCTACAGTTACCATTCCAGAAAATCCACCATATTCATCAATTAGGATTGCTATGTAGTTTTTATTTTCTTGAAGTTCCTTAAGGAGGATATCTATCTTTTTAGTTTCAGGTACATAGTAGGCATCTTTTATGCAATTATCTAGATTTATTTTTTTGTAGTCATTTCTCTTATATTCTAGGAATAAATCTTTTATATAAACTGTGCCCAATATATTGTCTATGCTATCTTTATAAACTGGAACCCTAGAGTACCCTTCTTCTAGCAAATCATTTATAGTATCTATATTAAATTCATCGTAGTCTATCATATATATAGATGTTCTAGGAGTCATGATTTCTCTGGCGATTTTATCATCAAAGCTCATAATATTGACAATCATCTCCTCGCCTTGGCTATTTATTACACCTTGTTGACTTGAAACTCTAATGTAGGATTTTAATTCTTCCTCAGATATTTTCTCTTCAACATCTTCTGAGTATTTACCTATTAGTTTTAAAACCAAAACTGTTGTTAGGGAAAGCAATCTTACAAAAGGGTAAAACAATTTGGATGCTATTGCTATGATTTTGCTTGATTTTAATGCGACAGATTCAGGATTTTGGAGGGCAATTCTTTTAGGAACTAGCTCTCCTAAGACCAAAGTCACATAGGATAGGGCAAAGGTAACAAGGATAAATGCTATGGTTTGTCCGTATCCGATTCCAAGATTTTTAAAAACGTCTCCTAAAACTTTTGATATACTAGTTGCAGCTGAACCAGATGAGAAAAATCCAGCAAGGGTAATGGCAACTTGTATAGTTGATAGAAATCTTGTCTGATCAGCTGATAAAGCTATCAAAGTTTTAGCTCTAGTATCTCCATTTTCAGCTAATTCTTTAATTTTATTGTTGTTTACAGAAACCATAGCCATCTCTGCAGAAGCAAAAAAGGCATTTACCATTGTTAGTATAATTATAAGTATTAATTTCGGCCATAAGGCTCCATCGTCCATATTTATTCTCCTTTTTAATTTTTAAGTAAATTGTAACATAAATTTTCTAAGCTAACAATTAATTATTTGTATCGTCATATTCGATATAATTGAAATAGTGGTCTAATTCATTTAAGTTGGCATTTTGATAAATAGAGGTCATTTCTTGGTTGATTTCACCGATTAGACCTAAGACAAAATATCTCAAAGATGCTTGACCGAACATCTTATTTGATATATTTTCCTTAGCTCTTGTCATAACTCTTGAATAAGCAATAGTTTTCGCCAAGTCAACTCCTGTTATCTTAGATTTTTTAGTTATAAATCTAGAAAAGAAGTTTAGTAAATCTCTGAGCGTTGTAACTCTTGCTACCATATATTTGTAGGCGAGATTTACAGGAAATCCCTTAGTTTGAATCAAATCGTTAAAAAATTTCTTATTTGACCCATCTTTTTCAAGCTTTGTTTCGCTAGTCACCTTATCAAATACTTCATTGATTTCGCTTGCTCCATAATCAAGCAAGGTTCCAATTATATCGTAGGAATGATCATTTATATTATCAATCATCTGCTGGATATAGGCAGGTTTTTCCTTTGGATTAGTAGATCTATATTGGTAAATGTAATTGGCAAAATCATAGAAAGTGTGACCTTCATCATCTATAGGCATAGAAAATATTTTATTAGTAATCCTATCCATAGCATTGATTACAAAAGTTGGTGTCAAAATTTTCTCAGCCTGAGCTAGAATATTATCTACAGCTTCTTCTATATTTTCTGCCTTTATAAATAAGGTATTTGCTAGGGCCTTAATTCTAAATTCGTAGTGATTGTTTACGTCATTTACTATAATCCTTCCAATAAACTTGCTGTAAATGGGAAATCTATCAGCAATCTTAGGAAAAACTATTTCATTCATATAGTTTTCATAAGGAATATTGATACCTGTCTTTGAGCTTATATTGTCTATAATTTCCTTTTTGAAATGCAATTTATCGAGCTTTGGATTATTTGCTTGGATCCTAATATAATTATGGATGACGTCATTTAAGCTTAGTTGGTCTGTCATTGTATAAAGGATTGCATCGTCTACTTTGTGATGTTTTCCATAATGATCTGTATAGATGAATTTATCTATTAGCTCAGTATTTACAAAAACATCAAAACCGTGATCTGTTGAGGTTTTATTTTCAATATAAATATGCCTGATTGGAAGTGGGTAGGTTATAGTAGATCCAGTTTGGATATCATAGATTGAATTACCCAAGGCACTTGTATACTTGGCGGTACCATTTTCATGCAAGTGACCAGTAAATACAAATTTGACCCCACAATCAGCAAAGACTTCTATTGGAGTTTTTCTATTAATCCTTGGATCTGGATCGTTCAATATGTCTCTCCATTCTTTGATTATAAATGGAGAGAAGGCTACTTCTTGATTTCTAAAGTTTGGTACAAGGGCGTGGTGAGCGACAAGTATAACCATATCCTTTCTAGACTTTGCTTCTTCAATCTTTTGAACAATCCATCTGATTTGTTCTATGGTAATAGATCCTGGGATATTTTCCCTACCATCCCTATGTTTTTCCTCAGTATCAGCAGAATAAATTGAAGTATCTACCATAATTATAGATAGTCCATTTTCTGTTGATGAGTTTTTCTTAATCCTTGCAAGATACGAAAAATATCCATGGGCGTAGTAAGAAAACTCATAAGACCTATCATATATTTTATTTACCTTATCCAGATAAGACTTAAAAATATCGCTATCTCTATAAAACTCAACTATAGAATCATCCTTGTAGATGAAATCATAGATTTCTTCAAATTCTCTAGGAGATACATTTTTGGTCTTTTGATCTTTTTTGTAATCATAAGACCTGTGGTTGTTTAAATCGTGATTGCCTGGAATCATGAAGATTTTTCTCTTAGGATCTTTTTCTTTCCAAATTTTTAGATATGTAGCCACAAGCTTGTGAGACTCATATTCTCCTTCTTTGACTAAATCTCCAGGGAGAATTAGATACTCGCTTTGGGCTCTATCTACAATTTCTAAGGCTCTTTTAAATAAAGCTTCACTTTCTACGACCAACTTTCTTTCAACTTTTAATTCTTTTATAAAACTTTCGCTAGTTCCCATCAAGTTTCCAGCTAGGACATGGGGATCTGAAATTATTGATATATCAAAATCTTTTATTGTTTCTTTGTTCATATTTTCCTCTTTATAATTCTATATTCATTATACTTAGTAGCTTTCAATTTACATCTAGAAAAATAATTCCTAGCATATTGCAAGGAATTAAAAAACATAGTATACTGAAACAGTAGTATATAAAATCCATATAAAACCATGATAAGAAAAGTACATATAGAATAAGTCTTACAGAGAGGGTGATAGCTGAGAAAGCCTAGATTTTATTTGTATGGAAGTGCATCTTTGAGTTTTGTAGCTGACTAATTAGGCTATGACAGTGCGAGTGTTATATCGCAAATGAGTTTTCTAGATTGTTCTAGAGATGAATTTAGGTGGAATCACGGGTAGACCTCGTCCTTTTACAGGGCGGGGTCTTTTGTATGCTAAAAAAATATAGGAAGGTAATATGAAATTTATTAAAAAACTAGCTATAATTTCTAGCTTTACAATCTTGACTGCCTGTTCTACTTCTAAAGTAGAACAAAAAACAAATCCAATCGATAATAATAAAATTACAGCAACTAGTCAAGTGAAAGCTAGCACTGCTGATTATCAAGAAGAAGAAATTATAAACTTTGACGATCCAAACTTTGATATAGAAAAAGTTGAATACGATTCATGTTGTAAATAAGGAGAGAATATGAAAAACAAAAAAACAATTGCGCTAGCTCTTTTGATGGCACTAAGCCTTTCATCTTGTGTTAAGAATGGAGAAGAGGCACAAACATCACAAAATACAGAAACATCACAAACGGAAGAAACAAAGACAGAAGGAAAAGTTCTAGATGAAAATCATTTTATTGATGAAGAACCAAGATACGGAACAAAGGTAAGAATCGGTTTTGATGGAGATCTTTGTATAGCAGGTCAAAACATGGCTGAAATCGAAGGGTACTTCAAAGAAAACAATATTGATGTAGAATTTGTAAATACTAAATCAGGTAAAGATGCACTAGGAAGTGGACAAATTGATGTTATGACTGGAGAATTCGGTGGACTCCTAGTTCCGGCAACTAAGGGACTTAACTATGTCTTCTCTACAGCAAGTCATTCAGGTTGTAAATCACTTTATGTACTAGATGAAAGTTCATATCAATCAACTAAAGATTTAGTAAAAGAAAATATTGCTGTAACAAACGGTATAGGAAACAGCGGTCACAACACACTTTTAAGATTTTTGGTTAATGATGGAATAGATCCAAACGAAGTAAACATTAAACCGGTAGATCCAGCTGCTGTTATCCAAGCTTTAGAAAATGGAGAAATAAAAGGAGCTGTTCTTGATGACCAATTTGCTCAAGAATTTCTAAAATCTGGCAAGATTAGACCAATTAGGTCTCTAACAACAGATGAGGACTTCAAGAAAGAAGTTTGCTGTGTAACAGCCTTTAACAAGGACTTTGTTGATCAAAATCCTATGCTTGCAGAGCTTGTTGCAGAACAAATTGAAAAGGGAAATCAATATGTTGCAGAAAATCCTGAAGATGCTGTAACAAAACTACAAGCTAAAAATTTAGCCTCTGGAGATCCAGATGTAGCTGTTGATTTATTGAAAAAATATGACTATAACTTAGACAATAAAGATGGACTCGATACAATCAGAGCATACTTTGACGATTACAAGAAGTTAAACCTTATAGATTCATCTAAATCAACAGAAGATTATATAAGTGAATATTGGAGACCATTAGGAAATGGAGAAGTAAAAATCCAAGAAAGGAAATAGATTAGTATGGAAGATACAAATGCTATCCGAGATGAACTAACTAAAAAAGATTTGAAAAAGCTAGAAAATAATGGTAAGAAAACATCATTCTTTAAGCTTCTAATTCCACTTATAGTTGCTTTTTTAGCCATAGGAGAGTATCTATTATTACCAAATGCGGATCCTAGTGTAAGTGCAACAAATCTATATCCAAAGTTTCTAGGATTTTTAATAGCAATCTATCTAATAGAGCTAATCCTATCATTTAAAATTGAAAGGCTTAGAGACCGCTTATCATATAAGTGGCCTCTATTTACAGCTGTTTTTGTAATATTTATAATTTTTGATGTACTTACCCTAAAAAAAGCTATCCTAAAATTGCCATATTTTCCATGGTTAGATATGATTTTAAACTCTATGGCAGCAGATAAATCTTATCTATTAGAGTCTGTAGTATCATCACTAAAATTATTATTTACAGGCTATATCATAGGATCACTTCTTGGAATAATAACAGGAATACTAGCAGGATATTTTGATAAGGTAAATTATTGGGTCGATCCAATTCTTAAACTTTTAGGACCAATTCCAACAACAACATGGCTACCAGTTGTAATGGTTTTAGCAATTAACTTGTTCCAAGGTGCAGTCTTTATCATCGCCCTAGGAGTTTGGTTTCAAGTAAGTCTATCAACAATTACAGGTATTAGAAATGTGAACCCAGCCTACTATGATGCAGCTCAAACCCTAGGAGCAAACAATATGCAGATAGTAAGAAAAATCGCCATACCATCAGCAAGTCCTAATATTTTCCAAGGACTAGTATCTGCTATGAGTGCTGCTTGTAATGCACTTATAGTTGCAGAGATGATGGGAGTTGAATCAGGACTTGGTTGGTATATAACATGGAAGAGCTCATGGGCAGACTATTCTGCAATGTATGGTGCGATAATTCTCTTAGCTATTACTTTTATTATTGTAAATATCTTAATTAAAAAAATTAGCGATAGAATCCTCGTTTGGAAAAAGGAAGGGGTTAACTAATGAGTGAATTGGTACTTGATAATGTAGGAAAATTATTTCAAAGGGCCGACCAAGATGGCTTGACCCATGCCATAGCAGATGTTAGCTTTAAGGCAAAAGAAGGCGAATTTATATCTATAGTTGGCCCATCAGGATGTGGGAAATCAACTATGCTTAGACTAATAGCAGGACTTATTAAACCAAGCTTTGGATCACTAAGTCTCGATGGGGAAAATATCGAAGGTCCTTCTGTAAATAGGGGAATGGTATTTCAAAAGGCGAATTTATTCCCATGGCTAAGCGTTAAAGAAAATGTGTCCTTTGCAAGTGACTTAAAGAAAAATACAGATAACAAACAAGTAGAAAGTCTTATAAAGAAAGTAGGACTAGAAGATTTTAAGAATCTGTATCCAAACGCACTTTCAGGTGGTATGGCACAAAGAGTATCTCTCATTAGGACTCTAATAAATAAGCCTGAAATAATGCTGTTAGATGAACCATTAGGAGCTTTAGATGCCTTTACAAGAATGAATATGCAAGATTTAATCTTAGACTTGTGGCAAGAAGAAAAAAACCTAACCATAATGGTAACCCACGATGTAGATGAGGCAATCTACATGTCAACAAAGGTAATAATCATGCAAGCAAATCCTGGAAGGATAAAGGATGTAGTAGATATAAATCTTCCTTATCCAAGGCAAAGAACTAGTGAACAATTTACAAAATATAGAAATGAAATTCTAGAAAAATTGAACATTGATTAACTTTTAAGTGCAAGTTTTATATTTACTTGCACTTTTTTCTTTCGTATCATATCGACATTATAAATTACAAAAATAACATGATAATTCTTTTACAAATTTTTACTTATAAGTTATAAATAAAGTATAAGAAATATAAAGGAGGAGCTATGAAAAAGAAATTGTTGGGTATAGTAGCTTCCCTCGCTTTTGCATTTTCTCTTTCTGCTTGTTCAAATCAAGATACAGAAATAAAAAGAGCAGAAGATTGGAAAGAAATGTACCCAGATGTTTATGCTACATATCAAGCTAATGCTGACATGAGTGAGACCAAATATGGTGGTTCCGTCCAAGTTGACTATCTAGAAGAAAATCCTAATCTAAAAGAGTTCTATGAAGGTTATGGATTTTCTAAACAATATGATAGGGCAAGAGGACACAACTATGCTTTGGAGGATGTACTAAATACTAAACGACCTAAGGCTGGTGCAAGTTGTTTGGCATGTAAAACTGCTGATTTTGTTGTAGCCTTAGAGAAAGATGGAGTAGATGTAAACTCTATGGATTTTGATGAATTTGTAGATTCAAAGCCAGATATGTCTACTATATCTTGTTATGATTGTCATATGAACGATGTTCCTAATATCCAAGTAACTAGACAACATACTAAAAATGCAATAGAAAAAGGTGAAATGCCAAGTACAACTAAAGTTGAAACTTTGGCTTGTGCCCAATGTCACGTTGAGTATTACTTAGATGATGAAACTAAAGAAGTAATCATGCCAACAAAATATGGAGTCGAGACAGACGACATGTTAAAGTATTATGACGAAATTGAATTTAAGGATTGGGAGCATCCACAAACGGGAGCATCCTTATTGAAGGCTCAACATCCTGAATTCGAAACATTCCACGGATCAGCTCATGAGTCAGCAGGACTAACCTGTATAGATTGTCATATGCCAGAAGTAGAGGCAGAAGATGGGTCTATGGTTAAATCTCATCACTGGACAAGTCCACTAAAGAATAAGGAAACTTTAGAAAATACTTGTACTGCTTGTCATAAAGATAAAGATGCAGATCAATTGATAGCATGGGTTGAGGAAGTTCAAGGCGGAGTATTTGATAGAACCAATGAAGTTAGTGATAAATTGAAAGCTTATATTGATGAGCTTGCAGTTCATATCGAAAAAGGAGACTTGTCAGAAGAAGACAAGGCTAAACTTCAAGATATTCATAGAAAAGCTCAATTCAAATGGGATTTTGTATTTGTAGAAAATGGAGAAGGATTCCACAATTCTAATAAAGCTCACAAAAACCTTGATGAAGCAGAAGAGCTTGTTGATGAAGGTATGGAGATATTAAATAAGTACAAATAAAATTCAAGGACTCAATTAGACTAAATAATTGAGTCCTTTTATATTAAAGGAGTTACATGAAAAAAGATAACATATTTAAAAGAATAATAAAATCTTTTTATACTATGAAAGTTGGGATAATCCTTCTAGTAGTGATAGCTCTTGCATCGCTAATTGGAACGGTAATTCCTCAAGGAAACGATCCTAGCTTTTATAGGCATACTTATTCACCGCTAATGGCTGAAATTATTCTAGCATTCAAGCTTGATGATATGTATTTTTCACCATGGTATTTGTTTTTAACAGGACTTTTACTAATTAATCTATTTTTATGTTCTGTGAACAGATTTAGACCTATAATAAAAAGTTCCTTTAAAGACCCGGATCTAGAAAAAAAGCTAGTTAGTATCAATGATTTTAGAGATATAGGCGAGGTTAATGATAGTAGAAAACTTTTTAAGGACTTAGGTTTTGGCGACTACAAAGAAACTACCATAAATGGGAATAATATAAAATACAAGTTTTCAAATAAAATTGGTCACTTAGGTTCATGGTTAACCCACCTATCCATAATAGTGATCATACTTGCCTTTGGTTATGGTAGATACAAAGGTTTCGATGAAACAGTGTATGGAGTTCCAGGTGAAACTTTAGAGCTAGAAAATTCGGACTATAAAATTAGAATAGATAATTATAATGTATTATTTAGAGAAGATTTTACTGTTGAACAATACATAACTGAGCTGACTGTCCTTGACAAAGATGGCAAGGAAGTAAAAAAAGGTACATCTATGGTAAATCATCCTTTTAGGTTTGGTGATTTTAATGTTTATCAAAATTCAACGGGATGGGCTGTAGATGCTTTGTTGTTTAAGAATGAAAAATCATATAAGGAAAAAATTTTATACAAATCTGAAGTATTTGTAGAAGATGATAAGAAAATAGCCTTGCAGCTTGCAGATTTTTATCCAGATTTTGATTCGAAAAATCCTACAAAACCTAGAACTGTGACTCCATTTTTGAAACATCCTGTAGCTTTATATGCACTATTTTATGATGGAGAAAGAGTGGATATGGGTTTAAATCACGTAGGAGATCCAATCGAGTGGGAAGAATACACCTTTGTATTAGAAAATCCTAGGATGTTTACCTTGCTACAAGTAGCAAAAGATCCAGCGGTTCCAATAGCTCTTGTTGGAGGGATAATTTTATTAGTAGGTTTATTTTTATCCTTCTATGTGAATCCTAAAGAAATGATACTAGTAGAAGAAGATGGAAATAAAAACAAAATTTTTATAAAGCAAAGTAAAAATGATAAAATTTTTGAGAGAAAAGTAAATAAAATTTTAGAAGAATTGGAGAATAGATAATGGATTTATTAAAAATTGAACATATATTATTTTATCTTGCCTTGGCAGGGTATCTTGTATCGGTTGTATTATTCGTTCTTTTGTTTGTAAACAAAAGCGAAAAATGGGGTCAACTTGGAAAGAAAGTATTAACAGCAGGTTTTATTGCTCATACATTAGCGCTTATAGTAAGATGGGTAAATGCAGGAAGGATTCCTTTATCCAATCAGTACGAATTTGCGAATGCCTTTGCTTGGGGAGTTAGTTTATGCTTCTTAATATTTGAGAGAAAGTACAAACTATTAGCAATGGGTACTTTTGTCAGTCCAATTTTATTTTTAATAATCGGATATGCAGCTATGAGAGATAAATCAGTTAGACCTTTGATGCCAGCCCTTGATAGCAAGTGGTTGGCAGTCCACGTTACTCTTGCAATAGTATCTTATGGTGCCTTTGCAGTTGCAGCAGGAGTATCTGCGATGTATCTTGCAAGAGATAAATTCACTAATGATAACTTTTCTTCTAAGAACCTTCCTGATAAAGAAAACTTAGACTTAATATCTTATAGGGTATCTGCATTTGGTTTTATTTTCTTATCTCTAGTTATGATTACTGGATCTATCTGGGCAGAATCAGCTTGGGGTAGGTATTGGGCATGGGATCCTAAAGAAACTTGGTCTTTAATTACCTGGATAGTTTATGCAATTTATCTTCACTTAAGAAAATCTAGGGGTTGGTCTGGTAAGAGAGCTGCTATTTTTTCTATAGTAGGTTTTATTTGTGTAATCTTTACCTATATTGGAGTAAACACCCTCCTTCCATCGCTGCATTCTTATGCTTAAAAAATCATCCTGAATAGCTATTCTATTCAGGATAAATTTTAAAATAGACTGGGGATTTTATGAAAAAGTTAACTACAAAAGATATTAGTATTATGGGTATATCACTTGCTTTGATGTTTATATTTGGTAAGGGACTCTACATATTATCTAGGTTTTTCCCAATACCTGGATCTAGAATTTTTACGACTACCCCACTTTTTACCTTTATCTTAACTGGGGCAGTCTTAAAAACAAAAAAAATTGGTACCGTGTCAATAATTACAGGACTTTTAGGACTTTTATTAATTAGGTTTAGTATCTATGGAGGTATTGCTGTAGGTCTAGCAGGTTTTCTTGCTGACTTTATAACATTTATAATCTTTAGAAAATATACTGATTTCAAATCAATATATTTAAGTGTTCCCCTAAATTCATCAATTTCTGTATGGACATCTTTTTTTATAGTAAACATTTTTGTGCCAGATTCAAAGTTTGTTCAGGTCGCAGGTCTTTTAACTCTTTTAGTTTCGGTATTAGTTTATGGTCTTTCTTTACTATGTTCAATATCTACTATAAAAATATTTAAGAGGAGAAAATTAATTGATGAAGATACTTATTCTTTGTTATAAATCCAAGCCTTATAAGATATGATTTATAATCTTTATAATTGAGTAAAGAGAAAGATGTAGTAAAATATCTATAGCTTAATTATTATTAGATTAAGTGAAAGGAAATTTATGGATATTAACAAGAAATTAAATAATATAGTTGAAGCTGTTTTTATGCTATCTTTGGTTGGGATTTTAGTATTCGTATCTAATATTTCAATTATTCCTTTGGCTTTAGTTCCCGTACTTTTTAGTATTTACATATTTAGAAATGGCTTTAGGAAGTTTTTCTTAGTATTTGTTTTAAGTTTTAGCATAAGTCTTTTATATTTGGATTTGTATGATAGCCTTGCTATTTTTATCTCGATTTTGGCTATAAGTTTGCTCTTTACACTAGCGATTAAATATATCAAGAGTGATAAAGCTGAGATTGTTCTAGTAGCTATAGTTTTAAGCTTGATCTTCATTGGCCTATATGTTTTTGCTATGAAAAGGGAAGGCGCAAGTTTAGATTCTTTGGCAGGTAACATGAAAGAATATTTGGAAAGTAGTTTGGACTATAACTTCTCCTTAGATGTTTACAAATTAAGCCTTGCGCTTTTTCCAAGTATGTTTACATTCTTTTCTGTTATTTATTCTATTTTAGGGATAAAGTTAATTAGAAATTATGTAAATATAAAAGAAGGAAGCCTAGAGGATTTAGATAATATAAACGAAATAAGAATTGAAAGCAAAGATATTTTGACTATTATTGCATTTATGGCTATTATATATATTGTCTGCAATTTTCTTAAGTTAAATATGACTTATGTTAAAGTCAATATTTTGGCTATACTTGTAGAAATTCTCGCCTTTAATGGATTGTCAGCATATGATTACATGATTTCAAAGTCAAATATTCCCTTATCTAGGGGATTCCAGTGGTTTTTTGTAATTATTTTGCTACAATTTCTTATAATATTGTTCATAATCTTGGGATTTATTGATATAATATTAGATGTAAGAAAGAAAAGGAGCTTTAATGAAGAAGAAAGATGAGTATGTAGGAAAGAGTAATATTATTGCTATAATACTCCTGCCTAGTCTTGTCTCTTTGATTTTATTCTATTATAATCAGATTCTTGGAACGATTGGTATAATCCTGACTGTTGTTTTGTACTTTTATCTAAAAAGTATCAACAAACAGAGATTAGATGATCTCCAAGCCTACGTTGATGATATGAATGTTTCTTTTGACATTATAACTAAAAACGTAGTCTTTGAGATGCCCTTTCCTATAGTAATCGTTGAGGATGATAGAACAATCAAGTGGCATAACACATATTTTAGAGACTTGTTTGATAATAAATCTATTGTAGGTAGTGAATTAGAAAGTTTTCTACCGGATTTTAAGGAAGTAGATTTTAAAAGTGATGGTTTGAAACTACCTAAAAATATAACCATCAAAGATAAAATTTTACAATTTTATTATCAAACTGTAACTAACAAGGAAACTGGCAAAAGTCAGACGCTCTTATATGGTATAGATAATACCTATGATGAGTCCATCAAGCAGCTATTTAAGGATAAGAGACTAGTTTTCTATTCTGTTTTCATAGATAATTATGAAGATATTAGAAATGCAACCGAGTCAGTTGATAGACCAGCTGTTCTTGGCGAAATTGATAGGGTTATAAATGAGTATTTTAAAAAGCATAATTGTCTGATAAGAAAATATGAAAATGATAGGTTCATGGTTATTAGTGAATATCAAGACTATAGAGATGTTCACGAATCTAAGTTTTCTATTTTAGATGAAGTTAGAAATATTGACAAGGGAAATAGCTTGCCACCAACTTTATCAATTGGTGTTGGTATAGCTGGATCAAATCCAACAGAAATATATTCGGATTCAAGAGAGGCAGTTGATATTGCCCTATCTCGTGGAGGAGACCAAGCTGTAGTCAAACTTGAAGATAATTATGAATACTTTGGTGGAAAAACTAAGGCGATAGAGAAAACTAGCAAGGTAAGATCTAGGGTAATATCCCAAGCTCTAAAGAGAATGATCCAATCATCACCTGATATTTACATCATGGGTCACAACAATCCTGATATGGACTCTTTTGGTTCGTCACTAGGAATATATGAAGGAACTTTTGATATGGGAAAGGATGTTTACATCGTCCTAAATGAAGTTACTAGACCTATTGAAAATATGTATGATAGGGTCACCAGTGAATTAGATGAACTAAAGGGAAACATCTTAACCGAAAGTGAAGCTTTAGCAAAGATTAGTCCCCAATCACTTATAATAGTAACTGATAACCATAGGAAGAATTCTACTGAATCGCCAGCTCTTCTTGAAAAGAGCGATAATATATTTATTATCGACCATCACAGAAGGGGTAAGGATTATATTGAAAATGCGACTATTTCATATATCGAACCTTACGCTTCAAGTGCATCAGAGCTAGTTACAGAGATTTTATCTTATCTAGATGAGGACTTTAAGGCAAGGACAGCTGTTGCAGAATCCCTTCTTGCAGGAATAACAGTAGATACCAAAAACTTTGTCTACCAAACTGGAGTAAGGACCTTTGAAGCAGCATCAATTCTTAAAAGATGGGGTGCAGATTCTGTTTATATCAAGAGAATGTTTAAAGATGATTTTGAAATAGTAAAATATAAATCAGAAGTCATTGCAGACTCATTTATAGTGAATGATTTTATAGCTATAGCCCACTTTAAAAGAGATATTGATGGATCGACTTTAATAGCTTCGCAAGCTGCGGATGATTTGTTAAATATTAAGGGAGTTTTGGCAAGCTTTGTGC
Organism: Anaerococcus vaginimassiliensis; assembly: GCF_900626155.1. Taxonomy (GTDB): domain Bacteria; phylum Bacillota; class Clostridia; order Tissierellales; family Peptoniphilaceae; genus Anaerococcus; species Anaerococcus vaginimassiliensis. Next base: position 118,523 of record NZ_LR130844.1, on the reverse strand, counting down.
TAACCATTTCTAACAATAAAATTCACATATCAGGTAGAAGCTTAGGCGATATATCGGTACAATTAATATTAGAGCGCATCGGAGGTGGCGGTCACTTAACAGCTGCTGCAACCCAATTAGATATGACGCTGGAAAATGCTGAAGACATGTTAAGGAAAGCAATAAATGAATATTTAAGAGAGGAAGAAGAAAATGAAAGTAATACTAACAGATAATATTGTAAGAGTTGGAGTTAAGGGAGACCTTGTAGATGTTAAACCAGGATATTTTAGAAATTTCCTAGATCCACAAGGCAAAGCTGTAAAAGCTACTAAAGAAAATATGGCTGAACTTGAAAAAATGAGAGAAGAACTTAAGAAAGAAGAAGCTGAAAATAGAAAAGAAGCTGAAGCTCTTAAGGAAAAAATCGAAGCTCTAACAATCACAAAGAAAGTAAGAGTTGGAGAAGACGGCAAACTATTTGGTTCAGTAACTAACAAAGACATTGCTGAGAGCCTAGCTGAAGAAGGAATCGAAATCGATAGAAAGAGAATCGAAGAAGTTGAACAAATCAACGGAGTTGGTGAATTCGTACTTAATGCTAGACTTTATGAAGGAGTAAACGCAGACCTTAAAGTTAACGTAGTTGCTGAGGCAGAATAATGACTGAGGGCCTAAGGCCCCTACCACATGACTTCTTAGCAGAACAAGCTATAATCGGAAGTATTCTCGCAAAAAATGAAACTTTCGATAGTGTCAATCAAATTATTAAACCTGTAGACTTTTATGATTCTAGAACACAGAGGATATATAAGTCCATCATCAAGATGTTTGAAAAGGACATCAAGGTAGATGAGATTTCTTTGTTATCCCAGTTAAAGAATGAAAATATTTTACAAGAAGTTGGAGGGGAGGAGTTTATCACAGAGATTACCCTCTCCTCATTTTATACTCCAAATATCGATACATATGCCAGATCAGTAAAAGAAAAATCTATTCTAAGAAGTCTAATAGGGGCAAGTGAGGATATTATCGATTTAAGCTACAGGCATGATGGAAAGATCGATTCTATATTATCAACAGCAGAATCAAAGATATTTGAAGTTTCTCAAGTTAATCACAATCAAGGCTTGGTAAGACTTTCAGATACTATGGAAGAGACACTTCAAAAGATTAACGAATTAACTCTTGCCGATGGAACTATAACTGGTGTTACTACTGGTTTAAACATGGTAGATAACAAACTGTCAGGTCTTCAACAATCTCAGCTAATTCTTCTTGCAGCAAGACCTGCTATGGGTAAGACTGCTCTTGGTCTAACTATAGGTTGGAATGCAGCGAAAGCTGGTAAATCTGTTGCCTTTTTCTCACTAGAGATGAGTACCTACCAACTTAACCAAAGACTTTTATCTATGGTTTCTATGGTAAACCTTGAAAATATTATCAACGGATCAATTAGAGATGAAGATTGGCAGCTTCTAATTCACGCTACCAAAGAAATTACTTCAAAAGATATATATGTCGACGAAACACCTGGAATTACACTTTCAGAGATGAGAAGTAAACTAAAACGACTAAAGGCAGAAGCAGGACTCGATCTTGTTGTTATTGACTATTTACAGTTGATGCAAGCTGATGGTAGACAAGAAAATAGGCAAAATGAGATTGCTTCTATTTCTAGAGGATTAAAATCTTTATCAAAAGAATTAAATTGCCCAATTTTATCCCTAGCTCAGCTTTCTCGTGAAGCAGACAAAAGATCAGATCATAAACCTATTCTATCAGACTTGAGAGAATCTGGAGCTATAGAACAAGACGCAGACGTTGTTATGCTTTTATATAGAGAAGATTATTATGATGAGGAAGATAATCCAAATATAGCGAAATTAATATTTGCTAAACACAGAAATGGTGCAACAGGTACTGTTGAGTTATTTTTCAACAAACCATGTACAACCTTTAGAGACCTAAGTCAAAGAGAAGAAAATGCCTAGGATTTATTTAGAGAAAATGAATCAAGAAACTGCAGAAGAAATAAAAACTTGGATTGACTTTTCTGATCCAAGGCTTGTTGGTTACAACTATTCCAAGCTATCAGATTTTGAAATAAAACTTTGGTATGGATCAATTTCTACTCCAAGAAAGAAATATTTTGCAGTAAAAAAATTAGAAGACGATAGATTTATAGGATTTATAGGACTAAAACAAATTAATCCACTTACTAAAAAAGCCAAGCTTGGAATTGTATTTGATAGTGCCTATACCTCAATGGGTTATGGACCAGAAGCTATCAACTTATTATTAGAAAAAGCTTTTTTGATATACAAGCTAAGGGAAGTTTCTCTTGATGTAAATCTGTTTAATAAAAGAGCTCTAAAGGCTTACAAAAAATGTGGTTTTGTAGAAGATTACTACAAGGAAGAAGTATTTGAAAATCAAGATATAGAATGTGACGAAGAGTATTTTGAGTGTAAATCGGGGTTGATATATACTAAAATACTCACTATGAAAATTAAAAAGGATGATTATTATGGACTTTAAGATGCAAGATTTGAAACTAGATATGGGAACAACTCCACTGGAAAATATGTTTTTAAATACCTACGTTCAAATGGCTGACGGCGATGCTATTAAAGTCTATCTTTTAATTTATAAGGATTGTTATAACTACAACAGGGTAGATGCGGGAAAAATTAAAAGGCAGTTGAGATTTTCTGATGAAAGATTCGATAAGGCTGTTGAATATTGGGTCAACATGGGGATTTTTAGACAAAAAAGAGCTGACAATGGAACTGATTATATAGAAATAGTTTCCCTAAGGCAGATGTATTTTGGCGACAGTGAGGATAACGAGTCAAGTGAATCTGCTTATGATTTAGCTCAAAGAAAATCAATCATGTTTACAAATATTGAAACAATGATAAATAGAAATCTAACACCGGCAGATATTACGAGGATTCAAGAAACAATTCTCGAATATAATTGTGATCCAGAACTTGTAACTGAAGCTTTTAGGCAGGCTAAGTTAAGTGGAAATGTTGATGTCAAATATGTAATGGGTTTTGTAAAAACATGGAGAGATCAAAACATATCAAGTCTAAATGATCTAAGGATGAAAGAAGAAAGAGACAAACTTCTAAGATCAAGATCTCCTCGCCAGTACAGAAGAAAGGCAAATCCTAGATCTGGACAAAATAACAATACAAATAAAGAAGTTTCATCTTTTATCCAAAGAAGAAAAGAAGAAAGATTAAATCAAATCCTAGAACAAAGAGGTGAGGACAATGACTCCTAGTCAAAAGGCAAGTGCCATTCTTGAACAAAGAAGGAAAGATGACAAGATTAACCAAGATAGAAGGATAGCGGAAGTTTATGAAAAAGTCCCACAAATAAAATCTTTGGATAAGCAAATCAAAGAAATTGGTTTTACTACTCTAAAGCTAATAGCAAGTGGAGTTGATACAAGAAGCTATGAGGAAAAAATCAACTTTCTAACTAAAGAAAAAAGAAGATTATTAGAGATAAATGGTTTTTCCAGAGATTATATGGATATAAAATATTTCCACGAAGCTTGCAAGGATACAGGTTTCGTAGGAACTAAGATGTGTTCATGCAGAAAACAACTAATAATCGATCAAAAATACAGCCAATCAAACATCAAAAATCAAATAGCAGAAGAAAACTTTAATTCATTTAATATAAACCTATTTTCAAAGAATGTAAACATAGAAAAGGGTGCAAGTCCATATGAAAATATGAGATATGTTGTAAATGATTTAAAGAGATTTATTAATAATTTCGTCTATGAAACTGGAAATGTCTACATATATGGTGATGTAGGTAGGGGAAAAACATTTTTGATTAATTCAATTGCTAAAGAAATACTAGATAGGAATTTTTCTGTTGTATATATGACATCAACCAAACTTTTTAAATTTTTAAATGATTATCTATATGCATTTGAGGATAGACGTGAGAACTTAGAGGAAAAATACAAGTTGATATTTGATTGTGACCTACTAATAATAGATGATTTAGGCGCAGAAGCCAGCCGTCAATCCGATAGGTCAAATTTATTTGATGTTGTAAATGAAAGAATGAACGATGGAAAGCCAATAATATTTTCATCAAATTTGGACGAAGAGGCTCTCCAAGAAGTCTACGGTTCTAGAATTTTTTCTAGGATAATGGGCAATAATAGTAGGATATATGAAATATTTGGTGAAGATTTGAGATTGAGGTAAAAAATGCTTGTAGTTGATAGAGATAAGATGCAACAAATTGATAATTATGCCATAAATGTCTTAAAAATCCCAGCTATTTGTTTGGTAGAAAGATCAGGGCTTGCTCTTATGAAAAATATAAATTTGGATATTAGAAAGTCCTTTGCCATAGTTGTTGGATGTGGCAATAATGGAGCAGATGGTCTTGCTCTTGCTAGAAATTTATTAGCAAACAATTTCTATGTTGAAATATATATAGTCGGTGATTTAAATAAAGCTAGTGAAGAATTTATTTTAAATTATAGAGCTTGCGAAAAACTAACTGATAGAATATATGAAGTAATAAGCATAGATGATATAAATCAAATGGAAGAAAACCTAAGTGAAGTATCAACCATAGTTGAAGGAATCTTTGGTACAGGTTTAAACAGGACTGTTCAAGGAGTTGAGGCTTTTGTTATCTCTCTTATCAATAGGACAATGAAATATACAATATCTATCGACATTCCGTCAGGGCTTGATGCAAGTACTGGAAAAGAGTGGGGAGAGGTTGTTGATAGCGATTTGATTGTTTGTATGCAAGTTATGAAAAAAGGGATTTATAATATAAATAGACTTAGAGATAAGTGTGTTATAGAAGATATAGGAATTCCTCAAAAGGCAATTGATAACTTTATCAATAAATAAGGAAAGGCGGTTAACTGGTGGATTTTCACCAGTTTTTTGTTATGGAAATAGAGCTTATAATTTATCTGATTACTATCAACATTATAGGAATAATTCTAACTTGTTACGATAAAATAGCTAGCAAGAAATTTAGGAGAAATAGGATAAGAGAAAATGTACTCTTACTTGTAGGAATGTTGGGGTCAGCTTTTACTATGTATATTACAATGAAAATAATCCACCACAAGACCAAACATAAAAAGTTTATGATTACTCTTCCGTTAATGACTTTGGCACATATATTTATATTTTATTTAGCTAAAGGGGTATAAAAATAAAAAGGAAGGTGATTATATGAGGAAAAAATCATTTATAGCTTTAGTTTTAACTTTATCCATATCTCTAACATCGTGCGCTGCCTACAATTCTTATGTGACTGAAGATAGAAGTGTAATCTCTACAAAAGAAGCAGTAGATTATGCAGAGGAGAAGACTATCGAGGATGATAGCAGTCTAGAAAATAGAGAGTATTCTTACGATAAAGATAATAAAGAGAAAATATATGATATAGAACTTGAGACTGTTGATTTCGATAGTGATGTATCAAAAGTAAAAGATCTAATAAATGATGATGAGATAATGGTTTTATCTCAAAATTACAATTCTTATGTCACAGATGAAGGGACTCTTAGAAATCTTAATGTGACTGTAAAAATACCTAAAGATAAGTCAAAAGATTTCAAAGAAAACATCGAAAAACTCGGGAGATTATCTTCGAGTAACGAATACATAAATGACTTAAATAAGCCATATGTAGATATAAATAAGCTAATTTCTAGCAAAGAAAAAGAAATCGCCAAACTGAATGAGCTTTTGAAAAGTGCTGCTACTATAGAAGATACTTTGGCTATTCAAAGTAAAATACTTGAGATTGAAACAGAACTGGACCAAATAAATGAAGATAAAAATGATTTGGATGAAAGAATTAGCTACGATACATTCAATATTTATGTAAGAGAAGTTTTTTCCTATAATAGGAGAATAAATAAAAACCCTAACTTGGGTGAGAGGATAAAAATCGCCTTTGAAGATTCCTTTGCCTTAGTAAAAGCCTTTGTATTTGATACGATAGTATTCGTAGTGAGGTTCTGGCCATTTATAATAATTCTTCTAGTTTTGATAATAGTAGTGTTAAGAAAAAGAAAAAAGGTCAAATAAAAGTTATTAGATAATAAAAGAGCTCAATTATGAGCTCTTTTAAAGTACTTATTTTTTCATATTTAGTTTATAAATTTTATTTAACCCATATAGACCAAGGTTCGAAATGGTCTCTAGCTTATATTTTTCATTTTGTATAAGACTATTGTACTCACCACTTATAATTATTTTGGTGTTTTTAATATCTAATTTATGTTGGTCTATTATTCTATCAATTATAGAAATAATTGCTGATTTGTAGGCAAAATATATACCGTTTTGCATAGCGCTAGTTGTAGTTTTTCCTAAGATCTTTTCACTTTTAATTATTTCAACTTGAGGAAGCTTGGCGCTTTCCTTGAATAAGGATTCTTGGAAGAGATTTATGCCTGGCATAATCAAACCACCTACAAATTCTTTTTTGCTGTTGATATAGTCAATGGTTGTTATAGTTGATGCGGAAATTATTATTAGGTCATCTTTAAATCTATCTCTTGCACCAACTGCCCTAATTATTCTATCACTTCCAACGTCCTTTGGATTGTCGCATTTTATATTTATTCCAATCTTAAGACCGGCAGATATAAATGTTGGACTTTTTCCAATGATGTTTTCTCCAATTGTAGCATAAGTTTTATCTAGTTCTGGGACAACAGATGATATTATTACGTCATCTATTTTATCCATATCTATTTTTTTGTCTAGAAGTAGATATTTAATTACAAGGTAAAGTTCACTAGCAGACCTATCTTTGCTACTGGCAAGAGTGAAATTTGCAAGCATTTTATCACTTTCAAATAATCCAAAATTAGTAGTTCTATTTTCTATATCAATTGCTAGAAGCATCTTACCTCCTTGATGATTTAAGGGCCTTTATAACTGCTGTAGATAGGATAACTGAAAGAATCGCTTCAGGTATTCCACTTGTAATCGTCACTCCAAGAATAGCAGATCTTGCACTTTCTAAAGGAATGCCAAGAGTCTTTACATATTCTTCTGCATATATTAGATATATTCCACCTAGAACTAAGATTGTATTTGTCATAGATCCTACAAAAGCACCTATTGCTATTGGGAAATCGCCTTTGGCTGATTTTTTGGAATAGATAAATAGTCCCACAACTACCAAAAGCAAGATTACAACAAAGATAATATTTGTTGTTGATTTTCCAGCCTTGATGTTTTTAACTAGTAGGTAAACTAAAGCTAGGGAAATTGTAGCCCATAAAACTTTGGCTAGATTTTTTAGTTTATTATCATTTATCTTAAGGCAAGCCTTGTAGGCATAATAACTGGTAATTCCAATTAGAATTCTTGGAAGAACAGATATTAATGGATTGTAAAATACAAATGATACCGGGCTAGGATTTCTTAGTAGAGCGTTTAGTAATGATGAAACTCCAAAAATGAGTCCAACTAGTGCTCCAACGATTGGACCTTCTGCTATAGCACCTATTATTACAGGAATGTGCATGGTAGTCGCATTAATAAATCCTAATGGAATAAGACCGAGTGGAGTTAGGCTTAATACTATAGTGATTGCACCAAGCATTGCCGAAGTCACAAGCTTTCTACTGCTGATTGTTTTATTTTTCATTGTTACCTCCTGATACGGTTCACAAAGGATACCGTTCATCGCATCTTTCGATGCCAAAATATATTTTCTATAAATCAAGTAATAAATTTGGTATCTCCAAATTTGTGAAATCCAAATGTCTGACTTAGATTTATAGACTATTAAAATTATAACTAAATTATCAAATTAAGTAAAGTAAAAATCCTTTGAAATTAAATCAAAGGATTTATCTAGTTAAGGGTTTACCTTATTTGTATTGAGGATTTTTCTTAAAATTAGTTTAGCAAAACCATAGCTTCCATCAACATTTGGGTGGACTCTGTCGACTGCAAGAAGGTCATCACGATCTTTTACAAAACTTCTCCAATCTACTAGGTGTGCCTTGGGATTATTATCAGTAAAAGTTTTAATTTCTTTATTTACCTGATCCATATATGATTGTAAGTGGCTAGTATTTACAAAATACACATCTCGTCCACCTGCTTCATCTACAATTTTTTGCATATCGTCAGTTGATTCTAGTCCGTTAGAACCCAATACAACTAAGATAAAATCATTTAAACCAACTTGAGATTCGATATTTAAAAGTGTATTTGGACCATCTGACATGCTTCTACCAACTTCACCATCTAAGTAGAGGTTTGGAACAAATTCTCTTAGATAAGAGTCGATATTAACTAAAACTGAATCGCCAATTGCTGTGATTGATATATTTTTTAGGTAAGTTAGCTCATTTTCTGTGAAATCAAAATCATCGTAAGGCTTTTCTTTAAAGTTATCATTTACTTGTTTCTTATCTTTATTACCTATATTTTTTTTAGGCTTATTTTTGTTATTTTTCTTAGCTAGTTCATTTCTCTTATCAATTTCTTCTTCATTTTTAGAAAATTCTTTCTTAAATTCATTCATTTGAGCTTCTTTTTTATTGCCAATAGCCAAAGAAACTATATTTAATATTCCTACAAGAAAAAGGGCACCTATCAAGCTTTTAATCTTTAAGGATTTTTTAACTCTTCTAAAATAATAAGATATTTCTGCTAATACAACTAACACTACTAATCCCACAAGATAAAATAAAACTCTATTAGCTATCTTATTTATGAAAAGATAAGTCATAAAAACTTGGACAATATACTGCCACAAATAGTAATAGTAAGACCTATCTCCCAAGCAAATTAGAAATTTGAAAAAAGGATTATAATCCTTGTATTTCTTAGGGTTTGTTTCTTCAAATCTATAGATAACTATAATAAGAACTACTACGATTAATTGATAGACTAGGAAAAATGTCCTGTAAACCCGCAAGTTTTTACCATTTATAAAGAAAAAAGGCACAATTACAAGAGCTAATAGCACATAAATTATTTTCTTTAAGTCTAATTTATCTAGTTCATCTTTAAATTTTTCATAGATTAAAAACCCTATTACACCTACAAAAAATGCAGAAAGTCTTACGTCTGTTCCATAGTAGATTCTAACTATACTTGCTTTTGCAAAAGAAAGATAGTAGCTAATAGCAGTTGAAATTATTGTAAGTATGGCAAATATTTCTATTCTTTTGCTATTTAGTTGGTATCTATTAATAAGATAATCTATAGTGTAGTAGATTATTATAAATTGCACGTATACTGAAATATACCAAAGGTGGGTAAATATATTGAAATTTCCAGACCTATCAAAATAGGATATTCCTTTTATGATTGCTCTGATATTTTCAAAACCCAATATTGTAGGTATAGAACTTCTTATACTATCATCGAAGATATCTCTTGCAAATATCAAAGAGACCAAAAGCGATATAGAAACTATGATCCACATTGGAGATACTATCTTAAATATCCTTCTTTTTATTTTTCCAATAAAAAAATTAATATCGCTAATCTCAGAGCTTTTCTTAGAAGATTTGGCTAGGAAAAATCCCGATATAATCATAAAGATTATTACACCTAAAAACCCTCCAGAAAGTCTGTGACTAAATAAATGATAGAGAGATACCGCAATTAAGCTTAGTGCTTTTAGCATGGTAATATAGTTAAACTTTATTTTTTTTATTCTTTTCTTTTCCATTTTAACTCCGTCCTAACTTACTTATTATAACACAAGTAGGGTTAATTTTTTATAAAAATTATGTTCTTGAGATATTTGATAATTACTGTATAATGTTAGTAAATTTGATAGTGCGCTGAGAAGACTTAGTAGCTAGTGAAGGCATTTAGAGAGGAGATGGTTGGTGAAAATCTCTTGTACGGACCTAGTGAATCTACCTTTGAGCATATAAGAATTAAGGCATTTATTTGCATAATTTGGGTGGCACCACGAGACCTTCGTCCCAATTGGGGAGAGGTCTTTTTTATTTATTTTATATTTTATAAGGAGAAATTATGATTGATATTAAGTTACTTAGAGAAAACCCTGATCTTGTAAAAGAGAATATTAAAAAGAAGTTTCAAGATGATAAACTAAAGCTAGTTGATGAAGTTTTAGACCTTGATGAAAAACTTAGATCATTTAAAACTGAGGGGGATAACCTAAGAAGTCAAAGAAATAAAACTAGTAAAGAAATCGGTGCTCTAATGGCACAAGGCAAGAAGGAAGCTGCAGAAGATGCTAAGAAACTAGTTAAGGATATAAATGATAAACTAGAGCATATAGAAGCTGATACAGAAAAATTTGCAGCTGAAGTTAAGAAGAGAATGCAAGTCATCCCTCAAATTATAGATGATACTGTTCCAATAGGAAAAGACGACAGCGAAAATGTTGAAATCGAAAAGTACGGAGATCCTGTAGTACCAGATTATGAAGTGCCATATCATATTGATATTATGGAAAGCTTTGACGGAGTAGACCTTGATGCTGCAAGAGAAACTTCAGGTGCAGGTTTCTATTATCTAAGAGGAGATATAGCAAGACTTCACTCAGCAATCCTTTCTTATGCGAGAGATTTCATGATTGATAGGGGATACACATATTACATCCCTCCATTTATGATTAGATCTGATGTTGTTACTGGTGTAATGAGCTTTTCAGAAATGGAAGATATGATGTATAAGATTGAGGGAGAAGATCTTTACCTAATAGGTACAAGTGAACACTCAATGATTGGTAAGTTTATCAATACTATAACTGAAGAAGAAAAGATGCCACTTAGAATGACATCTTATTCTCCATGCTTTAGAAAAGAAGTTGGAGCTCACGGTATAGAAGAACGTGGAGTATACAGAATCCACCAATTTGAAAAACAAGAAATGGTTATAATCTGTAAACCGGAAGATTCTAAGAAATTTTACGATGAATTGTGGAACAACACTGTAGATTTCTTTAGAAGTCTAGAAATTCCAGTAAGAACTCTAGAATGTTGTTCAGGAGACCTTGCAGATCTTAAGGTAAAATCTTGTGACGTTGAAGCATGGAGTCCAAGACAGAAAAAATATTTCGAAGTTGGATCTTGTTCTAACCTAGGAGATGCTCAAGCAAGACGTTTAGGTATAAGACTTAGAGGAGAAGACGGAACATACTTTGCTCATACTCTAAACAATACTGTAGTTGCCCCACCTAGAATGCTAATAGCTTTCCTTGAAAATCTATTACAAGAAGATGGAAGCGTTAGAATTCCTGAACCACTTCAAATGTATATGGGCGGCAAAGATAAAATTGAACCAAAAAATAAATAGGTATTTTAAAAGCTTAGCGGATTTTATCGCTAAGCTTTTTATTTAGGAGATTTAAATGTATAAGTTTTGGAATATTTATTTAAAAAATTGCAGTTGCTTCTACTCCAAAACCTGAGATATCTTCTATTTGTGGGAAGGAAATTATAATGATTCCACCTGTATATGGGAGTTTATCCAAGTTATTTAGGATTTCTACTTGGTACTTATTTTGGCTTAGCCAATAATATTCTGCTTCTAGAGCCTTATTTTCGTATAGCTTTATACCAGCATCAGTATTTAAAGTTTCATGACCTATAGCACAGACCTTTCTTTTTTCATTGAGAAAGGTGAGAGCTTCAAGGGACCAACCAGGGGTGTGCTCAACTCCGTTCTTATCTTTATTGATAAAGGAATCTTTATCTGAGAACCTTTTTGCCCAATCAGTTCTAAGGGCTACGAAAGAATTTTCTTCTATTTGTCCATATTTTTCTTCAAATTGTTTGATATCTTCAAGGCTTAGCTCATAGTCAGGATTATCTTCTACTTTTTTACTTATATCTATTACAAAAAGATTCAAACATCTTTCAGAAAAAGGAATTTCTAAAAGACTTCTGGTATTTTTAGCGAAGTGGTTGGGAGCGTCTATGTGGGTTCCATATTGGCTACCTATATTTATCTGACAACCCCAAAATCCATCCTTATCTATACTTGCCACATCCTCAATTTTTACTTTATCGAAGGCTTCAAAGTGTGGTATTTCATCATTAACTGGGTGACTTAAACTAAGCCAAGTTTTTTCTTTCAATTTTTCTAATAATAATCTTGGATCTGTCATTATTCACCCCAAAACTCTTGTGCAATTTTCTGACCTTGGTTAATTTTCTTCCATTGCTCATCGATTGTTAGCTCATTTCCACAATCACAAGAAGCAAAACCACATTGATGAGAGAGGTAGAGCCTATCTTTTGGAATAATTTTGCTTGCCTCATCTAAGAGATCTAATACTCTTTTTTCATCATCTAGGCTATTAGTTTTACTTGACAAGAGTCCTAGGACAACCTCCACATCATCTCTATTTGAGAAAGCCTTTAGGGCATTTATTGATCCAGCTCTGTCATCGTCCCACTCTAGGTAAAATCTATCGTATTTTAGGTTTTTAAAGAATAAATCTGCTATGGATTCATAAGTACCATCAGAGAAGTTTCTTGATGCATAGTTTCCCCTACAATTGTGGGTGTAAACTTTAAGCCCAAGACTGTGAGCGTAATCTATTAGCTCATTATTTATATCAATATATTTTTGGGCGAGGGTAAGGTCCTTATCAAGGTCAGTTTGGTTGTTATCATATTGGTTTTCCTTGTTTTCCTTGGCAAATTGCTCCCATAGACAATCATCAAATTGGATGATCTCTCCACCTGCATTTTTATAATCGTCTAAAAATTCTTTGTAGGCTTTAATTAAATCCTCTAAGAAATCTTCGCTAGATTCATAATAGGTAGATTCATCTATGAAACCGAAGTTTAAAAGCTCACCATAAATATGAGATGGGGAAGGGATACATTGTTTTACAATGCTTCTTCCATTTGCTAGTTTTTTTAGTCTTTTGAAATGCTCAATAAATGGGTGATTTTTGCCGGATAATTTTCCAGTTATCTTAATACCTATATCTTTTCTTGTTTCAAATTTATCATCAGAATCTTTTTCTCTAAAGAAATATCCGTTATCTTTTATAAATCTCTCACAACCGCTAAGACCCCAAACGAAGTCAAGGTGCCACAAGGACTTAGAATATTCACCATCAGTTATTTCTGGAAGACCTCTTTTTATTTGTTCTTCCACAACATTAGCTACTGCTTTATCTTCACATTCCTTATAACCGTCAAGGTCATCGTAGAAAGGATATGATATGTCATCTCTTTTTTCTATTTCTCTTTTGTATTTTAGTAAATCTTCATCTCTAAGTAACGAACCAACTGTTAAAAATCTTTTTGTCATTTTCTTTACCTCTTATATTATTTTCTACTTTCAACATTCTTACAAATTTGGCGCCATTAGAAAATTCACTATGTATCCTTAAAAATTAATTCAAAAAGAGCCCCATCCTATAAAGGACGAGGCTCTGCCACGTGTTACCACCTAAAATTTAAATTAATCTCACAATTAATAACTCATCGAGTACCAACATACTCTATCGCTATAACGTGCGAACACGTCTTACCTTAAATATCAGGTAAGAAACTCAAAGGCCATTTTCAATCTGATTTCGCTAAACTATTTCCACCAACCATAGTCTCTCTGGGTAGGTCCGTCAAATCTACTTTTCTTATCACAGTTTATTTTCTATGGTTCAAATTATACACAGACTTTTTAAAAGTGTCAAATATATTTTCATAATTTTTAAAAAATTCCATTTTCTGTGAGAATATAATCAAGGCTGACATCAGTTTCATCTGTTGGAATTTCAATTGATTTAGTTATCTCTGCAAATAATCCGATAGAAATTGTATCAGAGTTTGCTAAAAACCTATCATAATATCCACCGCCGTAGCCTAACCTATTTTTATTCTCATCAAATGAAAGGCCAGGCACAAGGCTAAGATCTGGATTAGCTATGCTTTCTTCATTCGTAGAAGTTTTTATCCCAAAGGATCCTTCAGTTAGATCATCTAAACTTTTTAGTCTTCTTAGATACATTTTCTTATTTTCAAGGTAGGGAACAAAAACTTTCTTGCCATTTTCTAGTGCGTGATTTATGATTTTGTAGGTATCAATTTCTTTATCCATTGATAGATAGACGAATATTGATTTTGCATTTTTATATAGGTCAAGTTCTATCAAATTCTTATAGATTTGATTTGAGATTTCGGTAATTTTTTCTTCAGTCATCTCACGTCTAAGATTTTTAATAAATCGTCTCATTTCACTTTTCATTGGTTTTCCTTTTAAATAAGTCAGTAACTTTTTTCTTTATCTTTCCGTTTTGAGCCTTGTCTACATTTTTATCAAAGAAATCTTTCTTGTATCCTTCTCTGTAGGCAGCTATACATTCTGCTCCTAAAATTAACATGGTAGAAACTATTAACAGCCAGATAAATAAGGCTAATATTCCAGCCAAGGCTCCATAAACTAGTGATTGGTTGGAGAAGTTATTTATAAAATAAGAGTAAATAAAGGTTGCAAGAGATATTGCAATACTTACAAACAGCCCACCCAAGAAAGCCTCCCTATTCCTAATCCTATTTTTAGAATTGGATGGGGAATATTTGTAAAATAAACCAACTGCTAAGGCCATTATTAAAAATGGAACTATATAGGAAAATAGTTTAAATAATGGTGATGATATCATATCAAGGGCCGATTGGATATTTGTATTAAAGTGCACTGTGATTTTTTCAATTATCTGAGAATTAAATATTCCTATGATACTTGACCCATAAATCTGAAATATCAGCAAAAAGACTATCAAAAATATAAATACTAGGGTAAATACTATACTCATCAACCTTTGCTTGATAGCTTGCTTGTTGTTATGAAGTCCGTAAGCGTGGTTTATAGCGTTTATTAATTTGTTGATACCAGAAGTAGCAGACCACAATGCAAACAAGATTGTAAGGGTCGTTACTGTTGTTGATTGGGATGAAATTAACAAAATATTAATTGCATCTACAATTAGTTTACTCGTTGTATTAGGTAAAAAATCTACAAACTTAAATATTATATCTTCCTTGCCTGCCAAAAAATATGAAAGCACAGTTACAAGTACCATCATTAGCGGAATTGAGGCTTGCAAGAGGTAAAAGGATAGGGCAGCAGAATACGTAGTTATATCGTGTCTTGACATCCTATTTAATAGATTTAATAAAAAGTTTTTGAAGTTTTTCTTCTTAATTTTCATCTTTTAAATATTTGTCAAACCAAGCTTTGATTTCTTCTAGTCTTTTTATTCTGCCCTTTGGTTTTCCAGACCTAGATAGTTCGTGGTTTTCTCCGTGGAATAGATACATTTTTGTATCAACTCCATTTAATTTTATCCTAGTATACATTTGTAGCCCTTGTTCTAATGGACACCTGTAGTCTTCATCAGAGTGGATAAATAGAGTTGGTGTCTTAACATTTTTTGCGTATTTAATAGGGGATTGGTCCCACATTTTTTCAAGATTATCCCAAATATCTCCTGCAGTTTGATCATTTGCAAAATAATATCCTATGTCAGAGACTCCATAAAAACTTGTCCAGTTAGATATAGATCTTTGGGCACAAGCTGCCTTAAACCTATTAGTATGTCCTATTATCCAATTGGTCATAAATCCACCGTAGCTTCCGCCATAGACACCCATTTTATTAGTATCTATTTGAGGATATTTTTCTATAGCAAGATCGGTAAAAGTCATCAAATCATCATAGTCTATATCGCCGTATTTTCCTCTTATATCAGAAAACTCGACACCTCTACCACTTGAGCCATGAGGATTGGTATAAATTATAATATATCCATCGTTTGCAAACATTTGGTGTTCGTGGTGTAAAATATCAGAAAATTCGGTTTTTGGTCCTCCGTGAACAGAAAGAAGGGTAGGATATTTTTTGTTAATATCAAAATCTCTAGGCAAAACAACATAGCCTTTCAAGGTATCGTTGTTTGACTTAAAGTCAAATGTTTCTATCTTGCATACATTTGTTTTAATTTTATTTTCTACTAGAGGCTTTTTGCATCCCTTTTTCTTTATTTCGCCTAATGTATCAGCCCCCATAGACAAGTAATAAATATCGTCATCATTTACAGCAAAATCTTCCACTTCATCTTCTATTTCTTTTCTGAGGTTTCCTCTAAGATCTATGGAATAAAGTGGGGCATTTTCAAAATGGGTTACTACAAAATAAAGCCTATCATTATAAACATCAAAAGTTTTAGCTCCTCCAAAACGGCTGTCTGTGCCAAGAGAATTGCCAAAGGACATATCAAAATCGCTAGGAGATATTATTTCATATGCACCATCAAAATTTATTTTGTATATGAAACAGTCTTCGTTTATACCACCTTTTTTCATATCAGTAGCTACGAAAATTATCTCATCTTCTATAAATTTAGCCGTAAAAAAAGAAAATTCATTGGCTACTAAGGTTTTTTCTGAATTGGTTTTTAAGTCGAAAAGAATTAAATCTTCCCTAAGATCCATGACTTTGTTTGGTGTGGAATTTTCCCTTAAAAATAAGATTTTGTCTAAATTTTTGTTTATATCACAAAAGTATAGCTTGTTTTCGTAAGTCGATTCTGTTATTAACTTAAGCTCATCATTAGCAATATTGTAGATGTAATAAGAAGATTTTTCTTCTTCGATAAATCCAGCTCCATTTAAATAAAAAGGAAGTTTATCTATCTCTTTGAAATAAGAATTTTCCTTTTTTCTATCTTTTTCTTCTTTTGTCTTTTTTTCTGAAGCTTTTATTAGGTAGAGATTATCTTTTAAAAACTTGATAGATTGAACATCTTTTTTAATAGAAAAGAATTTTCTACCTACACCAGATCCTTCTTTTACAAAAAATACATCTTCTTCATCGGTGGATGATTTCTTGTAGATAAGATTAGAATCTTCATTAAAAGTGAATATTGTAGCTTTATCATCATCTGTAGCCTTATAATTTTCGCTAGTTTTTAGATCATAGATAAAAATATTAGTATCGTACTTGTTTTCTTTATAGTTAGGACGAGTTTTCTTGTAGAAAAGTTTTTTCCCATCATCAGTTATAGAAAGATCTGATAAAAACTCGTAATTTAGAATATCTTTTAATTTTGTATCTTCCATACTTACTCCTTTATATATCTTTTCACATTATACTTTATATTTTGATTTTTTGAAAAGAAAACGTTTATTTTTATTTTTATTGGGTAATAATATAAAAAGACAATAGGAGGATATTATGAAATTGAATTTAATAGCCAAGAATTTTACACTTACAGATGATATCAGAAATGAATCAGAAAAGAAATTTGATAGGCTAGATAAATACTTCCACGACCAACAAGAAATGGATGTTAGATTTGCCAAAGAGGGTAACGACTTTGTTGTTGAAACTACTGCTATCTTAGATGGAGGCAAAATTCTAAGATCCGAAACTACTGATCCTACCTACCAAACTGCTATAGATAAAAATATAGATGGTCTAGTTCGTCAAATCAGAAAAAATAAGACAAAACTTATGAGAGATAGGCAAAGTGGTCAAAGTATTAAGTTTGATAACTTTGATCCTTATAAAGATGACGATGACAAAGAAGTAAACATTGTAAGAAAAAAAGAGATTCATGTTAAGCCAATGAGTGCTGAAGAAGCAATCTTACAAATGGAGCTTTTGGACCACAACTTCTTCGTATACCTAGACGCAGACGATATGCAAGTTAGAGTTGTATATAGAAGAAAGAAAGGGGATTATGGTCAAATAATTCCACACTTAGACTAGCTTAAAACTTTTGTTATTTATATATAATTTGTGAGGGCCTTTTAGGTCCTCATTTTTCTGTACCCATTTAGTCAAAAAATAATAAAAATCTTCTAAAATAATTTTTTTATCAGAATTAACTGGTATAGTATAAGAAGCGAATATCTAAAGCTTAGGCAATTTATTTTACAAATTGATGATTATGCTTTAATATATAAGAGTAAAATCCTTTCTATCCTAATTAAGGATCTTACATAAGAAGAATTGGAGAGTGAATAATTTGGCGTTATTTAATTTATTTAAGTCATTTAGTGAAAAGGAAATCGAACAAAACCAAAAACTTGTCGATCAAATCCTTGCCCTAGATGAATCAATGCAACAACTGACTGATACACAATTACAGAATAAGACAAGTGAATTTAAACAAAGATTACAACAAGGAGAAACTGTAGATGATCTATTAGTTGAGGCATTTGCAGTTGTTAGAGAAGCAAGTTCTAGAGTTTTGGGACTTAAACATTACCCTGTTCAATTATTAGGTGGTATTGTTCTTCACAACGGACAAATCGCAGAGATGAGAACTGGTGAAGGTAAAACTCTTGTAGCAACCCTTCCATCATACCTAAACGCTCTATCAGGAAAGGGAGTTCATGTAGTTACAGTAAACGACTACTTAGCTAAGCGTGACCAAGAGTGGATGGGTAAGGTACATACCTTCCTTGGTTTAACTGTTGGTTGTATAGTTTATGGACTTACAAATAATGAAAGAAAGAAAAATTACAATGCAGATATAACTTACGGTACAAACAACCAATTCGGTTTTGACTACCTAAGAGATAACATGGTAATTTACAAAGATGATATGGTTCAAAGAGACCTTCACTATGCTATAGTCGATGAGGTTGACTCTATCCTCATAGATGAGGCTAGAACTCCTCTTATTATATCTGGTCAAGGGGATGAATCTACAGATACTTATATGAAGGCAAATGAATTTATCCAAACTCTTGAAGGAAGAATCCTAGATCCAAATGAAGATGCTGATATCGATCCATTTGATAGGGAATTTAAGGTAGAAGATGTAGACTTCTTAGTAGATGAAAAGAGAAAAACATCTAACCTAACTGAAAAAGGTACAGCTAAAGCAGAGAAATTCTTTGGTATAGAAAACCTATCTGATACTGATAATATCGAGCTTGCTCACTATATCAACAACGCCCTAAAGGCAAATACTACAATGACAAGGGATATTGACTATGTAGTAAACCACGGCGAAGTAGAGATAGTAGATGAGTTTACTGGTCGTATCATGCAAGGTAGAAGGTTCTCAGATGGTCTACACCAAGCAATAGAGGCTAAAGAAGGCGTAGAAGTAAAAGCAGAAAGTAAAACACTTGCTACAATTACCTTCCAAAACTACTTTAGAATGTATGACAAACTATCTGGTATGACAGGTACTGCTAAGACAGAAGAAGATGAGTTTGATGAAATCTACAAGCTAGACGTTGTAGAAATTCCAACTAACAGACCTGTTCAAAGAAAAGATGATGTTGACTATGTATATATAAATGAACGTGGAAAATATAATGCAATTATAGATGAAATTAATAGAGTTCACGCTACAGGTCAACCAATCCTAGTAGGTACTATTTCAATAGAAGCGAGTGAAAGATTATCAGAAGCCCTTAAAAAGGCTGGTATATCTCACACAGTCTTAAATGCTAAAAACCACGAAAGAGAAGCAGATATAGTTGCTCAAGCAGGTAGATTAAACCAAGTAACAATCGCAACCAACATGGCTGGACGTGGTACTGATATTATGCTAGGTGGTAACGTAGATCATATGGCTATGTCAAGACTTAAAAGAGAAGGTGTAGCTGAAGAAGTGCTAGAACAAGTTGATTCCTTTGCAGAAACAACTGACCAAGCAGTTCTTGATGCTAGAAAGAAATATAGACACTACAAAGATATCTACAGACCAGAAATAAAGGCAGAAGCTGAAGAGGTAAAGGAAGCTGGCGGTCTTTATATCATAGGATCTGAAAGACACGAATCACGTCGTATCGACAACCAGTTAAGAGGTCGTTCAGGACGTCAAGGAGACCCAGGTAGGTCAAGATTCTTCATATCACTAGAAGATGATTTGGTAAGACTAAATGGTGGAGAAGCTGTAGCTAAATTTGTTGATAAATACAATTATGATGAAAATGAACCTATAGTTTCTAAGATGGTAACAAAGGCAGTTGAACGTGCTCAAACAAGAGTAGAAGCAAATAACTTCGCAACAAGAAAAAGAGTCCTTCAATATGACGATGTTATGAACAAACAAAGAACAATCATCTACAACGAAAGAAGAGAAGTTCTATTTGGTCAAGACATGAAAGAAACAATCATTGGCATGATCAAAGATGTTATAGAAAATGCAGTATATACATTCACTAACCCTGAAGTAAAACCAGAAAACTGGGAAATGACTGCACTCCTAAACTATCTAAATGGTCTATCAATGCCAGTAGCAAGCCTACACTTTGAAAATATCAACTCTTATACTCAAAAAGATTTAATTGACTATATTACAGATGCAACTCTTGCTAAATATGAAGATAAAGAAGCTCAATTTGGATCTGAAAACATGAGAGAAGTTGAAAGAGTAATTCTTCTTAGAGTAATAGATCAAAAATGGATGGATCACATCGACGCAATGGATCAAATGAGAAAAGAAATCGGCGTAAGAGCTATGGGTCAAGAAGATCCAGTTAGAGCATACACTAACGAAGGTTTCGAAATGTATGAGGATATGACAAGATCAATCCAAGAAGACACAGTGAAATACATGCTCGGTGTTGAAATCAGACAAAATATTGAAAGAAAACAAGTCCTAAGACCAGCTGAAGAAAGTCTAGAAGATGTCGAAGATGAAGATAATCTAGAAAATCTAAATAGAGCTGAGAGAAGAAGACTTGAACGTGAAGCAAAGAAATCTAACGTAAAGAAATAATATGAAAGAAATTTTTGAATTAAGATCAGAGATTGACGATCTGACAAAAAAATTGAATTTGATTGGAGATTCTCTTTGACCCAGCTAGGTTAAAAGAGGAAATAGAAAATCTTGAGAAAAAATCTCAAAGTCCAGACTTTTGGAATGATTCTGATGCTGCCCAAAAAACTATGGCAGATTTGGCTCTAAAAAAAGATGACTTAGAAGATTATAATAAGCTCAAAGATGGCATAGCAGATAATATAGATATGCTAGATTTGGTAGAGCTAAGTGAGGATAGCGAGCTTAAAACTATAGAGGAAGTAGAAATTTCTCTAAAAAAACTCGACAAGCTTGCTCAAGCTATGAAACTTAAGACTCAGCTTAGTGGAGAGTATGATAAAAATAACGCATACCTATCAATAAATGCTGGAGCAGGTGGTCTTGAGGCGACAGATTGGGCAGATATGCTCTTTAGGATGTATACAAGATACTTTGATGACCGTGGCTTTAAATACGAGATAAAAGACTTAAATAACGAAGAAGCCGGTGGAATCAAATCTGTAACCATTCATGTCAAGGGAGCCTATGCCTATGGATATCTTAAAGGAGAAAAGGGAGTTCACAGACTAGTTAGAATTTCCCCTTTCGATAGCCAATCTAGAAGACATACTTCATTTTCATCTGTAGATATTTTTCCAGAATTAGATGATGATATCCAAATAGATATAGATCCATCTGATTTAAGGATAGATACCTATAGGGCGAGCGGAGCTGGTGGCCAACACGTCAATAAAACCGACTCTGCAGTAAGGATTACTCACATTCCAACAGGTGTTGTAGCTACTAGTCAAGCAGAAAGAAGCCAAATTCAAAATAGACAGACAGCTATGAATTTGCTTATGAGTAAACTAGTTCAGATCAAAGAAGAAGAACAAAGAGAAAAAATAGAAGATATACAAGGTAAGTATTCACAAATCGCTTGGGGAAGCCAAATAAGGTCCTATGTTTTCCAACCTTACACTATGGTCAAAGACCACAGAACAAATTATGAGATGGGAAATGTAGAATCAGTTATGGATGGCAATATCCAAGGATTTATAGATGCCTATCTTGCGAGCAATTAGGAAAGAGGGAGGCGTAGACCTTCCCTTTTTTAAAATATGGAGGAAATTTTGAAAGATATTATACTAACAGGTGATAGACCTACAGGTAGACTTCATCTTGGCCATTATGTAGGAAGTCTAAAAAATAGAGTAAAGATGCAAAATGAAGCTTCTTATGACCAAATGTATGTTATGATTGCTGATAGCCAAGCTCTTACAGATAATTTTGACAATCCAGCAAAAATAAGAGAAAACCTAATAGAGGTTGCCCTTGATTACTTAAGTGTTGGACTTGATCCTAATAAGGTAACATTTTTTGTTCAATCACAAATACCAGAGCTAACAGAACTAACTTTTTATTTTCTAAATTTAGTAACTCTATCTAGACTTGAGAGAAATCCAACAGTTAAATCTGAAATTAAATTAAGAAATTTTGAAAATTCTTTACCTGCAGGATTCTTAATCTATCCTGTAAGCCAAGCTGCGGATATTTTATTATTTGATGCAAATATTATCCCAGTTGGAGAAGACCAAGAACCGATGATAGAGCAAGCTAGAGAGATAGCTAGAAGCTTTAATAACATCTATGGAAAGACTTTTGTAGAGCCAAAAGCAGTTTTACCGGAAGCAAAAATTGCGAGAAGAATGCCTGGTATAGATGGCGGAGCTAAGATGAGCAAGTCTTTAGGAAATGCCATATATTTAGCAGATGACAAAAAAACTATAAAGAAAAAAGTAATGAGTATGTACACAGATCCAAATCACATTAATATAGATGATCCTGGCAAGGTCGAGGGAAACATTGTATTTACTTATCTTGATGTATTCTCAAAACCAGAGCACTTCCAAAAATTCTTGCCTGATTATGAAAATCTAGATGCTCTAAAAGACCACTACAGAAGAGGTGGACTTGGAGATGTTAAGTGTAAGAAGTTCTTGATTAAAGTTTTGGAAGAAGAGCTAGAGCCTATCAGACAAAGACGCAAGGAATATGAAAAAGACCTTTCGAAAGTGTTTAAAATACTAGAAGAAGGAACTGCCAAAGCCAGAAAAGTTGGCGTTGAAAAAGTAGCACAAGTCAAAAAAGCAATGGGAATAAATTATTTCGAAGATACCGATTTAATTAAGTCTCTAGAAGAAAAGTATAAGTAAGATTTGTAACGTTAAAAGGAATAATAATGAATAAATTTAGTTCAAGGTTAGGCTTTATTCTGACAGCGGTTGGATCTGCTGTCGGCATGGCCAATGTCTGGGGATTTCCCTACAAGCTCCAAGAAGGTGGCTTATTTTTCTTAATAGCCTATATATTTTTTATATCCTTGTTTTCATATGTTGGACTATCAAGTGAGTTTGCAATTGGAAGGATAGCAGAAACAGGGACAATAGGTTCTTACGAAAAAGCCTTTGAGAGCAAAAATAAAAACAAAAAAATAGGAATGTGCATTTCAATCCTGCCACTTTTTGGTTTAGTGCTTCTTACTATTGGTTATGCAGTTGTAGTTTCTTATATATTCAAAGCATTAGTTGACTCAGCAACAGGAACTCTCATGACAAATGATGTTTCAATTTGGTATGAAGATTTATCAAATAAAGATTTTTCCGTATGGCCATTTCATTTGGCAGTAATAATACTTACCCTAATAAATTGTCTAGGATCAGCAAAAACTTTGGAAAAATCTAGCAAATTTATGATGCCAGCATTTTTTATTTTATTTTTAGTCATAGCTATAAAAATATTAACACTACCAAATGCACTTGAAGGATATAAGTATATGTTTAGGCTTGACTATGATCACTTAAACATAGAAACTCTGGTATCAGCAATGGGCCAAGCATTTTTCTCCCTATCTATAACAGGATCTGCCATGATGATTTGTGGGGCCTACCTACACAAAGATGAGGATATTATCTACTCATCAAAGATGACAGGTCTATTAGATACAATAGCAGCTATGGTTGCAGCTTTAGTTATGATTCCATCTGTGATAGTTTTTTCTATGGATCAAGCAGGAGGGCCAGGCTTATTATTCCAAGTGCTTCCGACTATCCTACAAAATATTGAAGGAGGAAGATTCTTTGCAATAATCTTATATCTTGCGGTATTATTTGCAGGCATTTCTTCCTTACAAATTATGTTTGAGGTATTAGTTGAATCCCTTGACTATAAGTTTGAAAAATTAAACAGGAAAGTAGTTTTATTCGCCTTAGCCTTATTTGTATTTATAGTTGGTATTAACATAGAAAAAATAAGCCTATGGGGTCCATTTATGGATATAATTTCAATCTATATCATTCCAATAGGAGCTATGATTGGAGCGGTGACTTGGTATTATATTCTCGACAAAAAAACTCTTGTCGATGAAATTAATTCTGGTGCATCTAAAAAATATGGCGATACTTGGTATAATATTGGAAAATATATCTATACACCACTAGTAATTATAATTTGTATATTAACAATTTTTATGTAAGAAATTCCCTTTGGGGAATTTTTTATTTAAAAACTTTACTTATTTAAAGTTTGGGATATAATACTAACATGCTTTAACGCGGCAAATTTTGCGTTAAGAATAGGAGTATTTATGAACAAATTTAATTCGAAATTAGGATTTATACTAACGGCAGTAGGATCTGCAGTTGGAATGGCGAATGTCTGGGGATTTCCTTACAAATTCCAACAAGGTGGACTTGTATTTTTATTATTCTATCTTTTGTTTGTAATTTTGTTTTCTTATGTGGGACTTTCTAGCGAATTTGCAGTAGGTAGATACTCAGAAACAGGAACTCTGGGCGCATATTACAAATCTTTCAAAAGTAAAAATAAAGATAATTTTATAGGAAAAAATATAGGATACATACCATTATTAGGATCTTTACTTATTGCTGTAGGCTACTCTGTAATAGTAGCCTATGTTTGCAAGGCCTTATTTGATTCTCTAACTGGTGAGCTTATGACAGTTGATACTAGCGTGTGGTTTGACTCATTTTCAAATCAAGAATACTCAGTTGTTATTTTTCATTTCTTAGTAATTCTTACCACACTTATAACATGCATAGGGGGAGCTAGCACCATTGAAAAATCAAATAAGTTTATGATGCCAACTTTCTTTGTCTTGTTCGTTATTTTAGCTATAAGAATATTGACTCTTGATGGAGCTATTGAAGGATACAAATATATGTTTAGGTTTGATAAAAATAACTTAAATATAAAAACAATCGTCCAAGCCATGGGGCAGGCGTTTTTCTCTTTGTCTGTTACAGGGTCGGGAATGATTGTTTGTGGTGCATATCTAAGTAAAGATGAAGATATAGTTTCATCCTCCAAAACAACAGGTTTATTAGATACTATTTCAGCGCTCATTGCATCTTGTGTTATAATACCTGCAATTATGGTATTTAATATGGATCAAGCGGGAGGCCCTGGTTTGTTATTCCAAGTTCTACCAACAATTTTACAAAATATGTTCTTAGGAAGATTGTTCGCTATAATTTTATATCTGGCTGTAATCCTTGCTGGTATATCATCTTTACAAAATATGTTTGAGGTAGTTGCAGAATCCTTGATAAATAGATTTCCAAAGATAAAAAGATCTATCGCCTTAGTAATAATCGGAATATTCGTATTTGGTATTGGCGTCAATCTAGAAATGATCAGCCAATGGGGACCATTTATGGATATAATTTCTATATATATTATTCCAATAGGAGCTTCAATTGGAGCTGTAACTTGGTTTTATATCTTAGGAAAGGATAAATTAATAGGAGAAATTAACCAAGGATCTAGCAAAGAATATGGAGATAGCTGGTATAAAATCGGTAAATACCTCTACACTCCAATAGCAATAATTTTATGTCTAATAGCTTTGATATTTAAAGTTTCATTCTAAAAAAAAGCCAATCTCTAGGGATTGGCTTTTAAAGTGCTTGTTTTTAATAGAAACCTAATTTATCTTTAGATGTATCTATTATTATATTTTTAACTTGAGTATAAGCTTCAAGAGCGAGCTTGTCTGTTTCTCTACCTATACCTGAATCTTTGTAACCTCCAAATGGAGCACCTGCTGGGAATTGGTTGTAAGTATTTACCCAAATTCTTCCGGTTTCAAGTCCGTTTGCAACCTTCATAATTCTGTACATATCATTTGAGTAGATACCGCCACCGAGTCCATAGTGGGAGTCATTTGCCATTTTGATTATATCATCTTCATCTTTGAATTTGTTGATTACAAGAACTGGACCAAAGATTTCTTCGTTGTAAGCATCGTTATCTTTTGGCACATCAGCAAGGATAGTTGGAGCATAGAATGCACCCTTATCTAGTCCGTTTTCTGTTAGTCTCTTGCCGCCTGTTAGGATTTTTCCGCCAGCAGCTACAGCTTTATCTACAAATTCTTGGATAACTGGGATTCTTTTTTCATCTCTTAGGGCACCCATTTGAGTTGTAGGATCTAATGGATCGCCTACTTTTACATTTTCAAAAGCCTTTACTAATTTTTCTACAAATTCGTCGTAGATTGTTTCTTGAATGAAAAGTCTAGATCCTGCTGAACAAACCTCTCCTTGGTTAAATAAAATACCAACTTGTGCTCCTTCAAGAGCCTTTTCTACGTCACAATCATCAAAGATAATGTGAGCAGATTTTCCACCAAGCTCTAGGGTAGAAGGAATTAGGTTTTCTGCTGCAGATATTCCTATATGACGACCTACGCTTGTTGAGCCTGTAAAGGCAAGTTTATCTAGTCCCTTATGATGTTGGAGATATTCTCCAGTCTTAGATCCTTTACCACTAACAACATTTATAAGTCCCTTTGGTAGTAAGTCTTCTATTAGTCTAATCATTTCCAAAAGGCTCAAAGATGTATTTGAAGAAGGGGATATAACAATTGTATTTCCTCCTGCTATAGCTGGTGCAAGCTTCCAAGCAGCCATCAATAGAGGGAAGTTCCATGGAATCATTTGTCCAACAACTCCTAGAGGTTCTCTAGTTCTAATGGATAAGAATCTTCCATCTAATTTAGATATTTCGTCTTCACTTGCCCTAAGAACACTTGCAAAGTATCTAAAGTGATCAACTACCCAAGGAAGGTCAACACCTGATGTCTCTCTTATAGCCTTACCATTATCCATACTTTCAATCTTTGCCAAATGATCTAGATTTTCTTCTATTCTATCAGCAATCTTGTTTAAAAGTTTTGCTCTTTCTTCCTTTGAATAAGAACCATATTCACCTTCAAAGCAAGCTCTTGCAGCTTCAATTGCTTTATCAACATCCTTGTCATTTGCTGTTGCAAACTCTGATAGTTTTTCTCCTGTAGCGGGATTTATTATATCAAGGTATTCACCAGAATTTGGCTTAACCCACTCACCATTTATATATAATTCGTATCTATCTTTAAATTCCATAAACTCTCCTTTAACTTTCTACTGTCTATAGAATAATGATACCCACTATCAATAACTTAAAACAAATTGCATTTGTTATAATTTATATGAATTTTAAAATGATTTTAGTATCTTGTAATAATTTATTTTGCTTTTTATAACTTAATATGGACTGTATTTCGTATAAGGTATTATTTTGGTGATGTTTTGTACTTATAATAGGGGATAGGTTTAATGTCACCCTGTAAATTAGTATTTGTATTTTTCTTGACAAAAAAAGAGCCTAAAAGCATTAGCCTTTAAGCTCTAAAATTCTTATTATTTGTTTCTTGGGTTTTCTATTGAAGCTTGTGCTGCGGCAAGTTTTGCAATAGGAACTCTAAATGGAGAACAAGATACATAATCAAGACCTACATTGTATAGGTATTTAACTGTCTTTGGTTCACCACCATGCTCACCACATATACCAATGTGTAAATCTTTGTTAGTCTTTCTACCTTTTTCTACTGCTGTTTCGATTAAGAAACCAACACCTTTTTGATCAAGAACTTGGAATGGATCTTTTTCAAGGATATCTTTTTCTATATATTTAGGTAGGAACTTACCAGCGTCATCTCTTGATAGACCAAATGTCATTTGTGTCAAATCATTAGTTCCGAAACTGAAGAAGTCAGTAATATCTGCAATTTCATCAGCTGTAATTGCTGCTCTTGGGATTTCAATCATTGTACCTAGTAGGTAGTCGATTTTTTTACCTTTTTCTTCAAATACTTTTTCGATTTCTTCTCTTACAGTTTCTTTAACTGTCTTAAGTTCTTTGGCATCACTTGAAAGTGGAATCATTATTTCAGGAACAACTTTAATTCCGTCTTCGTGGCAGTGGATAGCAGCTTGGATTATAGCACGAGCTTGCATTCTTGCGATTTCTGGATAGATAACTGCAAGTCTTAGTCCTCTAAAACCTAGCATTGGGTTTACTTCTTGTAGTTCTACAATTCTTTCTTTTACACGAGCAGGTTCAACCTTTAACTCATGAGCAAGATCCATAATTTCTTGATCTCCTCTTGGAAGGAATTCGTGTAATGGTGGGTCAAGAAGTCTAACAGTCACTGGTCTTTCTTTCATAAGTGAGTAGATTTGATAGAAGTCATCTTCTTGCATAGGTAGGATTTTATCTAAAGCAGCTTCTCTTGTTTCAAGATCGCTTGCTAGAATCATCTTTCTAACTTGGAATATTCTATCTTCTTTAAAGAACATGTGCTCTGTTCTACATAGACCAATACCTTCAGCTCCAAATTCTAAGGCTTGTGATACATCTCTTGGAGTATCAGCATTTGTTCTAACTTTCATTTGTCTAAACTCGTCAACCCATCCCATGAATTCACCGAAAGCTCCTTCTAGTTGTGGTGGTTGAGTTTCAAGGTTACCAGCATATATCGCACCAGTTGAACCGTCTATAGATATTACATCATTAGCTTTGTATACGTTATCTCCAACTCTAACTGTATGTTCGAATTCATTTACGTGTAGTTCTCCTGCACCTGCAACACAGCATTTACCCATACCTCTTGCAACTACAGCAGCATGGCTTGTCATACCTCCACGAGCAGTTAAGATTCCTTTTGCTGAAACCATACCTTCAAGATCTTCTGGTGATGTTTCTTCACGAACTAAGATTACTGCTTCACCTTCAGCTGCTCTTGATGCTGCTTCTTTTGCAGAGAAAGCAATCTTACCAACTGCTGCTCCTGGAGATGCAGCAAGACCTTTAGCTATTGGTTCATTAGATTTGATAGATTCATCTGTAAATGTAGGGTGGAGTAGACCATCTAAATCTTTTGGATTAACTCTTAGTACTGCTTCTTCTTTAGTTATAAGTTCTTCGTGAACCATGTCTACAGCAACATTTACAGCAGCTTGGGCAGTTCTTTTACCATTTCTAGTTTGTAGTAGGAAAAGTTGACCATCTTGGATAGTAAATTCCATATCTTGCATATCTTTGTAATGTTGTTCTAGTTTTTCAGATGTTTCGAAGAATTGTTGATATACTTCTGGCATTTTATCTGCAAGAGTTTGAATTTCTTGAGGAGTACGTACACCTGCAACGACGTCTTCACCTTGAGCGTTGATTAGATATTCACCAAATAGCTTGTTTTCACCTGTAGCTGGGTTTCTAGAAAATGCTACACCAGTACCAGATGTATCGCCCATATTACCAAATACCATTGATTGAACGTTAACAGCTGTACCCATTGCATCATCTATATCATTTAGTTTTCTATATAGGATTGCTCTTTCATTACCCCAGGATCTAAATACTGCAGAAATAGCAAGGTCAAGTTGTTCTCTAGGTTCTTGTGGGAAATCTTCTCCCATAAGTTCTTTATACTTTTCCTTATATTCTTCAACTAATTCTTTTAAATCTTTTGCATCTAGGTCAGTATCTTGTTTTACACCTTTAGCTTCTTTCTTTGCAGTTAATAAATTTTCGAAATTATTCTTATCAAGTTCCATTGCTACGTCTGAGAACATTTGAATAAAACGTCTGTATGAATCGTAAGCAAATCTTTCGTTATCAGTTTTTTTAGCAAGACCAATTACAGCATCATCATTTAAACCAAGGTTTAGGATAGTATCCATCATACCTGGCATGGAGATAGGTGCACCAGATCTAACTGAAACTAGAAGTGGATCTTCAGTTGAACCGAATGTTTTACCGTTTTCTTTTTCTAGATCTTTAATATGTTCAGTTACTTCTTTATTAAGATCATCCCAAAGTTTTTTATCTTCTTCATAAAATCTCGTACAAGCCTCAGTTGTGATGGTAAAACCATAAGGTACTGTAATACCTAAATTAGTCATCTCAGCTAGGTTTGCACCTTTACCGCCCAAGAGGGCTCTCATTGACATGTCTCCTTCGTTAAAGTTATAAACGTATTTTGTGCTCATTCTTCTTTCCTTTCCAATAACTTATTTTCGTTTAAATAATTAAGAATAATATCTGAAGTTTCTTCTATAGATTTGTAAGTAACATCTATTACACGACATCCCAAATCTTCCATAAACTCATTTGCGTATTTTAACTCTTTTTCTATTCTTTCCATACTAGAATAAATAGAATCATTAGATAATTTTAGAGATTTAATTCTTGCATCCCTTACTTTTTTCAAAACTTCCTTATCAATAGTTAGTCCAAATATTCTTCTAGGATCTATTTCAAATAATTCTCGGGGAGCCTTTGAATCTATGATAAGGGGAATGTTTGATACCTTAAGTCCCTTACTTGCAAGATACATCGAGAGTGGAGTCTTGGATGATCTCGAAACTCCAATTATTGCAATATCACAAAATTTAATCCCTCTAAAATCAGCTCCATCATCAAACTTCATAGCAAAATCTAGGGCGTCAAGTTTTCTAAAGTGATCGTTTTCATAAACGTCACTAAACTTTGGATCTTTTATAGGATTTTCACCCAAAACTTTACTAAGGCTATTAATAGAATAGGCCATAAGGTCTATAGAGCTTATTTCATGAGTTTGTGTAAAATTTTGTATATACGCACTCATCTTAGAATCCTGGAAAGAGTGATATATAAGTATATTTTTGTTTTTTATACTAGCTAGGGTTTGGCTTAGTAAATCTATATCTCTAATTGGAGATTTGATGTGAACATTGTAAGAAACATCAAAATGCTTTAAAGATAGATTTACTATTTCTGATATGGCGAGCCCAGCTGTATCTGAAATAATATAAATATCCAATTGTTTCACTCCTTATTCTTGATTCTTATTATATTATATCAAAAAAAATTAATTATGAAAACTTTTCCATAAAAATAATAAAATCCTTATAAAACAAAGGCATCTATATATGGAAAAGATTCCATAAGTATATTTAATATATGTTATTTTAAATAAGGAAGACTATTTATGAAATTTTTAAAATTGACAAAATCTTTAACATTAATATAATATTATAAATAATATAGAAACAATAAAAGAGGAGTAGGAAGGGATATTCTTCACAGAGAGGAAATGTGTGGTGGAAGTTTCTAGGATGAACTTTTGAAGGTTGCTTTTGTATATGTTTCATGTCGCACGCATTGGTGCAAAGAGAGTCTTATTATAAGAAAGTTAGGTGGTAACACGGTCATTCGTCCTATGTCGATGTCGTTACCACCTTTTTTAATTAAAAGGAGAAAATATGGATACAAAATATAATCCAAGCCAGTTTGAAAAACAAATATATGAAAAGTGGGAAGATGGTGGATATTTCAAAGCTAAGGTAAATCCTGATAAAAAACCATTTACAATAGTTATGCCACCACCAAATGTTACAGGCTACCTACACCTAGGTCACGCCCTAAATAATACAATTCAAGATATAATCATTCGCTACAAGAGAATGGCAGGCTATGAAGCCCTTTGGATACCAGGAACTGACCATGCTTCTATTTCTACAGAAAGCAAAGTTGTAGATAAGATATCCAAGGAAGGCAAAACTAAGGCTGATCTTGGTAGAGATGGCTTCTTGGAAGAAGCGTGGGATTGGACTCACAAATACGGAGGAACTATAAAACAACAACTTCGTACTATAGGTGTATCTTGTGATTGGGATCATGATTCTTTCACTATGGATGAGAACTTGACTAAGGCAGTCAAAAGAGTTTTCAAAAAAATGTATGACGATGGTCTAATCTATAGGGGAAATAGAATTGTAAACTGGGATCCTAAGGCAGAAACTGCAATTTCAGATGCTGAAGTATACCACGAAGATCAGACAGGTCATTTATGGTATATAAAATATTTCTTTGAAGATAGTGATGAGTATGTAACTATTGCAACAACTAGACCAGAAACAATGCTAGGAGACTTGGCAGTTGCAGTAAACCCAGAAGATCCTAGATTTAAAGATAAAATAGGTAAAAACCTAATTTTGCCATTAGTAGGTAGAAAAATACCTCTAATTGAAGATTCTTATGTTGATATGGAATATGGTACAGGACTTGTAAAAATCACACCATCACACGACCCTAACGACTTTGAGGTTGGACAAAGACATGACCTTGGTCAATGTATTGTATTAGATACAACAGCTCATATAGTTGATGGATATGGAAAATATTCAGGAATGGATCGTTATGAGGCAAGAAAAGAAATAGTAAAAGATTTAGAAGAATTAAATCAACTAGAAAAAATAGAAGAAATAGAGCATGCTGTTGGATATTCTGAGAGAACAAATGTAGTAATAGAACCTCTAATTTCTAAACAATGGTTTGTAAAAATGGACGAGTTTGCCCAAATGTGCATAGATGCTTATGATAATGGAGAAGTAACTCTAATACCTGATTCACTATCTAAAACATATATGAACTGGTTAAACAATATTAGAGATTGGACTATATCCCGTCAATTATGGTGGGGACACAGACTTCCAGTTTTCTATACAGATGATGGAGAAATAATAGTATCAGAGGACGAACCAGATGAAAATGGAATGCTAAATGGAGTTCATGTGACCCAAGAAGAAGATACATTAGATACTTGGTTCTCATCTGCCCTATGGCCTTTCGCAACCTTGGGATGGCCAGATGAAAATGAAGAGTTTGATTATTTCTTCCCAACAGATATCTTGGTAACAGGTTATGATATAATTTTCTTCTGGGTTATAAGAATGATTTTCTCATCAATGTATAACACAGGCAAAGTTCCTTTCCACCATGTATTGTTTACAGGTCTTATCAGAGATCCTCAAGGAAGGAAGATGAGTAAGTCCCTAGGAAATGGTGTTGATCCTATAGATGTAGTAAATGAATATGGAGCTGATGCCCTTAGATTTACCCTAATAACTGGAAACTCTCCAGGAAACGATATGCGTTATGATGAAAAGAGAATCCTTGCAAGCAGAAACTTTGCAAATAAATTGTGGAATGCTTCAAGATTTGTCCTAATGAATATCGAAGAAGGTGACGACCTTAGCTTTAATGGAGAAAACTTAGAGTTAGAGGATAAATGGATCCTAAAAAGACTTAACGATGTTATCGTTGATGTAAGCAAAAACTTAGATAAGTATGAAATAGGACTTGCAGCAGATAGAATTGAAGATTTCATTTGGAACGAATACTGTGATTGGTACATCGAATTTGCTAAAATTAGACTCTACGGTGAGGATGAAGATGCTAAGGCAAATGTCAAGAAGGTACTTCTTTATGTTCTAAGAAAAATGCTTGCCCTCTTGCATCCATTTATGCCATTTATAACAGAAGAAATATTTGTGGCTCTCCCAGATACAAAAGATTTACTAATTGTAGAAGATTGGCCAGAATTCGTAGAAGAATTTAATTTTGTCAATGAAGAAGCAAATGTAAACTCAGTTATAGAAGCGATAACTGCCATCAGAAACCAAAGGGCAACCTTGAATGTTCCTTCAAAAACAAAACAAAAACTAACGATTTTAGTTGAAAATAAGGACAATATTTCACTAATTGAAGAAATAAAAGACCAATTCCAAAACTTGGCAAGTGCAAGTGAAGTAGAAGTATTATACAAAGAGGATGTTGAGTCAACTGATGATGAAGGACTAGTTAGACTAGTATTTAATGAATTTTCTGTTCTTATGAGTCTTGATGAACTTGTTGATTATGAAAAAGAAAGACAAAGACTAAAAGATGAAATCAAAAGACTCGAGGGAGAAATAAAAAGAGCTAGTGGCAAGCTTTCTAACAAAGGTTTCGTAGAAAAAGCTCCAGAAGCTGTAGTTAACCAAGAGCGTGAGAAACTAAACGGTTATGAAGATTTATTAGAAAAAACAAAGGCTTCGCTAGAAGAAATTAAGGATAAATAATGTACGATGAATTTTCCTATATCTATGATAAGTTAAGCTTTGACCTAGATTATGAAAAATATGCTGACAACATCAAGAAATTAGTAGATAAATATAATATCAAAAAAGAAAATATGCTAGAGCTTGCAGCAGGCTCTGGCATGTTGACTAAATATTTCTTCGATGATTTTGACAATATTGACGCTTTGGATATTTCATCTGATATGCTTACAGTTTTTGCTAACAATTACGATCCTAATAATGTAGATTTGATTCATTATGATATGGTAGAATTTGAAAATGAAAATACCTATGATCTTATAGTAATTCTTCTAGATTCTGTGAATTATGTCACTGAAAAAGAAGACTTAGTTAAACTTTTTAAAAATTCTTATAAGAACCTCAAAAAAGGAGGACTATTAGTTTTTGATATAAATTCTCCCTACAAAATAAGGGAAATATTTGGATCTAATTGTTATGTTTATGAATACGAAGATATTTTCTATACTTGGGATAACTTTTTTGAAGATGATTTGGTTGATATGCACCTAGATTTCTTTATAGAAAATGAAGATGGAACTTATAGGAGAGTTAGGGAGTTTCAGCAAGAAAGATTGTATGAAATAGATGAAGTTACAAGTATTATTTCAGAGCTTGGCTTTAAAGATATAAATATCTATGATGAAGACAATATGAAAGAAGTAAGAGAGGATAGTCTAAGAATCCTATTCTCATGTGTAAAGGAGTAGTATGAAAAGAGGAGAAGTAAAAATATTTGATAACAAAAAAGGTTTTGGATTTATCACTTGCGAAGGTGAAGATCTCTTCGTCCACTACTCAGATATAGATAAGGATGGATTTAAGGCGCTTTATCCCAAACAAATAGTCGAGTTTGATAGGATAGATGCTCCTCGTGGACCCCAAGCTATAAATGTTAAAATTGTCGAATAGAAAAAAGCTGTTGGTAAATTTAAACCAACAGCTTTTTATTTTACAAGGTCGTAATCGTATAAGTCGACTCCATCTCCAATATAAATATTAGAATAACCACTAGATTGTAAGGCCAATGATGCAAATTCAGCTCTACGATTTGACTTACAATAAAGGATAGTAGGATTATCTTTATTTATCCTATCTAAATGATCGAGTATTTCATCAAAAGGAATATTTATAGCACCCTTTACATGGCCCATATCATATTCTTCCTTAGTTCTTACATCTATAATATCAAAGTAATCCTTGTTTTTTTCAACTTCTTTTCCAGAAATAATTTTAGTTATCATAACATCTCCTTTATACCTACTATACATCAATTTAGGTAATTTTTACATTTATATTTTTATTTATTATTTTTATTGGTACAATATTAGAAAAGTAATAAAAAGGAGATTTTATGGAATATATAAAGTTAATAGGAATCCTTATTATTGTTTTAGGTTTTATTTTTAAACTAAATATTATCTTTACAGTAGTATTATCAGGATTCATAACTGCTTTGGTATCAGGCCTAAGCGTAGGTGAATTCCTATCTATCCTTGGGGAAAGTTTTGTTTCCCAAAGAATAGTTACAATATTTATCATAACGCTTCCAGTAATTGGCTTATCGGAAGAGCATGGTCTAAAGCAAGTCGCAGAAAATATAGTAAAGAAAAGAGAAAACTTGTCAGCAGGAGCCCTTCTTACAGTTTATCTTGCCTTTAGAGAGCTTGCAGGATTTTTATCTATGAGAATTTACGGTCTAGTTCAATTCGTTAGGCCTATAATTTTCCCTATGGCTGAAGCATCAGCTGAGAAAAAACACGGCAAATTATCAGACGGTCAAAGAGAAAAGCTTAAGGCTCGTGCAGCATCTATGGAAAACTTCGGAAACTTCTTTGCACAAAACACATTTGTTGGAGCAGCAGGAGTTTTGATGATGGTTGGAACTATGGCTGAATTAGGGTATGAGGTAACAAATATCGAACTTGCCCAATATTCAATTCCAATAGCCCTTATAACACTTGCTTTAGGTGTTGTTAAAAATATCATAGATGATAAGAAAATAAAAGGAGGCAAAGATGAGTAAAATATTTTCATCCCCTGCTGAATTTTTCCCAGTATTCTTGGAGTTTATCTTTGTGATAATAGGACTTCAATTTTTCTACACAGCTTATAGAGCAAGTAAAGATCCATCAAGTGAAAAAAAACTTACAACTGTAGTTTTCTGGGTAATCTTGGGTGTATTATTTGCCTTAGGAAAAGTAATTCCATCACAAATAAGCGGAATATTAGTTGTAATAATTGCCCTAATTTCTCTGGTAAATGGAATTGAGATTAAGGGTAGCAAAGAAGTTGATGAAAACCAACAAATTGCCTCAAGTAAAAAACTTGGAGCTAAGGTATTCTTGCCAGTAATTATCATGGCAGTTCTTGCTATTGTTATTGCAAAGATTATACCTGAATCATCATCTTCTGTTCTAGGTCTAACAGCAATCATAGCAATTTGCTTTGCAATGATAATGACAAAATCTAGTTTCAAAGATATGCTCGATTCATCTGACAGAATGGTCCAACAAGTTGGTGCAGTTGCAATCTTGCCACAACTTTTGGCAGCTCTTGGTGCAATCTTTTCTGCAGCAGGAGTTGGAGATGTAATAGCTAAGATAATAGGCGGAATAATCCCAACAGTTAACCCATGGACAGGAGCTATAGCTTATGTACTTGGTATGGTAATATTCACTATGATAATGGGAAATGCCTTTGCAGCCTTTACAGTAATTACCGCAGGTATAGGAGTTCCATTTGTCCTAGCTCAAGGTGCAAACCCAGCGATAGCTGCAGCTTTGGCGATGACATCAGGTTATTGCGGAACACTTCTAACACCTATGGCAGGTAACTTCAACCTTTTACCTGTTGCACTTTTAGAGATGAATGATAAGAACAAGATAATAAAAGAACAAGCCCTACTTTCTATAGCTCTTATTGTAGTTCATATACTACTTATGAGATTTTGGGCGTTTTAGGAGGAATAAATGAAAATTTTAATAACAGGATTTGATCCATTTGGCGGAGAAGCGACTAACCCAGCAATTGAATCTGTAAAAAGAATCGACGAAAATATTGAAGGAGCAGAAATTTATAAGCTAGAAATTCCAACTGTATTTCATAAATCTGCAGCCTTAATTGAAGAAAAAATTAAGGAAATTAAACCAGATGCAATTTTATCTATTGGCCAAGCTGGCGGAAGATATGAAATAAGTGTTGAAAGAGTCGCTATAAATGAAGACGATGCTAGAATCCCTGATAATGAAGATAATCAACCAATTGATGTGAAAATTAGAGAAGATGGTAAAAATGCTTACTTTGCAACCCTTCCTATAAAAGCAATGGTTGAAGAAATTAAGAAAGAAAATATTCCGGCATCAGTATCAAATACAGCGGGAACATTTGTTTGTAACCACGTAATGTATCAAGATTTATATCTAGCAGAAAAATATGGCAATATAAAGGCTGGTTTTATCCATGTACCTTTCTTGCCAGAACAAGTTTTAGATAAGAAAAATACAGCATCTATGAGTCTTGATGACATAGTAAAAGGGCTAAATGCAGCTGTTAGAGCAATTGTAAAATACAATGATAAAGAAGATTTAAATGTAACAGGTGGAGCAACCCACTAAGAAAAATCCCTAGAGGCTAATAACCTTTAGGGATTTTTATTTTGGGTATGAATATAAGAAGGGAGGACTTATATGAAATATGTTTTAATAATAGCATTAATCCTACTTATACCTCAAATCTACTATTACATACAAGAAAGAAGGTATAAGTCGATCAATTCAGGCAAGAAATTTTACAAAAAGTATGACGTTAGAAGTATTTCAAACTATAGAGAATATTATCTAACAGGAGCAGATGGTTTTGACAGTTTTGTAAGAGAGCTTGAAAATGAGAATCCTAAGGCAGTCGTCCAACTAGTTCATGGAATGAGTGAGCATAGTGGTAACTACATGGACTTTGCAAAATATCTAAGTGATAATGGCTATGCTGTTGTCATTCACGATCATAGGGGACATGGCAAGTCCCTAAGTGAAAGATATCCAAATGGTCATATGCAAAGGGCAAGCGAACTTGTAAATGATACATCTATGGTTACAAAATATATAAAAGCTAAGTACAAGGATGTGCCAATATACATGCTGGGTCACTCTATGGGATCTATGACAGCTAGGGTATTCTTACAAGAAAATGATGATTTGATAAACAAACTTATCCTAACTGGTACACCACCACAAGATGGATTTGTAAAAATAGCATACTTTTTTGCTAATGTATTTTGCTTTTATATAGGAAGTCATCAAAGATCAAATATTATAAATCATTTAGTTGGAACAGGAGATGGATCATTAGATTTTATTTCTTATGATCAAGATAATAGAGAAGATAAATACAACGATTCAATGAGAATATTTAACTTTACCATTGGTTATACCAAGGTTTTGATAGAAATAAATAAAAAGTTATCCCAAAAATCAAAATATAAAATGAAAAATAGAAATCTACCTATATATAATCTAACTGGAAAAGATGATATGATAACAAAAGGAGAGAAGGGAGTCAAAAGGTCCCTAAGCCTCTTAAGAGATTTGGGATATAAAAATATAGCAAGTAAAACCTATGACAAAATGCGTCACGAAATATTAAACGAAACAGAAAAAGATATAGTTTATGAGGATATTATAAAAATATTAGAAGACTAATTATCAAATATGGGTAAAATAATAGCAAGGACAGGAGGATATTATGACTGAAAAGAAAGAAAAAGATATCAAAAAAGAAGAAAAGAATATAAAAGACGGTGAATATTGTGGAGTAGAAGAATTTAACGGAGAGAAATTCAATACTTGCAATGGAGAAGAGATAGTAGAAGAAGGATTTAAGAATCCAGATAAAAAATAAAATTTAGCCTAGCAAGACCTACTTGCTAGGTTTTTTCTTTGTAAAAAAACTTACAAATAAATTGTTCTGATAATAATTTTAAATAATTGTAAAAATATTGTACAATAAGTAGGTACGTTTAAAATAATTATTCAGGAGGAAATTATGAGTAATGGAAATAAAGTTGTACTTATAGGAGATGGTTTTGTAGGAAGTTCTTATGCTTTCGCCTTAATTAATTCTGGCCTTGCTACAGAGCTAGCTATAATTGATATTAGAAAAGATAAGGAACTTGCTGATGTAAATGACTTACTAGATGCAACAGTTCTAACATCATCACCTACTATAGTTAAAACCGGAACATTTGAAGACTGCAAGGATGCAGATTTGGTTGTTCTTGCCTATGGTAATAGTCAAAAAAATCTTGTAAATAGATTAAATGATATAAAAATAGCGAGCCAAATGGTAGTTGATACTATCCCACAAGTTGTAGAAGCTGGTTACGACGGGGTAATTTTACTTGCGACAAATCCAGTAGATGTAATTGCTAGAGTCGTTGCTGAAGTATCTGGTTTCCCTAAAGAAAAAATCGTTGGAACAGGAACAAGCCTAGATACTGCAAGATTTAACCAATATTTAGCCTTAGAAAGTAAATTGAATGTTTCTGATATAAACGCTTATGTAATAGGCGAACATGGAAATTCTTCTGTAGCTGTTTGGTCAAATGCCAATGTAAATGGAATTAATATTAGAGAATTTATAGATAAAATAGACGATGATTACAAAGATGAAGTTGGTGAGTTAATTAGAGATAAGGCCTTTAAGATTATAAAAGGTAAAGGAGCTACACACTTTGGTATAGCAAATTGTCTGCTTGCCTTTACTAAGGCGATCTTACTTGATGAAAAAAGAGTGTTGATGGCATCAAGCTACTTAAATGGAGAGTATAATAACGAAGGACTATATACAGGTGTTCCAACTATAATTGGCAAAAATGGAGCAGAAAAAATCCTAGAAATGCCAATAGATGATAGGGAACAAAAAATGTTCGACAAATCATGCCAAGACCTAAACGATAATTATAAATTAGCCTTAGAAGTAATAAATAAGTAACTATATTAAATTAATATCCCCTCAAATCTTACTATTATATTTTAAGATTGGGGGGATATTTAATGGATTTAATTTTCTTTTTTATAAGAGCTATCACCAATCATTTCGCTAAGGACAACTTCATCTGTTGTTTTCATACCATATTTAGCAATGTGACCTACAGTTTCGATAGTTTTGTCTATATTTTCTTTTACAATACCATCGCCAACTTCAAATGAATTATCTGATTTTGCCTGAAGGTAAGCAAGGGATGCATTTCTAATGCTTGATGCAATCTTCATAGCACAAGATGATTTTGCACCGTCACAAATAATACCAGAATTGACTGCTAGGGCGTTTGTTATAGTTTCTTCAACTATTTTTTTATCCTCATTATTTATAAAAGCAATTGATGATATTGATGCTGCGGAGGCAGATACAACTCCACAATAGGCAGATAGTTTTCCTACTTCACTTTTAATATATAATGAGATTAGATTTGAAAATATCAAAGCCCTGTACAGGTCATCGTCAGAAAATCCATTATCATTAGCATATAATAATATTGGGACAGATGTTGTTATCCCTTGGTTGCCAGAACCAGAATTTATAACAACAGGAAGCTCACACCCGTTCATTCTAGCATCAGATCCTGCAGCTGCAAAAGCAGCTAGTTTTTCATAATAATTTGACGATTCGTTATTTAATATTAATTTTCCAATGTTAGCACCCCAATCATTATCTAAACCTTCATCTGCGATTTTTTTATTATAAGAAATTTGCCTATCCAATATTTCTTTGATTTCTCCATAATCACAATTTTTAGCAAAGTCATAAATTTTATCAAAAGAGAAATCAAACTTCTCAAATTCACTTTCATTTGTTGGTTTTTTGAAAATGATTTTCCTATCTTTTACGATTTTTACTATATTTGTGTGGCTATCTAAGATTGTTACACTTGCCGTAGAATCATCATTTATACAGGTTACTTCAATGAAAAGTTCAGCCTTATCTTTGGCAAGGCTTACTTCAATTGAGCCATCTTCTATCATTTTATCGCACAAGGAAAGTTTATTTTTATCTATACCACTTAATAGCTCAAGACCTTTTGACGAATCAGCTAAAAGGGCGCCAGCAGCAAGGGAGATTTCTATTCCTTTTCTGCCGTTTGTTCCAGGAACTGTAACTGAATTTGCGTTTTTTATAATATTACTTGAAAGACTAGCTATTAACTTTTTTGGAGTAGAACCAAGTGTTTCAGAAGCTTTTGCAGAGGCAAAGGCTATGGCTATTGGCTCTGTACATCCAAAGGCAGGGATTAATTCTTTTTTTATTATTTCTATATATTCTTTACTATTACACATAAATTATCCTTACTAATTACTAAGTTAAAATATACAAAAATCATGTATATATCCACTCCAATTATAATACAAACGTTTTCTATATGCAAGCAGTATTTGTTATTATAAAAAGAAATACCAAATATATTAAAAATTATCAATAATGTATGGTATACTCATTTTATAGATATAAGAAAGTAGGTAGCCTATGGAAAATAATTATAAAGATATGAGTGTAGTCTTAAAGTCTGTAAGCAAAAGCTACGATGACGAATTAGTTTTAAAAACTGTGGACTTAGAGCTAGAAAAGGGCAAATTCTACACTCTTTTGGGACCATCTGGTTGCGGCAAGACTACTATATTAAACATAATAGCAGGTTTTGTAGACCAAACAAGTGGCGATGTATATATAAATGGAGAAAATGTGAATGATACTCCTGCCAACAAGAGAACTGTAAATACAGTTTTTCAAAATTATTCACTATTTCCCCATATGAATGTTTATGAAAATGTGGCTTTTGGATTAAATATTAAAAAAGTAGATAAAAAGGTTATAGATGAAGAAGTTAAGAAAGCTTTGGAAATGGTAAATCTTTCTGGTTTTGAGAAAAGAAAAATATCTCAAATGTCAGGAGGGCAAAGGCAAAGGGTCGCAATAGCTAGAGCAATAGTAAATAGACCTGATGTGCTGTTACTTGATGAACCCTTATCTGCCCTAGATATGAAACTTAGAAAATCCATGCAAGTTTTACTATCTAATTTACAATGGGAACTTGGGATTACCTTTGTATTTGTAACTCACGACCAAGAAGAGGCCCTCGCTTTGTCAGATGAAATATTTGTAATGGATAAGGGGGAAATTGTTCAGTCAGGATCACCTACAGATATTTATGATGAACCAATCAATAGGTATGTGGCGGAGTTTATTGGAGAATCAAATATTCTAGATGCAGTTATGAAAGATGACTACTTGGTAGAGTTTTCTAATAAAGTATTTTCTTGCGAAGATGCTGGTATACCAAAGGGTGAAAAGGTAGAAGTTGTAATCAGACCAGAAGATATTTCTGTATCTAAATCTGAAGATACTGATATAAAGATGACAGTAGATAATGTCATGTTTAGAGGAGTATTTAACGAATTAATCTGCTATGACGAAGATGACTTTAGGTGGAAAATCCATACTACCAAAAAATTTGAAGAAGGCGATACAGTTGGTATAACTATTGATCCTAGTGATATTCACGTTATGAGATTTAATGAATCTGAAGATGATTTTGACAAGAGAATTGAGAAATACTCTCTAGGAGATGATGATGAATAAAAAGTATAAGGGATTATCTATAATTTATTATATGTGGATTGTTCTATTTATTATCGTTCCAATAGGACTACTATTCTACCAATCTTTCTTTGATATATACGGCAACTTCACATTTGATAATTATATTTCCTATTTTTCATCAGGAAATTATATAAAAATGACCCTAAATTCATTTTTAACAGCCTTTCTCATAACGATAACAACTCTATTGTTGTCATATCCATTTGCATATTTTTTGACAAATTCAAAGAACAAAGAGTTTTTGCTACTTCTAGTAACTTTGCCAACATGGATAAACTTACTATTAAAAGCCTACGCTTTTATTGGACTTTTAAGTAAAAACGGACCGATTGCAGAAATATTTGGTATGGCAAGTTCTGGCTTACTTTTCACAAATCCAGCCTTTGTATTAGTTGCTTCTTACGTTGAGCTACCATTTATGATTCTACCAATCTTTAGGTCCTTAGATTCAATTCCAAACGAATACATGATAGCAAGTGAAGATTTGGGAGCAAGCAAGTGGCAGACATTTAGAAAGGTGGTTTTACCTTTATCAATGGATGGGGTAATAGCAGGTAGCCAAGCAGTATTCATTCCTTCCTTATCACTATTTTTAATAACAAGGATAATCGGTGGAAATAAAATTATAACGCTAGGTACAGCTGTAGAAGAGCACTACCTAGTAACTCAAAACTGGGGCATGGGTGCGACAATTGGACTTGTCCTTATAGTTTTAATGTTCGTGGTAATGAGTTTACTTAATTTAAGAAAGGATAATAGATAATTATGAAAAAATTTAAAAAATCATATTTGTATCTAGTATTTATTTTTATCCTTTTATATTTACCTATAGCTTATCTTATATTTTATTCATTTAATAGTGGTAACAATATGAATAGTTTTGATGGATTTTCCCTATCCCATTACCAAGAGGTATTCAAAGATACTAGGCTTTGGGTTATTGTAATAAACACGATAATACTTGGACTATTGTCATCACTCATAGCTACCATAATTGGAACTATTGGAGCTATAGCGATTTATTATCTAAAAAATGAAAAAGCAAGAAAAAGAATACTAAACTTTAACTCAGTACTAATGGTAATGCCTGATGTTATGATGGGTGCATCATTTTTAGTTCTTTTTACATTTTTAATAAAAATTCCTATGGGTTTTATGACTGTGCTATTATCTCATATTGCATTTTCCATTCCCATAGTTGTACTTATGGTTCTTCCTAGACTTTATGCCTTAAATGAATCGATGATTCTTGCAGCAGAGGATTTGGGAGCGAGTGATTTTACTATATTAAATAAAATAATTCTTCCAAATATCACTGGAGGGGTTTTGACAGGATTTTTCATGGCTTTAACTTATTCTTTGGATGATTTTGCTGTAACATTTTTTGTAACAGGCTCAGGGTTTACAACCTTATCTGTCGAGATTTATTCTAGAGTTAGGACAGGGATTTCTCTTGAAATAAATGCTCTTTCTACGCTAATGTTTATAATATCTTTATTACTTGTAGTAATATATTACATCATTAGTCAGAAAGAAAATACTTTTGTAAAAAGGAGAGCAGTCAATGAATAAGTTATATAAATTTTTCCTATCATCTTTACTTGCGATCGCCCTATTATTTGCAGCAAAGATTCTTATTGTTGGAAATGGACAAATTTCAGATTCTAATACTTTATATTTATATAATTGGGGTGATTATATCGATCCGGACTTGATTGATAAATTTGAAGAGGAATCAGGCTACAAGATTGTTATGGAAACTTACGATTCTAATGAAGCGATGATTACTAAGATAAAACAAAAGTCTACAAATTTCGATATTTGTATCCCAAGTGAGTATGCAGTTGAAATGATGAGAGACCAAGGACTTTTGGAAAAGCTAGACCATAAGAAAATCGTAGGTCTCGATAATATAGACGAAAGGTTTCTAGATGTTGCCTATGATCCGGGCAATGAATATTCTATTCCATACCTATGGGGTACATTTGGTATAGTCTATAACACTAAAAAATATGAAGAATCAGATTTCTCTTCTTGGAAAAACTTATGGGATAAGAAATTTGAAGGTGAAATCCTTAGTTTTGATGGTGC
This sequence comes from Anaerococcus vaginimassiliensis, assembly GCF_900626155.1. Lineage (GTDB taxonomy): Bacteria > Bacillota > Clostridia > Tissierellales > Peptoniphilaceae > Anaerococcus > Anaerococcus vaginimassiliensis. The sequence continues at coordinate 73,728 of NZ_LR130844.1, read as the reverse complement.
AAGAGAAACACTTGGTATAGGACTATTGGCAAACAATCTTAGCCTAAATACAACTGACCCTAAAAAGCTTGTCGAAATTAGAAATGAGCTTATTGGTTTTATGGGAAATGTAAAAGCAATCCTCGCAGATGAAATTAGAATGTATATGGCTCTTGAAGAGGCAAATGTAGGTATAACTTTCTCTGGTGATGCATCAAGTGCAATAGAATCTAACGAAAATCTTTCATATGCTATACCAAAAGAAGGATCTAATATTTGGTTTGATACTATGGTTATTCCTAAAACTAGTAAAAATCAAAAGGCAGCCTATGCTTTTATAAACTTCATGTTGGAGCCAGAAAATGCCGCTCAAAACGCTGATTATATTTGGTATGCTACCCCAAACAAAAAAGCCTTGGATTTAATTGATCCAGAGGCAAGAAATGATAAGACATTGTATCCAGATGATGATGTAATAGACAAACTCGAGGTGTTTAAGGCCTTGGATAAGGAAAGCACAATTTTATATAATGATCTTTTCTTAGACCTTAAGATATCTCCACAAGCGGAGTAAATTATGAACAAATTTATTAAAAAAATATCTTTTCTTATCCTAGCCTTGGTATTTTTAGTAGCTTGTACTAACAAAGCAAGTAAAAATACCAGTGAAATGGATAAGGCTATAGAACAGGCAATAGAAGATGTAAAAAATGAAGATAAAACAGAAAAATCATTAGATGAAAAAGAGGATAAATCTTTAAAAGAGAAAAAAGAAGCAAAACTCCTTTTTGGAGGAGATATCCTTCCTCATATGCCAATAAACGATTACGCTCTAAGTTATGGTGGTTGGGAAAGCTATGATTATTCGCCATGCTTTTCAGACTTAAAAGAATTTGCCAAAGACTATGATTTTTTTATGGTTAACAATGAATTTTCTGTAAATCCTAATATGGAACTTTCAGGTTACCCTACCTTTAACTCAAGCGAAGATATATACCTATCCTTAAAAGATATGGGGGTAGATGTCATGACAACGGCTAACAATCACGCCCTAGATACAGGTATAGATGGACTTAAGTCAACTATTGACGCTATAGAAAGTCACGATATTAGTCATGTTGGCACTAGCAAAGATAAGTACACTCCATATATAATAAAAGAAGTAAATGGTATAAAAATAGCTATATTTTCCTATGCGGAAAGCTTAAATGGACTAGATTTTCTCCTTGATACTAAAGAAAAAGAAGAGATGGTTAATAGGTTAGATAGTGAAAAGATAAAAGAAGATATAAGCGAGGTAAAAGATAAAGTCGACTTTATAGTTGTATATCCACATTGGGGAGTGGAATATTCTTCTTATCCAGAAGAATATCAAATAGAACTTGCAAGAGATATGATAGACTGGGGAGCTGATATGGTTATTGGAAATCACCCTCACGTCATCCAACCAATGGAAGAATATGAAAGTAAAGATGGCAGAAAGGGAATAATATATTATTCTCTAGGTAATCTCCTATCAAACCAAAAGGCAGAAGCATTTGAAGGTGATTACAGGGTAGAGCAAGGGTTATTAGTAGAAGCAAATATTGAAAAAATCGGTAAAAATAAAGCCAATATCAAATCTTCTCGTTATCACTCAACAGTTGTTGATAGAAGCTATGATGAATATGGTACTTTGGATAAAACTTTTGTTGCAACACCATATTTGGAAGATGACGAAAAAGCATCATCTATTGATGAAGGAACTTTATACTTATTAAATCTTGCTGATCAAATGAATACAGAAACTATAGAAAATGGAATATAGTAAAGTAGAGTGAGATACAACTCACTCTATTATTTTTTATAAATATGAGAAAAATTAGTAAAATATATGTGATATCTAAGACATTTAATGAAAATTTATAATAAATATAAAAAGATGTAACGAAAAATAACAATGTTTTACAAAAGCCACCCAAGCTGCTATAATGATATACTGGAAAGAGTTACTTTCCGGAGAAATTAGGTTAGATATTAATATCTAATAAGGAGATTATTATGATGGATTTTGAAAAAGATATAGCATTTGCTATAAGTATTGCATCGAAAGCGATGGCAGACTCATTTAATAATGTTGTAGCTAAATATGGCGTTACTAGGAGTCAATGTGTAGCTATGTATCATATCAGTAAGGCTGAAACAATCAACCAAAAAGAATTAGCTCAAAATATGCATATCAGAGAGTCAACAATGACAGGTCTTTTAGATAGGCTTGAAAGAGATGGTTTGATTGAAAGAAAAGTCGATACGGATGATATGAGGAAAAAGTCAATATTTCTTTCTCAAAAGGGTAGAAGTAAACTAGATAAGGTAGAAGATATGTCTATGGATTTCATCGACCATGCTGTCGAGGGAATCAGCGAAGAAGACCAAGAGAAATTTTACCAACTTATGAAAATGATGGTTGAATCTACTACAAAATGGGAAAAGGATATGTTAAAACCTTGATATATTAATATATTTGATTTTGACAAAATAATATTTCTTATCTATAGCTACGCTAGACTAGAAATATTGTACATACGAGGTGAGGTCTATGGGTGATATTTTTGATAATTTACCGATTAAAAATATATACGATGTTAGGGTACTAAGCGGAGGAGATGTAAACGAAGCTTACAAGATTTATTCTGACGAAGGTATATATTTTTGTTTGATTCAGAAGAATGCTCGAAAAAATTTCTTTCAAGGTGAAATCGAGGGTCTAAAGTTATTTGAAGAAAATAATATAAGAGCACCTAGATATATTAATGATGGGAAAGTAGGAGATGATTCTTATCTTTTATTAGAATACCTAGAGGAGGCTTTTGATGGAGATCAAAGGAAGTTAGCTGAGCTAGTAGCTAAAATGCATAGGGTAGAAAATCCTAACGGTCAGTTTGGCTTTGATTATTCCTATGAAGGATCCAAGATTTCTTTTTCCAATTCCTATAGGGATACATGGAAAGAGATTTTTCTAAATGAGAGAATGGATAAATTGGCAAATTTATTATCACAAAATGGTCTATGGGGCAAGGAGAGATTAGAAACTTACAAAAAGGTAAGAGAAATCATAGAAAAATCCCTAGATGATCATAAGAGTAGACCTTCACTTCTTCATGGAGATTTGTGGGCAGGTAATTTTATGTTCCTAGAAAATGGAGAGCCTGCCATATTTGATCCATCACCTTTGTTTGGTGATAGAGAGTTTGATATAGGAATTTCCATGGTGTTTTCTGGTTTTGATAAGAATTTCTACCAGGAATACAACAAAATATACCCACTTGAAGATGGGTATATACTTAGACTTGAGTTTTACAAACTATATTTGCTTATGATTCATTTGCATAAATTTGGAAAAACTTATATGAGTGCAGTAGATATAGAAATTGAAAAAATTATAAATAAGTCTAAAATCAATTAAAGCTAGTTTGTTGCTAGCTTTTTTATTTTGCCAATTTTCTTTGAAATTCTATACAAGAAGTATAATGGTAAGAAGAGCTTGTCGGAGGAGATATGAATTTTGAAGGGATATTTGATTTAATAAATGAATTATTAGAAGATATTTCAACTATTGACAAAAATGAACACAAGAAATCCTTTAAAAGAAGAATAGATAAGGGAAGAATAAAAGAACTAGTTGAAAAAAGTATTGATAACAAAAATATAGAGAAAAATAAAAAAGGAAATTTAGAATTAAAAGAACAATTAGATGATTATCAAAGATTATTAAGAGAGTATAACTTCGATAAAGAGAGTGAAGATGCCCTTAGTGAAGTTTCAAAGAGAAACAACCAAGTTTGGAAATATAAGAAAGCAAAAGTCCTACTATTTAAATCATACTTTTCTGTAATGGAAGATGTATTTAATAGAAGTGACCTAAATACTGATAAGATCATAAAATATAGAAAACCCTACAGACTTTCAGCCAATATTCTAGATTCCTTGATGATTATTGCTGAAGAGAGGCTAAGAAGTGAATTTACAATATTTGCTGGTATTGATGTTGATAAGCACCTATCTTTTTTAAAAGAAAATGATTTGCTAGACTTGTTGGACTTTTTTACAGAGAAGTTGAATGAATTCTACTTAAATTTAGATCATGGAAGTAAAGATGAAATTTACGAAGAATTTCTCTTAGAAAATCCCAATAAAGTTAATGATATAGCTAGATATATTGAAAATTCAAATCTAATCAAGCAAATTGATTTGTCTAATAAATTTATCATAGATGAAAAAATAGGAAAATTAAAGAAAACTTTAAGCAAATCAGATTTTAACTTTACAAGTATGCTTGGCTTCTTTTACCTTGTCAGGGATAATGAAATGACTAAGGCAGATGAAAATAGGCTATTTAAGCTAATTTTAAAAGAAAATTATCCCAAATTCATAACCCTTGTAAATGAGAATAACTTGTCAATTGAGCTTATAGATAGACTCCTAGACTTAGATAAAAAAGAAGCTAAAAGAATTACAATAGACAAAGATAAGGTCAAAAAATCAAGGAAAGAGTTAAGCTCTACTGTAGAAAGAGTCAGTGAGTTTATGGATAGTGGAGAAAATTTATCTCAAAGTGAGGTTACTAAAACAGAAGAGAAGGAAGATGAAAAAACAACTCCCGAAAGTGATGATAAAGTTAAATTAGACGATAAAACTTATAGCTTTTTAGAAACTATTATAAATAATAATGGTGTTTCTGTTGAAGAAGCTAAGAGTATCGCCCTTAAATCAGGACAAATGGTAAATGTATTTGTAAATGAAATAAATGATGCTTTGTATCCTTATGTAGATGATCAAAGTTTATTGATAGAAGATGATAGGGTTGTTATAGATCCGTTTTACATAGATATAGTTAAGGAGATATTAGATGAAAATTAATCCAAAACAAGCAGCTGTTATTATTAAATCTTTGGAAGGGGGAGTTGTCCCAAATCTAGGAATAGAACATCTTTTAGTAGGTAGAAAGAAAGAAGTTGAAGAAGTCTTAGGTGTGCTCGATGATGTGTCAAACGGCGGTAGTGACATAAGATTTTGGGTAGGAGATTTTGGATCAGGCAAATCCTTTATGTTAAATACCATAGAACAATTTGCCCTAGGGAAAAATTTCGTAACATCTACAATAGATCTTGCACCTCAAAGAAGATTTTATGCGACGGATAAGAAGGCTCAGGCTTTATATAGTGAAATTGTAGACAATATAAAGACTAAAACAGCAAGGTCAGGAAACGTAATAGAGCAAATTATAGATCAGTGGCTTATGAGGATTTTCTCTGATTTATCCCAAAAAAATGATATTCCTATGGAAGATTTGTTAAAGGGATCTAATAAGCAAGAAGTTAGAAATGAAATTTTAAATGCCATGGCAAGTTTTTCTTCTGTTGGTTTATCCTTTGAGTTTGGTGAGGCTATTAACAAATATTACCAAGCTTTTGTAGAAAATGATAGAATGCTAAAATTAAAAGCTATAAGATGGATAAGGGGAGATATATCTACCAAAACTGAAGCGAAAAAAGAGCTTGGCATCAATCAAATAATTAACGATGATAACTATTTTGATGCCCTAAAAAACTTAGCTGAATTGTTTTTGGCTATTGGCTATTCTGGCTTTGTTATCAATTTCGATGAAGCTGTAAATCTCTACAAGATTCCTCAATCGGTAACCAGAGAGAGAAATTATGAGAGAATATTAAATATTTACAATGAATGTAAATCAGGAAAGGCTAAGGGGCTTTTTGTAAACTTCGGTGCAACAAGAAAAACTGTATTTGATACAAACAGAGGAATGTCTTCCTATGGTGCGCTTTCTGGAAGATTGGGAGATGAAAAAGATATCAATTCGTCCTTAATAAATACAAAAAGAACAGCTCTTTTACTAAAACCTCTAAGTGAGGAAGAAATATACACTTTACTTGAAAATCTCGTAAATATTTATAATACAAACTACAAGATAGATATAGATATTAATCAAAATCAAATAATTAGATATATGGAAGGACAATTGAACAGACCTGGAGCAGATGAATTCTTGACGCCTAGATCAGTTATCAAAGATTTTCTAGAAATTTTGGATTTAAAAAGACAGAATCCAGATGTTACGGTTGACCAAATCCTTGATGATAAATATTCTAATGTACTAGATCCAATAGAAAAAGATCCATTAGATCAAGATGATATTTTACTGATATGACAGATTATTATTCACTTCTTTCAAGGCCAATGAGAGAATACGTATACAAAAATAAATGGCCATCACTAACTAAAATTCAAGCTGCTTCAATAAAAGGAGTTTGCACTAGTGATAACAACTTGATTTTGGTAGCTCCAACAGCTCAAGGTAAAACTGAAGCAGCCTTTCTTCCTACCATATCAACGGCAAATGATTTTTCATCAGGACTAAGAATTTTGTATATTTCCCCACTAATTGCTCTAATAAATGACCAATTTAAAAGAGTTGAGAAAATGTGTGAAGACATGGAAATACCTGTAACGAGCTGGCATGGAGAAGCATCAAAAACTAAAAAAGATAAGCTAGTAGCTAATCCTAGTGGAATAGCTCTTATAACTCCAGAATCTCTGGAGGCTCTTTTTGTAAATAGAGCAAATGACTTGGATAAATTATTCGGAGGACTCGATTATATAATAGTAGATGAAATCCACGGATTTTTGTCTGGAAACAGGGGAGTTCAACTTAAAAGTTTGTTAACGAGGATAGTTAAATATACCGAAAAAACTCCTCGTTTTATAGGCTTATCTGCAACCATTGGAGATGCAAACTATAAGCTAGCAAAAGATTTTTTTGATAATGGGAAAGAGACAAATATCTTGATAGATCAAAGCAAAAATGAGCTAGTAGCAAGTATTTCTTATATAGAAGAAGAATCCATAACAGATGAAACAACAGAAAGAATATTAAAATTTTCTCAAGATGGATCAATGCTTGTTTTCCCAAATTCTAGAAAAAATGTTGAAAATTTAGCAGTATCCTTAAGAAAAAAAGCTGATGAGTTAAAAATATCTACAGAAATATTCGCTCATCATTCATCTGTTAGCAAGCAAAGAAGAAAAGAAATTGAAAATTTTGCCAAGAGAGGAGACTCAGATAAATTCATTATATGTGCCACATCTACTTTAGAATTGGGAATCGACATAGGTAGTGTTCACTCTATTTGTCAGTATGGGTCCACATATTCAGTATTATCCTTGGCTCAAAAGTTGGGTAGATCTGGGAGAAAAACTCACAAATCTATTCTCCACCAAATAGCTACCAATCCTTGGGATTTACTCCAAGCTTTGGCAACAATATCCCTTTATAAGGAAGGAAAGCTCGATAAAATCAGTCAAGTAAAAAAACCCTACGACATATTTGCTCACCAAATCTTGTCAGAACTTATAGAAAATAACGGGCTAAGATACGATAATTATAATAATCTAATCACTAAACTATCTGCATTGTCTGATATAGACAAGGAAGAATTTCACGAAATAACAAGTCATTTGTTAGAAAATTCATTTATAGAAAAACTAGAAGATGAATATATAATTGGCTTAGAAGCAGAGAAACTTTTAAAAATGGGATCTTTTTATAATCAATTTGTGAGTACAGATAACTTTTCCGTATATTCAAATAAAGCGAAAATAGGAGAAATTGAAAAGAACTTAGACCTAAAAAAAGGAGATAATATCTATCTATCAGGTCTTGTTTGGAAAATAGACACTATTAATATAAAATCTAAAAAAATATTAGTAACAAGGGCAGAAAAAGGGGAGGCAGTTTCCTTTGGTTCAAACAGCGGTGAAGACATCTCAAACGAAATAAGAGAAAAAATGGAAGAAATTATAAAAGATAGAAAAAAATACTCTTATAACGATAAAATAAATAATATTCTAGACAGTTTATATATTGGAGATGAGGGAGGATTTTATCTAATAAACGATGAAAAAGGTCAAGGACTAAGGACATATAAAGGTAGCAAAATAAATAGAACTCTAACCCTGATGCTAAATATTAGATCAATCAATAACTATAAACAAGACGAAAGATCGTCAACTATTATTGGGAAAAACATAAGAAAAGCCCTAAAAAATATAATTACACAAAAGGTAAGCCTAGATGAAATAAAATCACACTTGGATAAAAATCCTAAACAAGTTGATTCTTACTTAAGTAATAACAAATACAAAAATCTTATACCTCAAAAGTTAAAGAGTATATATATAATTAATAATCTATTAGACCTAGATGGAACGTACGAGTTTCTTGATAAATAATATAATATATATATATTATTAGTTAAAAGAAAAAGTAAAATCAAAGAGAAGTTTTTATAAGGAAAAATATAAGAATGGCTTATATTACCTATAACAAAACTCAAGATCAAGTTTTCCATCAATGGTCATTCTAGAATTTAGAGAAGCTTAGTGCTTCTCTTTTTAATTTGTATTTTACAAAAGATCAAGCTAGATGTATGCTTATAGGTAAAGATGAGATGAGAACTGAAAGGCAAAATATGGATATTACTAACAAATTTAAAATAGATGCAGCAGGACATATGGAAGATTTTTCTATAAAGCATAAGGATATACCAATAGATTTAAGCAAAGATTTAGATGAGGCTATTAAAATGCTCTTGTGGTATGTGCCAAATATATCATCAGAGCAAGCAAAACACAATGACTTGCTTCTAAATCCAGCTTATGATGATTATATATTTACAGATATTATGATGTCAATGAATCTTAGAGATGAAGACGTTCTTATAACTGATGAAATAAAACCGAATTTGGTTAAATATTTTAGAGGAAAGGTCAGAGTAGATGAGCAAAAGTTAATTATGACTCTTGCCGATAATGATGAAACAAAAACTATGGCCCTTTTAAGACATATAAGAAACGCAATAGCTCATGGCAATTTTAATGTTATAAATGATTTGGTGATTGGTTTTGACATCAAGAAGTTTGGAGAAAAAACTGAGTATAAGTCTATTTTTAAGATAAATCCAAGTGGACTTTTAAGAGCACTAAGAAAAATTAATAATGATTTTACTAGTGAAGAATTTATATCTAAAGCTTTTAAAAGGTGTGGTTATTGGATTGAACCCTTCCAAGAACAATATCAAAGGTCTCATAAATTTGATTTATATGCAAAAAAAGATGATAATCGCTTTGCAATAGAGATTAAAAATTATGACTACAATAGGAAGCTAACTAAAGATTTTATATATGAAATGATTGATAAAATTCATGGAATTGATTCTGATATTAGACCTCTATTAATAATTAATTCTAATTATTTGGATGATGATATTAAAAAAGAGCTTGTTAGATAAAATGTCTTAATCTTAGATATTAAAAATATCAAGAAAATGCAAAAGGGTAGGGATATGGTAGGAGAAATCCTTAGAGATCAGAAATACCATAATTATAATTGATTAATTTCTAATAAAAAGGGTATAATATTGAACAAGGCAAGGTTGTTGCCTAGATTTATTCGAATATTACGAATATTTAATTTTTATGTTATTATGAGGAGGAAAAATGACAGATAAAAACAAAAGAAGAATAGAAGAACCTGTTGTTTATGAACAAGCGACAAGCACTCTTCAAGCAGGAAAAAACTTATCCTGGGCTTCTATATTTGCAGGTGCAGTAACTGCAGCAGCAGTATTTACAGTACTTAGCCTTTTAACAGCAGCTTTAGGATTTGGATTATTTTCAGCACAAAGCGCTAATCCATTAAGTGGAGTTGGAGTAGGTACAGGTATTTGGACAATCATTACTTTACTTATATCCTTCTGTGCAGGTGGTTTCGTAGCAGGTTATTCTGCAAGATCAACAGGTCTGTTACACGGAGCAATCACATGGGCTCTTACAATTCTACTTCTATTTACACTTATCTTTAATGCAGTTTCATCTGCACTTGGATTTGCAGGAAATGTAGTAGGTAAGGCAGCTAGCACTGCAGGAAGTGCAGTAAGCGATGTAGCAGGTGGAATTTCAAGTGTAGCAGGAGATGCTGCAAGCGCAGGACTTGAAAAAGCTGGCGCAGCTATTTCAGATGTTGATACAGAAGAACTTAAAGGAAATCTTGAACAATATCTTTCTGATACAGACGTTGAAGAATTACAACCAGAATATATCGAAGGTCAACTTCAAGCATCTAGAGATGAAATTACTCAAGCTGTTAAGGATATTGCTCTAAATCCAGATGATTCTGATAAAATCGTCAATGATTTGACAGAATCACTATCTAACAGAGCTAAAACAATAGCTGATGCAGCTGATAAAGATGCAATTGATGAGGCAGTATCTAAGAACACTGATTTGACAGAAGATGAGGCTGCTCAAGTTTCTGAAAACATCTACGAAGGTATCCAAGAAGCTTCTAAATCAGCAGAAGAATCTCTAAACAATGCTTCTGATGAAATCTCTAGATTATCAAGCGAAGCTAATCAAAAAGTTGATGAAACAGTTGAGAATGCTAAGGAAGGTGCCGACAAAGCAGCTAACAAAGTATCAGCTGGATCTGTACTAGTATTTGTTGGATTAGTTCTTGCACTATGTATTTCAGCATATGCTGGTAGACTTGGTGAAAGAAAAGCAAAAGATTTTGTTAGAAAATAGTATATAAATTAAGTCTTTAGGATTATCCTAAAGGCTTTTTTTGTACAAAAAAACCTCAACTCTTATAAAGAACTGAGGTAAGTTTTGATATTATTTAATTAAATCCAAAACGGCTTTGTCAGGATTTTCAGTATTTATTCTATAATCATATTCTAAAAATCTATCTTCAGCTAGTCCAATAGAAGATGATACAGAAACAATCAGGCCAGAATGATCTAGTATTATAAAATCTGAAGGAATATCTTTTATTTTATCTATCTTATTCTTAGAAGAATCTAGGCCGTTTTTAATAGTTACAGCTCCTTGGCTTTTTAAAATACTAGCGAGCCTTATTGCTTCATTAGCAGTATTTTCATTAGTTAAAACATAAATATCTCTTTTTCTAAAATCATCTTTTTTATATATTTTTTGTTCAACTTGATCATAGTATTGGTAATTTTCAAGGTTTATTTTATCTATAGAATCCTTAAATTTTTCAGCTAGATTTTTTGCCTTGCTGGTCTTATATATACTATCATCGCTATTTTTGATTTCATCTAATGTATTGTCAAATACCCAACCCCTATAAAAGTATAAATCTTTCAACTCATAATTTTTATCAAGAAAGTATGAAGCGAATTCATTTACATAAGCATGGTCAATTGAATTATTATTAGATAAATCAAATATTAGAGTGTCTATTTCAGATTTTTCTAGGGCTTCCGCTATAGAATCAAGATCACTATCAAGTTTATTTATATCAAAATCTGATAATCTTATTATTAGTTTCTTATCATTTGATGAATTTATGGATATGTCTTCTTTGATTTTTTCTTTGTTAATCATTCTTCCATATCTATTAACTGCTTGATCGTTGCCAAAAATAGTTGCCTTAGTTGAATTATTCTTATTTCTGTAATAATTGAATAGACTTGTATATGAATTCTTGCCTAAAATAAATGTGTAGTTATCACCTAATAGGGCCAAATTTTCATCCAAGATTGAGAAAAATTCCTCGTCAGTTTTAGTTGCTTTTATTCTTCTTTGGTAGGCTTCTTTATTTTTAACATAGGTGTTGAAATTGTCTTCGTTTTCTTTAGATACTGGATAGTTTCTAACAATGGTTTCGTAAAGCGTATCAAAATCTTTTAGTTTTTCATCTGTGCTTAGGCTTCGTCCTTCGGTATTTGCGACAAAGATATTTTCTGTAAGTCCTTCTAACACTTCGTCTCTAAAACTTGGATATCCTAAGGGCCTATAGGTGTTAAATTTTCTAATCAATAAATTTATAGGAAGTACTATCAGAATGAGAAAAAGACAAGCTACAAGAATCCTACGTCGTCTATATATTTTTTTTCTTCTCAATAGGGCTTTTCTACTTAGATTTCTATTGTTTTTGCCTCTATTTTTCTTTACAATCCTGATCTCGTTCCTATTTTTATCGTGTCTTCTGCGTTTTCTACTCATAGTTCACCATATCTATTTATCAAAAGTGATGGTAAAACAAGTTCCAACACCTTTTTCACTTTCTACATCTATTTTTCCATTCAAAGCTTCTATATAATTTTTACTGATAGATAGTCCCAATCCAATCCCATTTGTTTTGGTATTTCTAGAATCATCAATCCTATAGAACCTCTCAAAGATCATATTAAGCTTATCTTCGTCTATACCTATCCCATTATCCTTAATCTTGATAGTAATATTTTTGTTATTTTCTGTAAGAAGTATATCAATGTGACCATTTCTATCTATTGCTTTGATTGCGTTTGTCAAAAGATTTTGAATTATCTGAGAAAGCTTGGTCCTATCAGTTTTCATGTAGACATCTTTTTTTATATCTTTTCCCAAACTTATGTTTCTATTCAAGAAATTGCCTGTAAAACCATGGCATATATCTAAAAGTAAATTTGAAACATTTACTTTTTCAATAAATAACTTATCCATTGATACACTTTCATTGAAAGAGTTCTTGAGATTATCAATCAAAGATTGGAGTCTATTAATTTCTAAGTTTAAACTATTTATAGTGGCTTCATTTAGAGGTAACATTCCATCTCCTAAGGCCTCTATAGATAGTTTTAAGTTGGTTAGGGGAGTCCTGAGCTCGTGGGAAATATCTTGGGCGTACTGCTTTCTGATATTTTCCTGCTTGTTTAGTGATTTAGACAAAAAATTTATATTTTCTTGAAGATTTTTAATTTCTTTTATATCAGATGTTCCCGTATCCATGTTGCCATAGATACCTTCTTTGATTTTAACTGTAAAATCATTTGTTTTTATTATAGGTTCTGATATGTTCATCGAAAGAATAACAGCTATTACACTTCCTATAATTAGGGAAGAGATTATAGCGTATATTACTGCATGTTTAAAGTCTTTTTGTAGTCTATTAATAGTCGTATAATCTGCTGTGTATTCAACGACAATACTTCCTGATTCAATTTTTTTACCTGGTTCAAAGAAGAAATATCTTTTGTTTTTTATTTCTTCATTATTTTGATTTTCAATATTTTTAATATATACTAGGGGATATCCGTCATCATCTAAATATTTTATATTTACATTTTCTTGTTTAGATAAATCACTTAGGGAACTCCACATCGCATCACTTGATATATTATCGTCCTTGTTGAGTCTACTAAACCATTCTGTTACTAAGGTGGTTTTATTTTCATCAACTATCTTAAATAAATCTATGTACCTAATTGTTACAAATAAGGTAATTAATATTGAATAAATGAGAATGCAGGCAAGGATTCCAGCGATAAAGTTTTTGATTAACTTATTCTTTAATGATGTCATCTACTCCACCAGATTTGTAGCCCATACCGTAAATTGTCTTAATGTATTGTGGTTTTTTAGGATTATCCTCTATTTTTTGCCTAATATTTTTAATGTGAGTATCAATTGCTCTATCGTAGGCATCGTAATCAAGACCGAAGGTTAGCTCAATTATCTCATCTCTAGTGAAAATCTTGTTTGGACTAGAAAATAAAGTCTTTATTATTGAAAACTCATTTTTTGTAAGGAAGACTTCTTCACCGTCCTTTAAAAATCTGTTGTATTTTAGGTCCATCAATAGTCTGCCGTCACTAGTTTTTATAATATCAGCTCTTGGAATATTATATTTTTCTATTCTTCTAAGAACAGCTTTAACTCTTTCTACTAATTCTTTATTAGAAAAAGGCTTTGTAACATAATCATCAGCACCAAGCCTTAGGCCATTGATTCTGTCAATTTCTTCAACCTTAGCGGAAGTTATTATAACTGGAACTTTAGATTTGTTTCTAATATTTTTTATTACATCCTCACCTGACATCTTAGGAAGCATAAGGTCTAAAATAATTAAATCAATATCTTCGTTATCAAAAATCTTTAGAGCTTCTAGACCGTCAAAGGCTTGAAAAACATTATAGCCATCTCGAATCAAATAATTTTTTACTATATCTGAAATACTTTTTTCATCTTCAACTATTAAAATACTAATATCATTCATTTTTCCACCTCTAAGTTATTATATCATATTTGGGTATTCTTTATTTTTTAAACTACTATTTATAGGTATATTGTACTTGCATTTCAGAAAAATGTTTAACCTAGCAAAAACTGGATATAAATATAATACCAACTTGGTAAATTAAATATTAAAAAATACAAATAAAAAGTATTTGAAAGGAGAAAATATGGGACAATATGGAATTATAGCTTCAATTATTATAGGAGCAATTGCAGGATGGATTGCAAGTAAAATAATGGGTAAAGACGCTCAAATGGGTGGATTTGCTAATATTATAGTAGGTATCCTAGGTGGAGGAATTGGTAACTGGTTATTTATGAAGTTGTTCAACTCATCTGCAACAAACCTTGCTATGCAAATAATATATGCTGTCATTGGTGCAGTAATCTTGTTATTCATAGTTGGCAAAATTATGGATGCAAGCAAAAAATAATAAAGCAAAGTAATTTAAAACTTCCCATCATTGATGGGAAGTTTTTCGTATGCTCAATTTATTTAATTGTAACCACCCCAGCCACCATAACCGGAGTTGTTTGGATTTGAATCTGTATTGAAAGACTTTAGATCAGAGGAGTTTTCTTCAGGATTTGTATTTTCATTTTCATTTTGGCTATTTTCGTCTTTTTCTTTCGCTTCTTTATCCTTGTCCTTATCCTTATCCTTATCTTTGTCTTTATCCTTGTCCTTGTCTTTTTCTTCTACTTTTGGTGGTTCGTACACAAGAGTAGAGTAAGCTTTTGGCATTCTGTAAGCCCAATCTTTTGGATATATTCCATTAAATTTGTTAGGATCATACTCATTTTTTAGAACCATTACAGATCTTGTTTGAGTATAAAACTTTGGTGTTACATTGCTAGCTAGAAGGTTATTTCTTGAATCAATGTATGCCCACTCATGAACATCATCTTCTTCTTTAGGGTAGTTATTTGGACCGAAGATTTCTTCTTTTACAGTGCCTCTGTAATCAGCATATGAAGCTTCTGTTGGAAGTTTACCACTAATGGTATCAACCTTCATATGTTTGATTCCACTAGGTTCTTCAAAGCTTTTAGCTTCATAACCTGCTAGAATTTCATTGTTTATCGCATTCCACATATAAGCAGCATTGTCTACACTGTTTCCACGTAACTTCAAGCTTTGGTTATCAGCGCCCATCCAGAATCCAACAGTGTAATAAGGAGTATAACCAACACACCAGAAGTCGGTATTATTGTCTGTTGTTCCTGTTTTTGTAGCGAAGTCAATTCCGTTAAGGTGGATATTTTCATAATATTCACCAGCAGATTGAAGGGCAGATGTAACCTGATATGCTGTTTCAGGACTTGTTACTTCATGTTTTATTATATTTTCATCATCAAATAAAACATTTCCTTGCGAATCCTCAATTTTTGAAAATGTCAAAGGTTCATTGTATTTTCCTTCATTGGCAAGAGCTGCAAAGGCTGCTGTCATATCAAGGTTTGTCAAACCATGACTCATAGCTCCAAGACCCATAGCAGCTAAATTTTCATCATTTGTGTCAGGATCTTCTTCTTTGGTTACAAAATTATCATTATTCTCTCTAATTATTCCAAAATTCTTAAGGTATTCAAGACTCTTATCTATACCTACAGTGTCCAAAGTTTTAACAGCTATTGTATTAATACTCATCTTTATGGCATCTCTAATAGGTGTTACTCCTAGATAATAGTCATAAATATTCTTTGGCCAAGGAGTACCTTCTTCATTTAGTTCAAATGGTACATCATCCATGCCAGTAGCAAGGTTAAATCCGTTGTCGAGAGCTGCAGTATAGGTCGCGATTGGCTTAATTGATGAACCAGGTTGTCGTGGCACAGCACTTGCTCTATCTAGGATATTTATTCCTTCTTGATCTCTACCGCCCATCAGTGCCTTAATGTGACCTGTTTTTTGGTCAATAACAACAGATGATGATTGAGGTTGGATTACACCATTAAGATCAATATCGTAGAAGTCTTTATTAATGCTGTATGATCCATCTTCATGGTCTATTAAGATATTACTATTGTTTTCTAGATATTTTTTACTAATTATTATATCGTCATTATCATTCGCATAGACGTATTCATTTGATTGAAACTCTATTATCCCAGTTCTGTGGGTTCTTAAGTTTGAATTTTCTTCATCTAAACTGTAGAAGTTCTCAAATATTAGGTTTGTTTGATCTAGTCTACACTTGTATGAAGATATTACGAAGTTTCCTTCTTCATCAAACCAAGCCTCATTTGGATTTAGATAAATATCATTATTATCATCTAGTAAATTTGACTTGCTATAATATAGAACAGATCCACTAGAGTTTATAATATTTCCCCAATTATCATAAGAGAGACTTAGAATTGGAGCATATCCCAATCCTTGACTATTACCGATAAGATATTCTGAAAAGTTCGCATAAATATCCTCCAGTTGGCCTTGGATATTTTCATCAACAGTTGTTGTGATTTTAAGACCACCATAGTATAGCTTATCCCAAGCTTGACTTTCAGAAATATTTTGAGTTTCCATTAGCTTTCTTACAACTTGTTTTTCCAAAAGAGAGTTGAAATAGCTTGCAATTTTAGATTTCTTTCTCTCAGCAGGTTCAACTGTTTCTGCTACATCAAAATTTATAGCTTCATTGTATTCTTCTTCAGTTATCTTTTTGTTTTCGAGCATTTTATCAAGAACATATTTTTCTCTTTCATAAGGAGCTTTATTGTAGACTGCAGAATATTTGCTACCATCTATTGAAAACTCTCCCAAAACTCTTTGATCTGTAACTTCACTAGTTCTTATTGATTTATACAAAGAATTTTCTGAAGGGGACTGAACTATACCAGCGAGAGTCGCACATTGAGCTAAGTTAAGCTCAGAAACATCTTTATTGAAATATGTTTTTGCTGCAGCTTGGACACCGAAAGAATTTTGACCCATAAACACTCTGTTTAGATAAGCCCCAAGTATTTCGTCTTTATCTAGATATTTTTCAATCTCTAAAGCTAAATATATCTCTCTGATCTTTCTTTCAAAAGTTTGATCGTTAGAAAGGTATGTATTTCTTGCGAGCTGTTGAGTAATTGTAGATCCACCTCTTACAATTGATCCTGCCTTTAAGTTTTCAAAGGCTGAACCTATGATAGACATAGGATCTATACCATTGTGTTTATAAAATCTTTCATCTTCAACTGCGACAAATGCATTTTTCAAATTCTCTGGTATTTCATCATAATCAACTATCTGTCTGTATTCGCTTGTAGCTATCGAATCGACTTCATTTCCATCTTCATCCACTATCGTTGAGTTTTGACTCATCTCGTATTTTATACTGTTAGCATCAATGTCTGGAGCTGTTTTCATAACTTCAATTACTGCTCCACCCATCATACCTGCTAAAACTACTCCGAGTCCTGCTACAAATAATATAACAACTAATATTATTTTCCCAACAAGGGTGGCAAGTTTTTTATGCATAATGCCTCCATGTTATTTTCATATTATTATAGATAATATTATTTTATCATTTTTAAGTAAATACTTCCACAATTGTTAGCTTTTATAAATACTCTTGATGTCGTATAGTTAAGATAGAAAGGAAGTTTATGCAAAAAGTAATACAAGTAAATGTAGTAAACAAAGATGATGATCTTGATAATAAGATCTACGAATTAGAATCTTTAATTAATACAGCTGGTGGTGAGACTGTTGCCTACGTTTCACAAAATATATCAAAAGTTAATCCGAGATTTTATATAGGCAAGGGCAAAGTAGAAGAAATAATGGATCTTGCCCAAAAAAATGATATAGATACAGTTATTTTTGATGTTGAGCTGTCAGCAAGTCAATTATACAACCTTGAAGAAGAAACTAAGCTTCACATTGTTGACTGGACTACTCTTATCTTAGATATCTTTGCTATGAGAGCAAATACTAGAGAATCCAGACTTAAAATTAAACTTGCTCAGCTAAAATATCAACTACCAAGGATTAATAAATGGTTTTCTTATCTTTCCAGACAAGCAGGTGGAATAGGTACAAGAGGACCTGGAGAAACAATGCTTGAAACTGATAAGCGTGCGATAGTTAGGGATATAAAATCTTTAGAGAAAGCCTTAAAAGATGTAGAAAAGACTAAAAGAATAAATAGACTATCTCGTAAGGATATCCACAATATTTCGCTTGTGGGATATACTAATGCTGGAAAATCCACCATATTAAATGGGATGTTAAGATTATTTGGTGAGGAGAAATTCGTCTATTCAGACGACCTTCTTTTTGCAACTCTTGATACATCTACAAGAAGACTTGATTTTTCAAATACAAAAGTAACCTTGACAGATACAGTAGGCTTTATAGATAATCTTTCAGATGAGTTAACGGATTCTTTCTTAACAACCCTAGATGAAGTTAGATTTGCAGATATGCTACTGATAGTAATAGATTCATCACACAATATAGACAATCAAATAGAAACTATAGAAAATTCACTAAAAGACATAGAAATTGGTAATAAGGAAATTCTATATGTTTTTAATAAGATGGATAAGGTAGATGATGAATTTTCTGTTAGCCTATACAAGAGAGATGCAAATAAAATATATATATCAGCTCACAAAGATGATGATCTAGTTAGGCTAAAAGAAGAAATTGTAGCAATAATAAAAGAAGATTATGAGCTAGTTGATATGCATATTCCTTTTTCCGATGGCAAAATTATGGATTATTTGATGAGTAATTACGATATCTTAAAAAGAGAATATGATGAAAGTGGTAGTAGGCTTACCTTAGAGATAAGCAAAGAGGATTATGCCAAGTATGACAGATATATTGAAAAATTATAGGACTATTGAGGGTGATAAACAATCTGAATTTGAAGAAGAAAAATCACGATTTATTACAAATGCAAGATTTGTAGAAACTGAAGAAGAAGCCATAGATTTCATAGAGGAAATAAGAGAAATCCACAAGCAAGCTACTCACAACTGTTACGCCTATATAATAAATGAACTACCAGAAATAAAAAGATACTCAGATGATGGGGAACCTCAAGGATCTGCGGGTCTTCCGATGTTATCAGTTTTAGAAAAAGAAAATGTAAGAAATGTAGCAGTTGTGGTTACAAGATATTTTGGTGGGAAACTTCTTGGAAAAGGAGGACTAGTAAGAGCTTATTCTAGGGGAGTAGCTGATACGATCTCACCAAATGTAGTTTGTAAGAGAGAGTATTTTGTAGTAGAATTAATTCATTCGTATACGGTATTGGGTCTTATCGAAAACTACATAAATGAAAATAATTTTTTAGTTATAGATAAGGATTTTACGGATGAGGTCAAAATCAAAATCTATGTAAGAGTAGACGAATTTGAAAAGTTTGAAAAAGACCTAATCAATCTAACCAGTGCCAATATTACTATAAATAACATAAAAAGTGTAATGCTATTTGAAGAAAACTAGGAGGAAATATGTCAGGACATAATAAGTGGAGCAAGATTAAAAATAAAAAAGGTAGTGAAGATGCAAAAAAAGGAAAAATCTTCACAAAACACGCTAGAAATATTACAGTAGCAGCCAAAGAAGGTGGAGTTAATCCTGATTACAACCCAGCCTTAAAGACAGCTATTGAAAAGGCAAAGGCTGATAACATGCCAAATGATAATATAGATAGAGCTATCAAAAAGGCAGCTGGCGATGATGCATCAGATAACTTTGAAAGAATAATTTATGAAGGTTATGGACCAGGCGGGGTAGCCATAATAGTAGATTGCCTAACAGATAATAAGAATAGAACAGCTCCTGATGTAAGACATGCTTTTGATAAAAACGGAGGAAATCTTGGAACTGATGGATCTGTAATGTTTATGTTCGATAGAAAAGGTGATATCATAGTAAATAGCGAAGACAAAGATTTTGATGAATTCATGATGGATGCACTAGAAGCAGGCTGTGAAGATGTTAAAGATATGGGAGAGTTTTTCGAAGCTATAACAGATGTCCAAGCTTTCAATGATGCAAATGATAACTTGAAAGAAGCTGGTTACAAGGTTGAGAGCGCAGATATTTCATATCTTGCACAAAATTTAATTAAAGTAGACGATGAAGATCAAAAATCAAAACTTACCAAGTTAATAGACACTCTAGAAGATAACGACGATGTTCAAGAAGTCTATTCAAACTGGGATGACTAAGGCGAGGCTAGGTTATGGAATTTAATATAAATCCTGTTGCATTTAGGATCTTTGGTGTAGAAATTTACTGGTATGCGATAATAATTGTAACTGGGATAATCATAGCAGCTCAATTTGCCAAAAAAGAATTTGTCAAAAGAGGTTTTGACGATGACTTTATTTATGATATTCTCTTTGTAGTTTTGCCTATAGGAATACTTGGAGCTAGATTTTGGTATGTTTTATTTGAATGGGATTATTATGGAGCAAATCCATCACAGATTCTAAACTTTAGAGCAGGTGGACTAGCCATTCATGGTGGTATATTATTTGGAAGTATTGCTTTATTTATATACGCCAAGAAAAAGCAAATTCCAATAATAGACCTAATGGATGTGATGGTTCCTTCATTAGTTCTTGCTCAAGGAATAGGCCGTTGGGGTAACTTTGCCAACTCCGAAGCTCATGGTGGACCAACTAATCTTCCTTGGGGAATTGTAATAGATGGTGTAAAGGTTCACCCAACATTTTTGTATGAGTCTCTAGGGGATGTTTTAATTTTCTTATTTTTAATAAATTATAGGAAGAAAAATCCGTCTAAGGGTAAGCAAACTGCAATATACTTTATGGCTTATGGGGTATTGAGATTTTTTGTAGAAGGATTAAGAACTGATTCCTTGTATATAGGATCTCTAAGAACAGCTCAACTTGTAAGTATCGTATATTTTATCCTGGGTTTAGGGCTTTTTATCTGGGCGATGAAGAAAAATCTCCCACCATACTATAATAAAATTAGCAAGGATAATAAAGAAGCAGGCAAAAAAGACAGAATAGTGAAATTTAAATGAAAATAACTAGATGATTTTAGATTATTAATGTTTTAAGTCGACTATGAGGTCGGCTTTTTTTGTTGCAAATATCTTTGTTATAGGATAAAATGATTATAAAGTGGATGTTAGTGGTAGAAGGTGGTAGAAAATGTTTTTAGGTGAATTCACTCACAAAGTAGATTCTAAAAATAGAATAATGATGCCTAGTGAATTTAGAGAAAATCTAAAGGGAGATTTCTACATCACAAAAGGACCAGAACATTCTCTTATAATTTATACAGAAGAAGAATTTGTAAAACAATCGCATAAGTTAGACGAAAAAATAAATGAAAGCAAAAAAAATAGAGCCATAAAAAGGCTGTTTTTCTCATCTACAGTTAAAATGAGTCTTGACAAACAAGGAAGAATTTTATTAAATAAGAACCTCAAAGATTATAGTGGAATCAAAGATGAGGCTATGATTATTGGAAATAACACAACCATAGAGTTATGGGATAGAGAAAGATGGCAGGCATATATTGATGAAGTAGAGGTGAATTTGTCCGATATAATGGATGAATAAGATGAAATTTGAACATATACCAGTTATTGCAACTGAAACTATAGAAAATTTGAATATAAAACCTGATGGTGTCTATTTAGATTTAACCCTAGGAAAAGGCGGACATTCTAAAATGATTTTGGAAAGACTTTCTAATGAAGGGATATTAATAGCACTAGATCAGGATAAAGAAGCCATTGAAGCAGCCAAGGAAAACTTAAAAGATTTTTCTAATGTTATCTTTGTAAATAGTAACTTTGAAAAAATCGATGAAGTATTAAGAGACCTTGGCTTTGATTATATAGATGGGGCTTTGATGGACATTGGCGTAAGTTCATACCAAATAGACAACGCTGATAGAGGTTTTTCTTATATGAAAGACGGTCCGTTGGATATGAGGATGAACCAAGAAAATGAGTTAACAGCAGAGATAATTGTCAATGAATACTCTCAGGATGAGCTAGAGAAAATATTTTTTGAATATGGCGAGGAGAAGTTCTCAAGACTTATTGCAAAAAATATTATTAAGGCAAGAGAAGATTATAGGATAGATACTACCTTTAAATTGAAAGATATAGTTACTAAATCTATAAAATCTAACGAAGCCCATCCTGAAAAGAGAGTATTTCAAGCCCTAAGGATTGAAGTTAATAGAGAATTAGATGTTTTAAAAGATACTATAGATAAGGTTGTCGACCACTTAAATAAAGATGGAAGGCTTGCTATCATAACATTTCATTCGCTAGAAGATAGGATTGTTAAAAATAAATTTAAGGATTTGGCGACGGATTGCATTTGCCCACCAGAATTTCCTGTGTGTGTTTGCAATCACAAAGCAAAGGTAAAGATTATAACAAGAAAGCCAATTACAGCTAGTAAAAAAGAACTAGAAGAAAACTCGAGAGCAAAACCTGCCAAGCTAAGAGTTTGTCAAAGGATATAAAAATGGAAGAAAGAGCACCAAATATTACAAATAAAAATAGAAAAAGGAAAAGACTTAAGGTAAAAGAAAACAGTAGAAAAAATCAGGCTAGAAAAATCCAAGAGCTAAAGAAAAAAGATAAAAAGTTTAAGCTTTTAGTATCAAGTCTTTGTTTTCTTGTCGTTTTATCCTTGGCAGTTTCTGCCTTTCTTAAACAAAGAAGCTTGCAAGCTAGACGATATGAGTATAATACATTGAAGGCGGATATAATCTCATACGAACTACAGAGGGATAGGTTAAGTCAAAAATTAGAAAATACTATTGATATCAACAAAATTCAAAGATATGCCCTAGAAGATTTGGGAATGGTTTATAGGGATAAAGATAACACCGTCAAATTAAATGTAGATAGGAAATAATTTATGAACAAATATTTATTAATTATTATAAGCATACTCGTAAGTTTGGGACTTGGTTTGTTGATTCTTCCAATCCTTAAAAGAAGAAAAATAGGACAAAATATAAGAGACGTAGGTCCAAAGAGTCATTATTCGAAGGCAGGAACTCCAACAATGGGTGGTATCATTTTTATGATAGCTACACTTATCTTATCGTTAGTGTTTTTAGATTTTAACCTACAAAATGCAATTCTGATAATTTCTATGTTAGGATTTGGTGCAATAGGATTTATAGATGACTTTAGAAAACTTGTGCTTAAGCAATCAGAAGGATTAAGCCCAAAGGGAAAATTGGTTCTCCAATTTGCTCTTGCTGTTATTATTACAGTTATGGCATTTATAAATGATAGAGATAGTATTGAGCTATTTAGAATACCATTTACAAACTTCGATTTAAAACTTGGCATACTTGGTATTCCTCTTATGATCTTCATAATTGTAGGAACAACTAATGCGACAAACTTAACAGATGGTCTTGATGGACTACTAGCAAGCGTATCTGTTCCAGTGTTTATAACTCTTGCTATAATTGGTAAAGGCACAGATAATGAATTATTTTCTTATATTATGATGGGTACACTTTTAGGTTTCTTATTCTTTAATTCAAATCCAGCATCAGTATTTATGGGTGATACTGGATCTATGGCCATAGGCGGGGCAGTTGTAGCCTTATCTATAGTTTTAAGAATACCAATATATCTAATAATATTTGGTGGGATTTATGTTATGGAAACTTTGTCTGTAATAATTCAAGTATTAAGCTACAGACATAGAAATAAAAAGAGAGTATTTCTTATGACTCCAATCCACCATCATTTCGAACTAAAAGGATATAAAGAAGCAAAAATAGTAGTATCATTTACAGTAGTATCTGTAATTTTATGTATGATAACATTGGCGGCATTAGTATGAAAAAAGTTTTAGTATATGGCTTAGGACTAACGGGCATATCTTCAGTAAAAACACTAGAAAAAGAGGGATATGAAGTATATACCTATGACAAAAATAAAAAAAATGTTAAGGAATTAGAGGGCTATAAGTATAGCCCTATTTCTGATTTAGAAATAGATACGATTCCATATGATTTTGTAGTTAAATCTCCAGGCATTCCTCCTCATGATGAAATAGTTAAAAGACTTTCAAGGAAATATGAAATTATTTCTGACATAGAGCTTTCTTATAGGCTATTTCCTGATGCAAAAATTATTTCTATAACAGGTACAAATGGCAAAACATCAACTACATCTATGGTGACTCACATATTAAATGAATCAGGCATAAAAGCTATATCTGTAGGAAATATTGGAGAAGGAATTTTGTGGCAGATGGCTACAAACAAAGATGCTGTGTTTGTATGCGAACTTTCAAGCTTCCAACTTCATGATGTTAAAAATTATAAGCCTAAAATAGCTACTATAACAAACATAAGTGAAGATCATATTGATTGGCACGGAACATTTGATGATTATATTAACTCCAAGATAAGTATAAGCAAGAATCAAGATAAAGATGATTATATAATAATAAATCACGAAGATGAAATCTTACAAGATCATAAATCTTCTTATAAGGCTAAAATATACGAATTTTCATCTAAAAATGAGGTCGAAAGAGGAATTTTCTTAAAAGAATCCACAATTTATTTAAAAGATGAAAAGATAGAAAAATTAATTGATGTTGATGATTTATTAGTAATAGGTAATCATAATTATGAAAATATTATGGCAGCAAGCCTTTGTGCTTACCTGTTTGGTATTGATATTTCAGATATAAAAAATGCCTTAAAGACCTTTAAATCAATTGAACATAGGCTTGAATATGTGGATGCCATTTCGGGTGTTAAAGTATATAACGATTCAAAAGGAACAAATGTCGATAGTTCTGTTAAGGCCATAGAAAGTTTTAATGATCCAATTATCATAATAGCTGGAGGTTACAATAAACATATTGATTATTCTGCATATGTTAAGGCCTTCAAAAAAAAGGGTAAATTCATGGTGATAATGGGAGAGACTTCTGACATTTTAGCAAACTTATGCAAAGAAGAAGGAGTTTCTTATATTAAAGCAAATGATATGAAAGAGGCAGTAGACATATCGTTTGATCATGCAAGTGATGGTGATGTGATATTGTTATCACCTGCTAGTGCATCTTGGGATATGTACAAAAACTTTGAGCTAAGAGGTGAGGACTTCAAAGCTAAAGTCTTAGAATATAAAAAAAGGAAGATTAAATGAGAGTAATTATTTCTGGTGGTGGTACTGGAGGACATATTTATCCAGCCATAGCCATAGCACAAAAGCTAGAAAAAGAAATAAAAGATACTGAGATTTTGTATGTAGGAATAAAAGGTGGACCAGAAGAATCTATAGCCAAAAAATATGGCTACCAATTCGTAGACCTACCAGGTATGGGAATTCCTAGAAAAATTAATAAAAAATTATTTATATCACTGATTAAAAATCTAAAAGGATTTAACAAAGCTAAAAAAATAATCAAAGAATATAAGCCAGATTTTGTTATAGGAACTGGGGGATATGTTTGTGCTCCAATACTATATCAAGCAAGCAAAAAGCACATACCAAGTGTAGTTCATGAGTCAAATTCATATCCAGGTGTAGCTTCCAAATTTTTATCTAATAAAGTTGACAAGGTTCTAATTTCCTACAAAGAGGCGAAGAAACACTTTAAACACACTGAAAATATAGTAGTTACTGGAAATCCTGTGAGGACAAATTTCAACCTAAAATACACTTACGAAGATCTAGATAAGTTAGGTATCAAAAAAGATAGGCCAGTAGTATTTTCTTTCGGTGGTAGCAATGGTTCTTATTTCATGAATGAGGCTGTAAAAGATTTATCTAAGAAATTAGATGGGTCATATTATCTTCTTCATCAAACTGGAAATAGGTATTATGATGATTTTATAGAAGGAAGTGAAAAATCTCCATACTTAAAAGTCTTTCCATATATTGATAACATTGATCTTTTTTATGGTGTTAGCGATTTGATAATAGCTTCTTCTGGAGCTATGAGTCTATCAGAAATATCTGCAGTATCAAAAGCATCTATTCTAATACCTAAATCATACACTACGGAAAATCACCAACAGTTTAATGCTGAAACCTATGTCAAAAACGGTGCATCAGAAATGATTTTAGAAAAAGAATTATCTGGAGACGTTTTAGATCATAAGATTAAAGAGATTGTTAGTGATAAAGAAAAGATAAAGAATATGGGAGTTAACGCTCATAAATTAGCTGATGAAGATGCTGGGGATAAAATATTTAAGATAATAGAGGAGCTAGTAAACAATGAAGGATAATAGAAAATCTACAAATACTAGAAAAGCGACTCGACATAGAGATACTAGAAACCAAGGCTCTTATAATAATGACAGTCCTAGAAAGGTAAGACCTAATAAAAGAAAGGGCAAGATTTTTAACAAAAGATTCGTTGGATTTCTTGTTTTTATTGGGATTTTAACAATTATTATAAATACTCTAAGACATCCTTACCTAAAGATTGGTCAGGTTTTTGTTGAAGGAAATGAAAGAATCCAAGTAACAGATGTTATTTCGAGAATTGAAAATCCAGTGGGCAAAAATATTTTATTCTATAATACCAAAAAACAAGAAAAGAAACTTATAGAAACTGATACTATAGAAAAGGCTGAGGTTACTAAAAAGTTTCCTAAAGTAATAAATATTAAAATAAGTGAAATTTACCCAGAATTTTATATAGAAGATGATGATAAAATAACTTACTTGTCTAATAAAGTAAGCATCTTAGAAGATGATAAGTTATCTAATAATCTCAAAGATTCTTTAATCAAGATAAATGTTGCTTCAGCAAGTGAGAAAGGCATCAAAGAATTTAGTCAAGATGCTGATTACAAAGAATTTATTAGCAAACTTAAAAAAACTTCTTATATGGATTCTATTAGTGAATTAAATTTGGAAAACAAGGCGCATATTGGTATAATAGTTAAAGATATAGTAGTTGATTTTGGCAACATGGATGAAATTACCTACAAGCTCGGCTTGCTAGAATCAATATTAAAGGATGTAGAAAGTAAGGACCAAGATGTTTCTTCTATTAATTTAACAAATGGAAAGAAACCAATAGTTGAAATAAACGAAGGTTCTTAATATAAAATTATCTTATTAGAAAAATGGGGGAAAGTATGGCAAACATTAACATGGACATGGATAACGGCTCTTTAGCTAAAATCAAAGTTATAGGTGTTGGTGGCGGTGGAAACAACGCTATCAGCCGAATGAGAGAAAGTGGTTTATCAGGAGTAGAATTTTTAGCACTAAACACTGATCTACAAACTCTACAAGAGTCAAATGCAGATGTAAGACTTCAAATTGGTGAAAAGCTTACAAGAGGACTTGGAGCAGGAGCTAATCCAGAAGTTGGAGAAAAGGCTGCAGAAGAATCTAAGAATGAAATATCTGATGCTATAAAAGGTGCAGATATGATATTTATTACTGCTGGTATGGGTGGTGGAACAGGAACAGGTGCCGCTCCAGTAGTTGCAAAAGTAGCTAAAGAAATGGAAATTCTTACAGTTGGTGTTGTAACAAAGCCATTTACTTTTGAAGGTAGAAAAAGACAAACTCAAGCTGAAGGTGGAATCGAAAGACTTAAGGAAAATGTAGATACACTTATCACAATTCCTAACGATAGACTTCTTCAAATCGTAGAAAAAAGAACATCTATGGTAGATGCTTTCAAGATGGCAGACCAAGTTCTTATGGATGCTGTAAGTGGTATATCTGAGCTAATCGCTGTACCTAATGTAATTAACCTTGACTTTGCTGACGTTGAATCAATCATGTCAGATCAAGGTATAGCTCACATGGGTATTGGTAGAGCAAATGGCGAAAATAGAGCTGTTGAAGCTGCCAAGGCTGCTATTAATTCTCCACTACTTGAAACAAGCATTGAAGGTGCTAATGCAGTATTATTAAATGTAACTGCAGCAGAAGTTGGACTAATGGAAGCGAATGAAGCAGCAGAATTAATCAGAGACAATATAGACTCAGATGCAAACATCATCTTTGGTGTTGGTAGTGATGATTCTCTAGGAGATGATATCAAGATTACTGTTATTGCAACAGGTTTTGATAACCCAACTCCACAAAGAAGACAAGCTCCATCTGCTAGAAGAAGCTCAGATGATTTGAATGCTCCACAAAGATCAACTAACAAAAAATCATCAAATCCTTTTGATGACTTTGATTTGCCAGATTTCTTAAAATAATATGAGGTGTCCCTACTGCAATTCGAATAACACCAGAGTTCTAGATTCTAGGTCCACTGAAGATGACAGAGCAATCAGACGCAGACGTCTTTGCGAAGATTGCGACCGTAGATTTTCGACATATGAAAGATACGAAGATTCAACTATTATGGTTGTAAAGAAAAATCAAACTAGAGAAGCTTATGACCCATCTAAATTAATATATGGAATTGTAAAAAGCTGTCAGAAAAGACCTGTAACTATGGCGGATATCGAAAAAGTAGCAAGAAATATAGAAACTGAGATTAACCATACTGGACTTAAGGAAGTAGACTCAACCTACATTGGTGAGTTAGTTATGCAGGAGCTTAAAAAACTTGACCCTGTAGCTTATGTTAGGTTTGCATCGGTGTATAGAGAATTTAAGGATGTAGATTCCTTTTATGATGAAATAAAAAGTTTAAAAGATAAAGAAGATGCTACAGACTAGCATCTTTTTTCTTATAAAGGATGAAGTATGGATTTATTTGAACTAAATAGGATAAGAGAACTTGAAAAATCAGCTCCTCTAGCTGATAGACTTAGACCAAAAAACTTGGATGAATACATTGGTCAAGAGCATTTGGTTGGAGAAGGCAAGATTATAAGAAGGATGATTAAGGCAGATAGGATTTATTCTTGCATTTTCTATGGGCCACCTGGAGTTGGAAAGACAAGCCTTGCGAAGATTATTTCTGAAAAGACTAATATGGCTTTCGAAGAAATATCTGCAGTTGCTAGTGGTATATCTGATCTTAAGAAAAAAGTTCAGATAGCGAAAGATAACCTATCTTTTGAAAATAGGAAGACTATTTTATTTATAGACGAGATTCACAGGTTTAATAAAAGTCAGCAAGATTATCTTTTGCCTTTTGTTGAAGATTCGACGATTACCTTAATAGGAGCTACAACAGAAAATCCATATTTTGAAGTCAATAAGGCTCTTATATCTAGGATGTATGTCTTTGAGCTTAAGGGACTAAGCGATTTAGACCTTGATAGACTAATAGATATGGCTCTCAGTAAAGATGAGATTTTAAAGGGAAAAAACATTGAAATAAATAAAGAAGCTAGACAAACTCTCATTTCATATTCAAATGGCGATTCTAGAGCACTTTTAAATGCACTAGAGATAGCTATATTTTCAGAAGATGAGAAAGATGGTAGAATAATAATAGACAAGTCAACAATTGAAAATTCTACTCAGAAAAAAATAGCTATTTATGATAAAAACGGTGATAGACATTACGATACGACAAGTGCCTTCATCAAATCAATGAGAGGTTCTGATATTGATGCAAGTTTGTATTATCTGGCAAAAATGATAGAATCTGGAGAAGATATCAAATTTATCGCTAGGAGAATGATTATTTTTGCATCGGAAGACATTGGAAATGCAGATCCAAATGCACTGTTGATGGCAACAAATTGTTTTAATGCTATAAATACAGTTGGACTTCCGGAGGCAAGGATAATCCTAAGCCAAGTAGTTTGCTATTTGTCTGCTGCTCCTAAGAGTAACTCAGCATATCTTGCTATTGATAAGGCCTTGGATTTTGTAAGAAATAATAAAGATGAGTTAGTTCCAAATAAATTAAAGGATACCCACTACAAGGGTTCAAAAAACTTGGTCCATGACAAGTACCTATATCCACATGATTTTGGAGGATTTGTAGATCAAACATACCTGCCAGATGAATATGTTAATGAGAGATTTTATGAACCAAAAGCTATAGGTTTTGAGAAGAAAATGATTGAAAGACTTAAAAAAATGAAGAGAGGGAATAATGAAGATTAGAGATATATTAAACGAAGTAGATAAGTATGTAGACAAAGAAGTAACTGTTTATGGTTGGATTAGAAATCAAAGATTTGGTAAAAATGTAGGATTTATTGAGTTAAATGATGGAACAACTTTTAAAAACTTACAAATTGTTGTAGCAAGTGATATAGAAAATTATGCTGACCTTGATAAGCAATTCTTATCAACATCACTAGAAGTTACAGGAACTTTAGTTAAAACAGGAAATTCTAAAAACCCATACGAGATCCAAGCAAAAGAAGTAAAAGTTTTAGGTGAATCTTCAGAAAAGTTCCCTATCCAAAAACAAAGACAAACTCTTGAGTATATGAGAACTATTCCTCACCTAAGAGCAAGAACTAATACCTACAGAGCAGTATTTAGAGTTAGAAGTGTACTTGCTTATGCTCTTCATAACTTCTTCCAAGAAAGAGGCTTTGTATACATTAATCCACCAATAGTAACAGCATCAGATGCCGAAGGTGCAGGTGAAATGTTTAATATCACAACAATAGATGTGAATGATCCACCCAAAAAAGAAGATGGATCAGTTGATTATGGCAAGGACTTTTTCAGCAAAAAAAGTTATTTGACAGTTTCAGGTCAGCTAGAGGCAGAAGATTATGCACTTGCTTTTGGTGATGTATATACCTTCGGTCCAACATTTAGAGCAGAGGAATCAAACACTCCTAGACATGCGGCAGAATTTTGGATGTTAGAGCCAGAAATGGCGTTTACAGATTATAACCTTGCTATGGATGTAGCAGAGGATATGATAAAATACGCTATCGACTACTTACTTAAAAACGCACCTGATGAGATGGAATTTTTCAATAAATGGATTGATAAGGGTTTAATTGAAAGACTAGAAAAATTAAGAGATGCAGAATTTGCTAGAGTTACTTATACAAAAGCAATAGAACTCTTACAAGAATCAGGTGAAAAATTCGAGTTCCCAGTAGAATGGGGAATCGACCTTCAAACAGAACACGAAAGATATCTTTCAGAGAAAATAATTGATGGTCCAGTATTTGTTACAGATTATCCTAAAAACATCAAGGCTTTCTACATGAAAAGAAATGATGATGGAAAAACTGTAGCTGCCTTTGACATGCTAGTGCCAGGTGTGGGAGAGCTAATCGGTGGATCTCAAAGGGAAGAAAGATACGAAGAACTTTACAAATCTATGGAAGAAAATGGACTAAAACCAGAAGAATATCAAAACTATCTAGACCTAAGAAGATTTGGTACAGTAGTTCACTCTGGATTTGGTTTGGGATTTGAAAGAGCTGTAATGTATGTTACAGGAATGAAAAACATTAGAGACGTACTTGCATATCCAAGATATGTTCACGCATTTTCTGAAAAGAACTAGGAGGATTTATGGTAGAATATAATCCAAATGCCATAGAGAAAAAATGGCAAAAGAAATGGGACGAAGAAAAAACATTTAAGTCAGAAATAGATAAAAACAAGAAGAAATTCTACCCACTTGTAGAGTTTCCTTATCCATCTGGCCAAGGACTCCACGTAGGTCACCCTCGTCCATATACAGCGCTAGATGTAGTTGCTCGTAAGAGAAGACTTGAGGGAGAAAATGTGATGTATCCAATGGGCTGGGATGCCTTTGGTCTACCTACAGAAAACTATGCTATAAAAAATAAAATTCACCCAGCAAAAGTTACTGAAGATAATATCAAAAATTTCAAGGCGCAAATGAAGTCAATTGGTTTCTCTTTCGATTGGGATAGAGAAATAAATACAACTGATTCAGACTACTATAAATGGAGTCAATGGATCTTTATCCAAATGTATAAACATGGACTAGCATACAAAAATGAAATGTCAGTTAACTGGTGTCCTTCTTGCCAAGTAGGACTTGCTAATGAAGAAGTTGTAGATGGCAAGTGTGAAAGATGCGGAACAGAAGTAGTTCACAAGATGAAAAATCAATGGATGCTAAAAATAACTGAATATGCGGACAGACTTATAGATGACTTAGAAGAAGTTGATTTTGAAGAAAGAATTAAGGCAAGCCAAATAAACTGGATAGGTAGAAGCCACGGATGTGATGTAGACTTTAGATTAAAAGATAAGGAAGATAAACTTACTGTTTATACCACAAGACCAGACACTATATTTGGTGTATCTTATATGGTTGTTAGTCCAGAACATCCAGTTCTTGAAAAATACAAAGATGAAATCAAAAATTACCAAGAAATTGAAGATTACCAGGAAGAAGCTAGGAAGAAATCTGATTTCGAAAGAGCAGAACTAAATAAAGATAAAACTGGTGTTATGATAGAAGGTATTTCAGCAATAAATCCTTTAAATGACAAGGAAATTCCAATCTGGGTGTCTGATTATGTCCTAATGACCTATGGTACAGGAGCAATCATGGCTGTACCTGCTCACGATTCTAGAGACTTTGAATTTGCAGAAAAATTTGATATGCCAATCATACCTGTATATGACACAGGAGAAGAACTTCCTACAACAGATATAAACAAAGGAAAAGCGATAAACTCTGATTTCCTAAATGGACTATCTGCAAATGATGCCAAGAAAAAGGCAATAGAATATATAGAAGAAAAAGGACTTGGCAAGGCAAAAACTAACTTTAAGCTAAGAGATTGGGTATTCTCTCGTCAAAGATATTGGGGAGAACCAATTCCAATGATCTACTGTGAAGAACATGGATGGGTTCCAGTTGATGAAAGTGAACTTCCAGTGAAACTTCCAGAAGTAGAATCTTATGAGCCAACAGCAACAGGAGAATCTCCTTTATCCGAGATAGACGAATTTGTAAATACAACTTGTCCAATTTGTGGAAAACCAGCTAAGAGAGAAACAGATACCATGCCTCAATGGGCAGGATCAAGTTGGTACTACCTAAGATATATGGATCCAGCTAATAAAGAAGCTATAGCTAGCAAAGAAGCCCTAGATTATTACTCACCAGTAGATTGGTATAATGGTGGAATGGAGCATACTACCCTCCACTTGCTTTACTCAAGATTTTGGCATAAATTCCTCTATGATATTGGAGTAGTGCCAACAAAAGAGCCTTATAAGAAGAGAACTAGTCACGGAATGATTCTAGGTAGTGACCATCAAAAAATGAGTAAGTCTCGTGGAAATGTAATAAATCCTGATGACATCATAAGAGACTACGGTGCTGATACCCTAAGATGTTATGAAATGTTCATGGGGGATTTCTCATCAATGGCTATCTGGTCTGATGAAGGCGTAAGGGGATGTAGAAAATACCTAGAAAGAGTCTTTAACCTAAACGAAATAGTAGAGGATGGCGAGTCTTATAGCAAAGACCTTGAGGTTGTTATCAACCAAACTATCAAGAAGGTAAGTGAAGATTACGAAAACCTTAAATTCAATACTGCTATAGCTCAACTTATGACTTTATTAAATGAGATGAAAGCAAAAGGAAAGATTACTAGAAAAGATTTCAAAACTTATCTAATCTTGCTAAATCCAGTTGCTCCTCACATGACAGAAGAATTATGGGAAATGATGGAATTTGATGGAGAACTAAATCAAACTAGCTGGCCAAGCTATGATGAGGACAAACTCACATTTGATTCCTTTGAAATGCCAGTTCAAATTAACGGTAAGGTAAGAGGAAAAGTCCTAATGGCAAATAACGCCAGCAAAGATGATGCAATCAAAGCGGCAAGCGAAGACGATAATATAAAATCATATATAGAAGGAAAAGAAATTAGAAAAATAATATATGTTCCAGGAAAAATTTTAAATATTGTTATTTAATATAATTCTTTTTCAAAGTAAAACCTCCTCAAAATCTGGGGAGGTTTTAAATTTATAAATGTTTAAGAATTTTTATATTGGTTATATACTTAAAGATGTTAAGTAGAATTAAGAAAGAGGATTTATGAATAAAACAAAATTAACTATAATATATTATTCCCAAACTGGGATCAACTTATCTATGGCTAAGAAGGCAGCGGAGACTGCTGAAAGTTTTGGAGCTGAAGTTAGACTTAGAAAAGTTAAAGAATTGCTCGATACATCAAATGTAATTGAAGGTTCAGCTTGGGAGAAAGTTTTAAAAGAAGAAGAAAATATCGAGCTTGCAAGTGCTGACGATTTAGTATGGGCTGATGCTGTTATCCTATCAACTCCAACTAGATTTGGTAATGTAGCTAGTCAAATGAAGGCATTTTTAGATTCCCTTGGAGGAGTTTGGGCAGAAGGAAAACTTGCCAACAAATATGTAACTGCCTTTACATCAGCTCAAAATAATAATGGTGGACAAGAAGAAACCATAAGAGCTTTGTATACAACAGCTATGCACTGGGGATCTATCATTGTACCAACAGGATATACTGACCCTTCAATTTATAAACAAGGCGGCAACCCTTATGGTGTAAGTGCTACCCAAGATGCTCAAAGTCAAGATGAAAAGACTGTAAATGATGTCTTAGATGCTGTAGAGCATCAAACAAAAAGACTTTTAGCTATAGCTAGCAAATAAAAAATATAAAATCGAAGATTATTGAGAAATTCAATTTAATCTTCGATTTTTTGTTAGAAAATAACGTATTCTTTACATTTAAGCGTTAAAATATAGATTAATTTAATATTTGATTTTAATATAAATAATTTGACAAGAGACTAAAAATCGTGTACTATTGTATTACAAACACCATACAAAAAGAGGCTTTATGAAAGAATATTTAAAGAAAAATGTTTTTAATATTATATCAATTTTGATATTGATTTTATTTACAGTATATTCTATTTACTTATACAGGATTGGGATGTTTTCATCTCTTGATAATTTTAGGGATTTTATCTTATCTAAAGGAAAGCTTGCGCCACTTGCCTTTATGGTTGTAAATGTAATGCAGGTTGCTCTGCCAATTATTCCTGGTGGACCAGTTTTAATATTTGGTGTGGTGATATTTGGATCCTTCTGGGGATTTATATATAACTATGTTTCAATATGTTTCGGATGTATTTTGGTATTTACTATCTCTAAAACATTCGGTAAAAATATTGTTATTAGGATAATAGGTGAGGAAAATTACGAAAAGTATCACCACAAGATAAATGACAAATCGTATGAGAAGTTTTTATTTTGGTCTATACTCTTGCCACTTTTTCCAGATGATTTGATCTGTTACATATCGGGTCTTACTGATATAAGTATAAAGAAATTTTCTTATATTATTCTTTTGTGTAAGGGTCCTTCCATTATTATTTATTCAGCGGCTTGGTTTTTGGGATTTGATTTTGTATTTAAAAGATTTTTCTAAGGGGGGGAAACATGCTTTACAAGAATATGATTCTATTTTATCTATCAGCTTATTTGATAGTTATGGGATTTGTAAGTAACAATGTAAAAAACAAAATGAATACTAAATATGGTTATAGGTCTGAGCTTTCTATGAAAAGCAAGGCTAATTGGTACTATGCAAATAATACTATGGCAAAGATTTGCTTTGGTATTGGGATAGTTTTTATAATACTTGCAATTCTTATGATAAAGTTTATGGAAGTTACAACCCTTAGAATTATAATCTTTTGGGTAGTTGAATTTATAGCTTATGTTACAGGCGGAATTCTTTTAGAAAGAAAACTAAAAACTGTTCATAAAGATTAAAAAAAGAGTCTAGGTAAAACCTAGGCTCTTTTAGTGTATCATGATTTATGAGTAAAGTTCTCTTTGGCTTTCAAACATTTTTTTGTATAGGCCGTTTTTGTGAATTAAATCAGCGTGCTTTCCATTTTCTATTATATGACCGCCATCGCAAACTATGATCCTATCAGCGTATTTTGTTGATGATAGCCTGTGAGATATAAATAGTGATGTTTGCCCCTTGGAAATCTCCAACATATTTTCAAATATTTCTTGTTCACTTCTAGGATCTAAGGCGCTAGTAGGTTCATCCATTATAAAAAATCTACCACCGTGAGACATGGATCGTGCGAGGGCAATTTTTTGTCCTATTCCTCCTGATGGTTCAATGCCTGTATCGCTGAACAAAGTAGTTAGATATGTCGAGTAGCCATTTTCTTGTGATAAAATCCACTTATCAATACCTAATAGCTTTGTTGAATCTTTCACTTTTTCTAAATCATAACTTGAAATATCTTCTTCTTTTTTAGCTAATATATTTTCACTAATTTTAAAAGGAAATAACCTAAAATCTTGGAAGGTAGGAGATAGGATTTTGTAGTAATCTCGTGCTTTTATATCTTTGATATTCACGTCATTGATGTAAATATTTCCCTCAGTTGGATCATAGAACTTACATAAAAGCTTAACTATAGTTGATTTCCCTGCACCGTTTTTGCCCACAAGAGCGACAGTTTCTCCATCTTTTATTTCAAAAGAGCAATTTCTCAAGATATAATTTTTACTCTTAGGATATTTAAAGGATACATTATCAAATCTTATAGAAAGTTTATCTAGCTTGATATCTACATTTTTGTTATTTTCAATTTCTCTTTCAGGTAGATTTATGAAATCAAAGTAGCTTTTCATATTTTCATTTACAGATATCACTTGGGCGTAGTTTTTCTGCACTATATTTACAGTGTTAATCAACTGAATAATTGAGGAGAAATATAGGGTAAAGTCAGCTAGACTTACGGTGTTCTCAGTTATTCTATAGGTTAAATAAATAAGAGCAAGAACTATACCAATAGATGAAGTAATATTCATCATTCCACCATATATTCCGTTTTTAGTGTAATAGTCCTTGTTGGTGTTTATCAATCTATCCATGTATTTTTTAGATTTTTCTAGGATTAGTTCTTCACCCTTATAAATTTTAATATCCTTCGAATACTTGTTATCTTGGGCGAAATTAGCAAAGTAACGGTAGACTCTATTTTCACCAGCGGATTTTTTTTGATAGTATATTTCATTATTCTTTATTAGATTTACAAAATATCTATTAGCAAATATTATCCCAAGACCTAGTAGGGGAAGGAAGATATTAAGCTTAACTAATATTGCTAGTGCAAAGATACCTGTAACAAGGGAACTTGTTGAAATATTTAAAGTTTCCCACAAATCGTATATATTAAAAACAGAAATATGTGCTTTTTCAAGTTTATCTTGAATATCTTTACTATCAGTATCTTCGATAGGAAGCTTCATTGCTTTTTCGCTAAGCTCAAAGGTCAATTTATCAGTCATAGATTCAAAGACCAAGGTAAAATAAGCTTCATATACTTTTCTTAGCAAGACGAGTATTATATTAGCTAGTAAAACCGCAACTATGATTTTTCCAATATATCTAGTATTGGTATTAGCTTCAAGGTTTTCTATTATAAGTTTTGGCGCGTAGATATTAATAACTGGTAATAAACCCATAATTATAGATAGGATCACAATTATTAGATTGAAATGATTATAATCTTCTTCAAATCTTTTAAAGAGTTTAACTATATTTTTCATAAGACCTCCTTGTAGTTTTTAGCTTGAATTTCGTAGAGGTCCTTATATTCCTCGTTAATTTTTATGAGATTATCATGGCTATCATTGCCTATAATTTCTCCATTCTTTAGAAAAATAACTCTATCACAAAATTTAGTAGAGGCAAGTCTGTGAGATATAAAAATGGATGACATATGTTCGCTTAGCTTATCGTAGAGCATGTATAGTTCTCTTTCTGCTAAGGCATCTAGCTGAGCGGTTGGCTCATCTAAGATTAGAATTTTACTTGTTTTCTTGTTAAGGGCTCTGGATAGGAATATTCTTTGTTTTTGACCCCCAGAAAGATCGACACCTTCTTCATCCAGAGTTCTAAGCAAGGTTTGCTGGTCTTTTTTATCGTATTTTTCAATTATCTTATCAAGACCAGTTGTTTTGTAAATATCATCTATATTAGATGAATTATTATCGAGACTTACATTTTCTCTAATTGTAAAGGGTAGGAGAAGGGAATCTTGAAATATTGCTGAAACAATATCCCTATAATTTGCACCGTATTTATTAATATTTACTCCATTTAGGAGAATTTCTCCGCTAGTTGGTTTATATAGACCACAAAGTAAAAGAACTAGAGTAGATTTTCCAGCACCATTTTCGCCTACTAGGGCGAGAGACTCCTTGTCGTGGATAGTGAAATTAATATCTTTGAGTACATATTTATCTGTGTTTGGATATTTGAAAGATACATTTCTAAATTCTATCTCAGTTTTTTGAGGATTTTCAAGTTTTTCTCCCACATCATCAATGTTTTCCTCCATTATATCGAAGAAATATCCAAAGCTTGCCATGCCATTTTTGATATTTGATATAATCCAAGTGTATTCATCATTGAAAGTGATAAAAGCAAAGATTGCTGTAAAAAACATATAGAAGTCACCTATATCTATGACTCCCTTTAATATAGAAGTGATTAGCCAATAGAAAATTGCTATATCTCTAATAAAGCTAACAAGTCTTGCAAGGGAATATATAGTAATTGCCCTTTTATTTGCATCATTGTACTCATCTATCCTATTTTTATTAGTTTTCATATAATATGACTTAAAAAGCCTTATAAAATCATAGATGAGTATATCTTGCTTGGACTCAGGACTTCTTAATTGATAATTTAGTTTAGTGAAGATATTCCAATTCGGAGACATCTTTTCCCAGTATCTAGTATAAACAAGAGTAGATTTGTAATTTATAACAAAATAAATAGTAGTAGTAACCAGTATTAATAGAAGTAATAGATATCCCATCTTAGAAAATATCCAAACAAATCCACTTATTGAGAAAATCAATGCTCCAATAGGAGGCAAACTCATCATTATTCCGCCAACGCCATCAAAAGGAGATTGACATGCCTTGAGGGCATTATTTATTTTTTCTATTTCTATTTTATCTTTCTGCTTGTCAAAAGGTAAATAAAGAGAATATCTAGTTATCATTCTTATACAATTATATCTGATGTTGTTCATTTTCATCCTATAATTGTTCATTATAAAAGAATCAAAGAAACTTGATATTGCTGAGATTATTAATAATATTAGGAAAAATATTACAAAATATGAGAAAGGCTTATCAGTATTTTTCAATATGTAAGCAGGGGAAACAATCCATATAAAGGGTCTAAGTCCTATTGATATGGAATATAGTACGATTAGAAGAAACATAGATGGTTCGTACTTAGCCATCTCTTTAAATAAAAATTTCAGTTTTTTCATATAGCCTTAAGGCTTCCTCCTTGTAATTAATAGTAAGGATCAAGGAGTACCCGTGATTCTTACTCTATAGTAGCTTAAAATCCATTCTTTTTGTATTGTTCATTTTTTAACCTCCTTTGTATTTAATAACTTCATTTTAGCATAAATATAATTTTTATGCAATAATATATTATCATGTAAAAGTAGATATAAGAAAAGCTATAAGATATCACTATATTGATTGAAAAATATAGAAATATCTTATAGCTTGTAGTTAGCTTATAAACCTGCTTCAAAAAAAACTATTGTAGAATTATCTTCTTTTAGGCAATTTGTTATTTTAAAAGATTTTACTTTGTAGGTATTGTCAAAACAAATTAGATTGTTAACAGCCTTGCCTATGCCGCTTAACTCTGCTATTCCTTTGTCGAAATTAATCTTTAGCCCCTTGTCTATAGAATAATTAATTAAATACTCTATCAAAAAGGGATCAAAATCTGGGCTAGGATTTTCTATTGTGATTTTCTTTATTTCATCGTTGGTTTCAAGGGAAAACCTGCCTGTGGAATAATAAGTTTTATAGAAAATCTTAAACAAGCAAAAGGCACTTGCACTATAGAGATTTTCTCTTCTTATACTTTTATCAAGAGATAAAACTAGGTCTTTTCTATTTTCCTTTCCTTCGATTAAATGAATTATATTGTCTCTTTTCTCTTCAACGGATAGAACCTTGTGACCTGATATGTAACCCTCATCATCTTTTAATGAATCGTTCTTAGGCATAAATATAGTCTTATCTAAAATAAGATAAGTATTGTTATTTACAAATTTTTTGGAAAGCACATTTGCTTTTATGTTAGTAATTTCTGGAAACTTTTCGTAAATCTTAGTCATTTTAAACCTCTCTTTCATTATATCATATGATATAATGAATTAAGAGGAAATTATGAGAAAAAGTATTTTATTATTTTTATTTGGAATGATGGCGGCTGTTGGAGCCTTCATAAGTTTTGAGCAAATTAATATATTTACAATAATCCTTTTATCATTTGGACTAGGATTTATTTTTTATGTTAAAAATTCCAAGCTCATATACTTTTTCTTAGCCTTTGCTATAACATTTTTATCAGCAAAGGTTAATTTTCATAACAAAGAATTAAGGCTTTATAAGCCTGATACCTATAAATTTACTGTCTATGAAAAAAGGAAAATGGAAGAAGGTTATAGGTACTTTTTGCTTTTTGAAAATAATAAAAAACACGAAAAAACTGTTAGCTTTATGGAAGCTGATTTAAGCATAGGTGAAGTATTTTTAGCCAAAGCTG
Source organism: Anaerococcus vaginimassiliensis (assembly GCF_900626155.1). Taxonomy (GTDB): domain Bacteria; phylum Bacillota; class Clostridia; order Tissierellales; family Peptoniphilaceae; genus Anaerococcus; species Anaerococcus vaginimassiliensis. The sequence goes on along the minus strand of NZ_LR130844.1, from coordinate 33,107 downwards.
ACTTTGAATCTCCTCAAACAAATACAAACCCTAATTTATTCTCCTATAGAAAATATCTTTCTAGTAAAGAAATCTTTTCTGAAACAGAGATTAAAAAGATTTATAAAAAGGATAATTCTCATAATTTAGGTCTAAAATTGAGGAATGATTTTTATACTTATGTCCACAAGGTTTTTGAAAACAATATGTCAAAAAGAGCAGCTGATTTTTGCATATCAGTTGTACTTGGAGAAAACATTGTAGATGATAATTCTATAAGAGATTTGGGACTTAGCCATATACTAGCAGTGTCAGGTTTACATATAGATCTTTTATTTACCTTTATTCTTTTTATACTTAGAAAGTTAAGGATAAATTATAAGTATTCATATTCTTTTGCCCTTATTTTAGCTTTGGTATATGGGTATTTGATTGCTTTTCCATTTTCTGTTATTAGAGTAATAGGGGTAAATATCATAGGCTACCTTGCCTTTTTATATAAAAAACCTTTTGATAAAATAAAAGCAACCCTTATAATAGCAGTTTTAATCTTACTTATTAATCCTTTTGCCATATTAAACACAGGATTTATATTAAGTTTTGTGGCTTCATTTTCAATCCTACTAATATATCCAAAATTTGAGAGAAAATTTGGCAAAACTTATTTTAGAAAAATATTTATTTTTACCTTAGCAATCCAACTAGGTATTCTTCCTTTTTTAGTGTATTACTTTGGAAGAATTAACATATTGACGATATTAGCAAACTTTTTAGTACTACCAATATTTAATATTTCCATGTATCTTATTTTTATAGTGCTGCTTTTTAGTCCTTTATTTAAAGCATTTTTAAAAATAGGCTTTCTTAGTCTAGATTTTTTGGTAAGGTCAATGTTAAACATAACTGCTGTTTTATCTAAGGTTAATATTTCAGTAATTGATTTTAAAAAGACAAACTTTCTACTCGCCTTGTATGGATTTTTGCTAGTTTTAATACTAGTTAATCTTGAAAGAAAACTTATTAAAAGAAATATTAACTTGCTTATGGTATCAGCTATAATTCTTATATTATCACTAGTTAGCGATTTTAATAAAATAAGCTATCAAATGATTGACATAGGGCAGGGAGATAGTTTTTTAATAAATGATAGGGGAGAATATTACTTAATTGATGTTGGTGGGCCAAATTATAAGACATACAATTCTGGAGAAAGAGTTTTAGTTCCCTACCTAAAGAGTTTGGGAATAAAAAATATAAAGGGAATTTTCATTTCCCACGAGGATAATGATCATATGGGAAATCTAGATTTAGTTTGTGAAAATTTCAAAGTTGATAATATCTATTCAAATAAATTGAATGTGGAAAGACTTAAGAAATATAAGCCTGTAGTTCTTAATAAAAACGATAAAATAAACTTATCGAGTGGGTATGTAGAATGTATATACGAAGGTAGCGACGGAGAAGAAAATGCTAATTCTCTTGGGCTTCTCATAAATATAAAGGGAATTAGGATTTTAAGTTTGGGCGATTTGCCAAGTGAATATGAAAGAGAAATAGATAAAAAATCAGATATTTTAAAATTATCCCACCATGGATCAAAAACGTCGTCTGATAGAGGATTTATAGAAAAAATTGATCCACAAATTGTGCTGATATCAGCGGGTAGAAATAATAAATACGGTCATCCGAATGAAGAAGTTCTTAAAAATGTATCGGACAGACTTATTTATAACACCCAAGATGATGGATTAGTTGAGATAGATTTTACTAAGAATTTTAAAATAAATACATACCTAAAGGGAGGATATTTTAGATGAATTATATAGAATTTATGAAAAAATTTATAAATAAAGATGTTTCAGGAATCTACTTATTTGATTCAAAAGAAGATTTCTTGACAGACTCTATAATAAAAGAAGCAAGCGATCTTGTAAGTATCAAAGATTTTAACTTTATAGATATCAAAGGCGATTGTTCTTATGAAACAATCAAAAACTCTATCGAGACATATCCAGTTATGGAAGATAAGAAGGTAATAGTTTGGAGAAATATCGACTTATCTAAAAATTCTATCAAAGGCTATAAGGATATGTTAGATAAAATATTAAAAGATATAGACGACTTTCCAGAATATGCAACGATGTTCATATTTTCAGACAATCCACCCTTTAAGGGGAAATTTTACAAGGCTTTAGATAAGAAAAAATCTGTTGTTAAAATAGATAGGCTAAATAAAACCGAATTGGCATCTTTTATTGGCAAGAGATTTACAAGAGCTGGTAAGAAAATTCAAAAATCGCTCGTCAATGATATAATTGAGAGATTTTCCTACCTTAATAGAGATAGTGAGATAAAGCTTTATGATGTTGTAAATACTGTTGAGAAGATAATAGCAAATTCGACAGATGAAATTGTTACAAAAAAAGATGTTGATAGCCAACTAGATGAGATATTAAATTTAAATATTTTCAATCTAACTGATGCTCTTTCTACTAAGGATAAGAAAAAATCAATGAACATATATCTTTCTATGAAAAAAAGTGGGGAAGACTTGTTTATGGTCTATCATATGATTATAAGACAGGTGAGAAATATGATTGGAATTAAGGAACTTAGCTTAAAAGGATTTAATGATTCTTTCATTCAAAAATCACTATCTATTTCACCTTTCGAACTTAGAAAGCTAAGGGGCTTTGTAAATAATTTCTCTAGTGAAGATTTGTTTGACCTTCATGATTATTTATATGACATGGAAGTTAGTCAAAAAAGTGGAGTATTTGATATGAATCTTGCTCTTACAATTTTAATAGGCAAATTTTGCAAATAAAAAATGAGTGATTATCAGTAGACATATGTGAGGATCCGATACTGATTATCACTCATTTATATTAGGCATTTAATTCATTTAAAGCTTTAGCAAGTTTAGATGTTGTTCTTGCAACTTTGTTTTTGTGCATAACATTTTTAGCTTCAGCTTGTTTTAATCTCTTATCTGCTTTTTTGAAGTATGCTGTTGCTTTTTCAGCGTCTTTTTCTTCTACAGCTGCTTCAAATCTTTTGATAAGTGTTTTGATTTCTGATTTTCTAGCTTTATTTCTTTCTGTATTTCTTTTAGCTACATCAATTCTTTTTTTACTAGATTTTATATTTGCCATTAACATTCACCTCTTTCCCGAACATTTTTGTTCGACTGATACATTTTACCATAAATTAATCTTTTATACAAGGTATTTTAGCAAAGTTAGGTCAAATTCTTTGAAGAAATTGAGAATATGGGTTATAATTTAAAAGTGAATGAGAGGTTTTTATGAGTTCAAATAACAATATGAAAGAGAGAGATGACATTCTTTATGATGTATGGGATTGGGTAAAGACAATCGCCATTGCTTTAATAATCACTATCTTTATAAAAATGTTTATAGTCGATGCTACAAAAGTTTCCGGAAATTCAATGCTAAATACCCTACATAACGGCGATATACTTCTAGTAGATAAGATTGGAAGTAGGTTTAGGGGATATGAAAGAGGAGATATAGTTATATTAAAAGCACCTGATGATCCTAAGAAATTATATGTCAAAAGAGTTATAGGTGAAAAAGGCGATACTATCAAACTTATAGATGGTGATGTTTACGTAAATGATGAGAAGATTACTGAAAATTACACTTCTATTAATGAGACCTATCCTACAAGAGAATTAAGTGAATGGACACTTGGTGAAAATGAATACTTTGTCATGGGAGATAATAGACTGCCAGGCGAGAGCAATGATTCAAGAAACTTTGGTCCTATTGAAAAAGAAAGACTAGTAGGACATGCTTTTGTAAGATTTTATCCTATTAATAGGTTTGGTTTGATAGATCATAATCCATATCCAGACAATGAATAAAGGAGATATATGAAGAAAAAAGAAAATATTAGAAATTTCTCTATTATTGCTCACATAGACCACGGAAAGAGTACCCTAGCTGATAGACTTATTGAAAAAAGTCAAGCTATTTCCAAAAGAGAGATGTCCAGTCAAATGTTAGATGACATGGAGCTTGAGCAAGAAAGAGGAATAACAATAAAATTAAAGTCAATCAAAATCCAATACAAGGCAAATGATGGGAATATTTACGACCTAAATCTGATAGATACACCAGGACACGTTGACTTTAACTACGAAGTATCAAGATCCCTTAAAGCTTGTGAGGGTGCAATATTAGTTGTGGATGCAAGCCAAGGTGTAGAAGCACAGACACTAGCTAATACTTATCTTGCCCTTGAACAAAATTTGGAGATTTTACCTGTTTTAAATAAAATTGACCTTCCATCTGCAAGGGTTGATGAAGTAAAGGCAGAAATAGAAAATGAGATAGGCTTAGATTGCGAAAATGCCCCACAAATTTCCGCTAAAACTGGTCTAAATGTAGAAGATGTATTAGAAGATATAGTAAAAAATGTTCCAGCTCCTGAAGATCACGATGATAAACCACTTAAGGCTCTTATTTTTGATTCATATTATGATTCTTACGTAGGGGTAATCTGCTATGTAAGGGTGTTTGAAGGTGTTGTAAGACCAGGCGATGAAATCGTAATGATGAACACTGGCAAAAAATATGAAGTAAACACCATAGGCTACACTATGAAAAAAAGAATTGCCACCAAGGAATTAAGAAGTGGTGACGTAGGTTTTATAGAAGCAAGTATCAAGGAAGTTAAAGATGCTAGAGTTGGTGATACTATAACAAGCGTAAGTCACCCTACGGACAAGCCATTATCTGGTTATAAAGAAGTTCTTCCTATGGTTTATTCTGGTATATATCCAGCTGAGGGAGAAAGTTTTAATAAACTAAAAGATTCGCTAGAAAAACTTCAAGTAAATGATGCAGCACTAGTGTTTGAGCAAGAAAACTCCCAAGCTTTGGGTGTAGGACTAAGAGCAGGATTCTTGGGTCTGCTTCATATGGATATTATTACTCAAAGATTAGAAAGAGAATATGACCTAGATATTATAGCTACAGCTCCGTCAGTTATTTACGATTTAAAACTAAAGGGAAAGGATAATATTGTAGAACTACAAAATCCTAATGATTTCCCAGATCCAACTGAAATTGAGTATATAGAAGAACCAATAACAACTTCTGAAATAATAACTCCTAAAGAATATATAGGACAGATCATGGAACTTGCCCAATCAAGGAGGGGTGAGTTAATAGATATGACCTATATTGATGAAAATAGGGTTTCTATAAAATATAAAATTCCACTAAATGAAGTAATATACAATTTCTTTGACTCTCTAAAATCTAGGACAAAAGGTTATGCATCCTTGGACTATGAACTAACAGGTTATCAAGTATCTGACCTTGTAAAACTAGATATTCTAATAAATGATGAAAATGTAGATGCCTTATCACTAATTGTTCACAGAGATAGTGCCTACAATAGAGGAAGAGGAATAGTAGAAAAACTAAAAGATGAAATCCCTAGACAGCAATTTGCAGTGCCAATACAAGCTGCAATTGGTGGTAAAATTATAGCAAGAGAAACAGTAAGGGCACTTAGAAAAGATGTTATTGCTAAATGCTATGGTGGAGATATTTCTAGAAAGAAAAAACTTCTTGAAAAACAAAAAGAAGGTAAGAAGAGAATGCGCCAGCTAGGTAACGTAGAAGTTCCGCAAGATGCATTCTTAGCAGTATTAAAATTAGATGATGAATAAGAATTAAGCAATCCTAGTGATTGCTTTTTCTTTTAAATGGAGAAATTAATGGATATCAATAGAATAAAAGAAGTTATAAAAAATGATCCTCGTAACAAAGAATATACAAAAAGAGGGAAAGAACCAATCTTTCAACTAAATAAAGGATCTAAAATATTAATCATTGGTCAAGCTCCAGGTAAAAAGGTTGAAGAAACAGGAATATTATTTGATGATAAAAGTGGAGATAAGCTAGTAAACTGGCTTGGCATAGAAAAAGATACCTTGTATAGGAAAGAATTTTCTATTATACCCATGGATTTTTATTATCCTGGCAAGGCCAAGACTGGAGATAAGGCACCTAGAAAGTTTATAGCAAATGAATATCACCCAATTTTACTAAAAGAGCTTTCTAATATTGAACTAACCATTCTAGTAGGCGCCCATGCTCAAAAGTATTATTTGAAGGATAATTTTAAGAAAAACTTAACTCAAACTGTAAAATCTTTTGAAGAATATTTGCCAGAATATTTTCCAATAGTGCATCCAAGCCCTCTAAATAACAGATGGCTTTCCAAAAATCCTTTTTTTGAAGAAAAGATAGTTCCAGAATTAAGGAAAAGAGTTAGTAATATTCTATAGATATAAAAATAAAACTTAAAATTGGGTATAAGTCTAGTATAATGATATTAATTATCAATAAGGAGCTAGTATGGAAAATTCAGATAAAATAATTTATAAGGTTAAAATTTTAGATATAAAAGATGAGTATAAGAATGTAAAAACCTATACTCTGGAAAAACCCGAAGGTATGGTGTGGGATGAAGGATCAAGCTTTCATTTAGCTATACCAGGATTTAATGATGGAGGAAAAGTTAACAAGAAACTTGTCCATCACTTAAGCATCAATACTCTAGATGATGAAGATACTGTTAATTTTACAACTAAATTTTCTATCAGAAAGTCAGAATTTAAGAAGGCCTTATTAGAGAAAAAGGTTGGTGATTATCTAGAGTTCTTCAAAATTAGATCTCACATGAAACTTAGAAGAGAAGACAGACCTATCGTTCTATTATCTATGGGTATTGGTTTTACAACAATGAGGCCTTTAATCAATAAGTTTAAGAAAGATCAAAGTGGTATACCTGAACTTTTAAGCATAAATGTAAGTAGAAAAGATAATCATTTGTTTGAAAGTGAGGTTTCAACAATAAACGATAGTATCTTTAGGCAAGTTTGGGTAGATTCCAGAGCAAACTTCTTTGGTATGCTTAGGGAAATGGAAGTTAAGGATTCTATATTTTATGTTGTTGGTAGCAATGAATTTTTGCTAGATAATATCGTGACTTTGAGACAACTTGGAGTTGATGATAAAGATATTATGATTGACTTAAATGATAAGAAAAAAGAAACTATGTTTATGGCAGCTCATAATCATGAATTTTTATAGGAGGATATATGAAAAAAATAAGCGCTAATATACTAGATGGAAAATTTGAACACCTTGTAGATGAGAATAAGCTACAAGTAACTCACCTACAAATAAAAAGTGGCGAGGAAATACCAAGTCATAAGTCGGATAAGAGTGTAATTGTCGTGATTTATAAGGGCAAGGTTGATTTTTCTGGTGAAGATAGCAATAAAATAATTATCCCTGGAGATATTATTGTATTGAATCCTGATGAAACCCATGCTCTAAAAGCAATAGAAGATAGCGACTTGATGGTTATAAAGGCGGCAATTTAAATAGGTCGCCTTTACATAGGAGATTTATATGAATATTAAACTTGATGTAAGTGATGTAACTCTTGAAGGTGATAGGATAAGGCTAAGACCTTTCAAAAAAGATGACCTAGAAGATTTTTACCTTTATGCAAAAACTCCAGGACTTGGAGAATCTGCAGGTTGGTTTCATCATGAGTCTATAGAAGATAGTAAGAAAATATTAGATAAATTTATTAGAGATAAAAATATTTTAGCCATAGAAAAAGACGGTCAAGTTATTGGTTCTATAGGTATTCATCCTTATGATGAAGATTTTTTTGAGGATTTAAATGATAAGAGGGCAGTTGAGATAGGATTTGTATTATCTCAAGATTTTCACAGACAATATCTTATGACTGAATCCTTGGAGCTTGTTTTAGATTATTTGTTCAATGATATAGGTTTGGATGCAGTTGTTGGTGGGCATTTTAGAGGTAATTTCAAGTCTAAAAATATCCACAAAAAATTTAACTACAAGTATTTTTCTTCTCATTTGGTAAAAACTAACATGGGAACAATGGAAGTAACCCATGAATATATTTTATCAAAAGAAGATTACGATCAATACCTAGAAAATAAGAAAAAACAGGAGAAATCAAAAGTTAATGACTCAATAATAGATTCATCAAACTCTAATCAAATGATATCTGAAAAAAAATTACCTCAAGGTAAAAGCTTAACCTTAAATAGCGATTTTTCTAATATTCTTATTTTTGTAAAAAACGGAATGATTCAGTATGAATCAAAGTTATATATTGGTGGAGATTTAATTATAGCTAATCCAAACGATAAGATAAACTTAGAAATTTTACGAGATGCGAGTTTTATAATAGTTGAAACAAAGATTAGATGAGTTCAGCTCATCTTTTTTCTTTGGAGTAAAATACAAGTAAGGAGTAGTTATGGAAAAAGTAGGTTGTTATATCCACATTCCTTTTTGTGAGAAAAAATGTTATTATTGTGACTTTGCTGCATTTTCTAATCTTGAAGGTTGGATTGACGGGTATATAGACAATTTAATAAAAGAAATACAGATGTATAGGAAAAATATGGATCTTGTTATTGATAGCATCTACATTGGAGGAGGAACACCTTCATACATAGATGATAAGCATATTATAAAAATTGTAGAAGAAATAAAGAAATTTCCTACTGATATTAAAGAATTTACTATAGAGTGCAATCCAAACTCTATTAATAGGCATAAAATTGAAACTTATAAGAAACTTGGAGTAACTAGGATTTCTCTTGGCGTTCAAAGTTTCGATGATAAAGTTCTTAAAAATATCGGTAGAAATCACACCTCGATGATTGCTATAAATGATATTTTATTGATTAAGGAATTTGACTTTGACCTTTCTTTCGATTTGATGTTAAACCTTCCTGGTCAGGATTTTGATTCTGTAAAAAAAGACTTAGAAATGGTTAAAAAACTTGAACCAGACCATATTTCTTGGTACTCGCTAATCCTAGATAAGGGTTCTCTTTTTTATAATTTAGACCAGAAGGGTGAGTTAAAGCTCATGGATACTGATCTTGAAGTAGATATTTTTTCTTTTATAGTAGATGAGTTAGATAAGTTAGGGCTAAGTCGCTATGAGATATCTAATTTTTCTAGGAAAAATAAAGAATCTATCCACAACAAAAAATATTGGAATATAGATGGATATGTTTCATTTGGGCTTGCCGCTGCAGGTTTTCTATCAAATGCAAGATACACAAATGTTAGAAACTTTGTAAAATATGATAAGTTAATTAAAAGTGGTAAATATCCAATAGAAGCTAGGGAATTTATAAGCTTTGATGAGCGCGAAAAAGAATATATAATTTTTAAGCTAAGAGAAAGAGAAGGGATCGATTTAGAAACATTTAGGGAAAAATTTGGCTGTGATTTTTTAGAAAAATATCAAAAAACTATAGACAAATTTAAAGATCAAGATTTTTTTGAAATAAATTCACACTTTTCTTTTACAAAAAAAGGCATGATTTTATCTAATGAATTTTTTGTTGAAATAATATAAAACTACTAAAATTATGACTTAAATTCTAAAAATTGGGTAGATTAATAAGAGTAAGATAAAGGAGTTTATTATGATTAAAAATGTAACGATTGCCGGCGGCGGTGTATTAGGTGCGCAGATAGCTTATATCACTGCTTTTCATGGATTTAATGTAACAATTTGGGGTAGGAGAGATGATTCTATAGAAAGAATAAAGCCAAGAATAGAACATATACATAGCGTATATGCTAAAGAACTAGACCTTGCAGTAAAATACATCGGAGCAGAAAATCCGGATTATCCTAGATCATTTTTCAAAGATAAGGAAGAAATAAATATAAGTAGGATAGAAGAGCTAAAAGAAACTAATGAAAAAGTTTATGAAGGAATGAAATATACTACAGATTTAGAAGAAGCTTTTTCAGATGCAGACCTGGTTATAGAGGCTATAGCAGAGATAGTTGATGAGAAGAAAGCATTTTATGAAAAAATCGCTCCTTACTTAAAGGATGATGCTATACTTGTAACTAACTCATCAACCTTGTTGCCTTCAACATTTAGAGAATATACAGGTAGAGAAGAAAAATTCTTAAGCCTTCACTTTGCTAATAACATTCACAGACAAAATTTAGCAGAAGTTATGAAACACGACAAAACAAGTGATGAAGCTTTTGAAACTGTCATAGGTTTTGCGAAAAATATTGGAATGTATCCAGCAGTCATTAAAAAGGAACAACCAGGTTATATACTTAACTCAATTCTAGTTCCTGTTATTTATTCTGGATTAACGCTTTATGGAGATGACGTTGCGGATCCGGTAGATATTGATATGGACTGGAAAATTGGTACAGGTTCACCTCGTGGACCTTTTGAAATAATAGATATTGTTGGAATAACAACAGTATTAAATATTATCAGCAGAAGACCTGAGGCAAGTGATCCAAATTCTCCAATTGGTAAAGCAGTTTTAAAATTAAAAGAGATGGATAGAAAGGGTCATAAGGGAATTGAAACTGGACAAGGTTTCTATAAATATAAATAAGAAATACAGATAAAATAAATAGCCAGCCTTATATAATAAGCGCTGGTTATATTTTTGTTATTTTTATGGAAAGTTAAAATTAACAAGTAATTCTTCAAATATTATTCCTCGCAAATAAGAAAAAATAATATTTTTTAAAAAAGACTTGACATTAAATTTATACTCAGTATATTAATCTTAGCAGTCGGGAGCAAAGAGTGCTAAAGGAGTGAAAGCTTTGAAAGATAGAAGAATGCAAATACTTTTCTCTATCATTGACTCATACATTTTTAAGGGAGAGCCAGTTGGTTCTAAGTCTTTAGCTGATGATTACTCGTTTGATGTATCGCCGGCTACTATTAGAAACGATATGAGTTCTCTAGAAAAGAAGGGTCTTTTAAAGAAAGCTCATACATCTAGTGGCAGATTACCTTCTGATAAAGGATATAGGCTGTTTGTCGATTATCTTTTAGAAAATGGTCTTATCAGTGCTTTTGATAGTGACAAATCACAAAATATGAGAAGGCTAATGGATAAGAGATACCACAACGCTAGTGACATCATAGAGACTGCAACAAAAACTTTGGCAAAGATGACCAATTTGACGGCTGTTTCTGTAAGTTTTAAGAAAGATGTTTCTAAGATAATAAATATAGAACTTATGAAAGTTAGCGAGAATGTCTTACTTTTGATAGCTATATTTGATAATGGTCTTATATTAAATGATCAGATATTTCTTGATTATCCGATAAATGAAGATGATTTAGATATATTAAATCAGATACTAAGAAAAGACCTTGTAGGAGCAAATATTTCTGATATTCCTACAAAATTAGAAAATCTTAGAGGAGAAATTCTTGACAGTTATATTAGACTTATAGATATAGTAGGAAAGAGGATTTCTAATAATGCTAAAGATGAGTTAAATAGAGATGTCAGAATTGAGGGAATTGGAAATATTTTCAATTTCAAAGAATTTGATGATTTGGCTAAAGCTAAGGAATTTATTAAACTTTTTGATAGTAAGGATATAATAAAAGATCTTTGGTCAGATATTGACAATGAGAGTCTTGTAATTACTATCGGAGAGGAAAACCCGATAGAGCAATTGAAGGAGACAACAGTTATAACTTCTTACTTCGATATTGATGAAAACACTGTAGGAAAGATTGGTATAGTCGGACTTACTAGAATTAACTATAAAGAAGTAATAGCAAGTATAAATATGATTTCCGATTTATTAAATAAGTAAAGGAAGGTAAATGTCTTGGCAGAAGAAAACAAAAAAGATGAAAATTTAGATATAGAAGATGAACGAATAGAGGATGAAGAAGAATACATCGAAGCTGAAATCGTCGATGATGAAAGCGAAGATGAAAAAAATGATGATAGCGAGAAGGTGAATGAATACCAAGAAAGTTATCAAAGACTTCTTGCAGACTTTACAAATTATAAGAAAAGAGAAGAAGCTAATAAGGCAGATTTTAAGAAATTTGCCCAAAGCGCACTAATAGAAAAACTTCTACCAGTAATTGATAACCTTGACAGAGCCCTAGCTAAGGCAGATGAAAATGACGCCTTTGTTGAAGGAGTAATAATGACGAGGAAAGAATTGATGAAGGTTCTAGAAAATGAAGGATTAGAGGAAATCGAATCTGATGGATGTGAGTTTGACCACAATTTCCATCAAGCTGTTCTTACAGAAGAATCTGATTCAGTAGAAGAAAATCACATCATAGAAACTTTCCAAAAAGGATACAAACTTAACGGAAGAGTACTTAGACCTGCTATGGTTAAAGTAAGTAAATAGGAGGAAAATTATATGGCTAAAATTATAGGAATTGACTTAGGTACTACAAACTCAGCAGTAGCAGTTATGGAAGGTGGAAGCTCTACTATAATTCCAAATGCTGAAGGAAATAGAACTACACCATCTATAGTAGCTTTCTCAAAAGATGGAGAAAGACTTGTTGGTGAAACAGCAAAAAGACAAGCACTAACAAACCCAGATAGAACAATCGCATCAGTTAAAAGAGAAATGGGAACTGATTGGAAGACACCAGAAATTGATGGTAAAACTTACACACCAGAAGAAATTTCTGCAATGATTCTTCAAAAACTAAAAGCAGATGCTGAAAGCTACCTAAATGATACAGTTACAAACGCAGTTATCACAGTACCTGCATACTTTACAGATGCTCAAAGACAAGCTACAAAAGATGCTGGACAAATAGCAGGACTAAAGGTAGATAGAATTATAAACGAACCAACAGCAGCAGCTCTTGCTTATGGTATGGACAAAGAAACTGATCAATCTAAGATTATGGTATATGACCTTGGTGGTGGTACATTTGATGTTTCTATCCTAGAAGTAGGAGATGGAGTATTTGAAGTACTATCTACAAGAGGTAACAACAAACTAGGTGGAGATGACTTCGACCACGCATTAGTAGATTTCTTAGCAAGTGAATTCAAAAAAGAAACTGGTGTAGACTTAACTAAAGATCTTACAGCTATGCAAAGACTAAAAGATGCAGCAGAAAAAGCTAAGAAAGAATTATCTTCAACAGTTACAACAAGCGTATCTCTACCATTTATAACAGCAGTAGATGGTCAACCTGTTCACTTAGAAAAAACAATATCAAGAGCTAAATTTGATGAACTAACAAAACATCTAGTAGATGAAACTAAAAAACCAGTAGAAGATGCCCTAAAAGATGCTGGATTATCAGCAAGCGATATCGAGAAGGTTCTTCTAGTTGGTGGATCTACAAGAGTTCCAGCAGTTCAAGAACTAGTTAAAAACTTAATTGGAAAAGAACCTCAAAGAGATATAAACCCTGACGAATGTGTTGCTTTAGGTGCAGCTATCCAAGGTGGTGTACTAAGTGGTGAAGTTAAAGACTTATTATTACTTGACGTAACACCTCTATCACTAGGTATTGAAACACTAGGTGGAGTTGCTACAAAACTTATCGAAAGAAATACAACTATTCCAACAAAGAAATCTCAAGTATTTACAACTGCAGCTGACGGACAAACTGAAGTAGATATCCATGTTGTTCAAGGTGAACGTGAGATGGCAGCAGATAATACTACACTAGGTAGATTCCAACTAACAGGTATACCTGCAGCAAGACGTGGTGTTCCACAAATCGAAGTTACTTTCGATATTGATGCTAACGGTATAGTAAACGTAACAGCTAAGGACCAAGGTTCAGGAAAAGAACAAAAGATTACAATTACTTCATCTTCTAACTTATCAGAAGAAGAAATCGATAAAAAAGTAAAAGAAGCTGAAAAGTTTGCTGAAGAAGATAAGAAGAAAAAAGAAGGAATAGACGCTAAAAACAATGCAGAAAACCTTGTTTACCAAGCTAAAAAGACTATAGAAGAAGCAAAACTTGAAGGTCCTGAAAAAGAAGAAGTAGAGGCTAAGATTAAAGATCTAGAAGAAGCTATTGCATCTGACAATACTGAAGATATCAAGGCTAAAACAGAAGAATTGACACAAAAGATTTACTCAATGAGTGAAAAAATGTATCAAGGTCAAGAAGCTGGAGCAGAAGGCTCAACAGATGAAGATGTAGTAGATGCTGACTACGAAGTTATAGACGAAGACGAAGAATAAATCAAAATACTAAAAGATTGCAAGTAATTATCAAGAGAGTATAATTATATAAAAATAAAAGAGGCTATTTCCATAGTGAAATAGCTTTTTTTAGTGGGATGGAGGATAAATGAGAGACCCATATGAAGTACTTGGTGTAGATAAAACTGCTGACCAAGGATCAATTAAAAGAGAATACAGAAAACTTGCCAAAAAATACCATCCAGACCTTAATCCAGACAATGAAGAAGCTGCTGAGAAATTTAAGGAAGCAACACTTGCCTATGAAATTCTTTCCGATGAAGAGAAAAGAAGCCAATACGATAGATTTGGATCAGCTGCCTTTGAAGGAGGAGCTGGTGGCGCTGGTGGATTTGGAGGATTTTCCCAAGGTGGATTTGGTGATATATTTGGTGATTTGTTTGGAGATATTTTTGGTGGTGGCTTTGGATCAGGTCAAAGTGCCAACAGGCCAACCAAGGGAGATGATATCCAACAAGTCATAAACTTAACCTTCCAAGAATCTGCCTTTGGAGTAAGTAAAGAAATTCAGATAAGACATGAAGTAACCTGCCATGTATGTGATGGCAAGAAAAGTAAAGATCCAGACAAGGTTCATACTTGTGATAAGTGTCACGGTAGAGGAGCCTATAACGAAGTTAGCCAAACTGCCTTTGGTACCATGTCTAGAACTGTAACTTGTGATAAATGTTCTGGAACAGGAGAAATAATCGAAGAACCATGTCCAAATTGCAAGGGATCAGGTAAAGAATTTAAATCTGAGAAAGTAAAAGTAGATATACCTGCAGGTGTTGAAAATAACAATGTTATGAGAGTATCTGGCAAGGGTCATGTCGGAGAAAATGGCGGACCTAATGGAGACCTTTATCTAGTAATTAGAGTAAGTGAACATGAGATATTTAAAAGGGATGGTCTAAACATATACTACGAAATGCCAATAAGTTTTACTAAGGCTGCTCTTGGAGGAGAAATAGAAATTCCTACCCTTAAAAATACAAGGAAATTTGAGATTCCTCATGGAACTCAAACAGGAACTAAATTTGTAATCAAAGGAGAAGGAATCGAAGATAAGAGAAGAAAAAGAAAGGGAGACCTTTACTTCTATGTCAAAGTCTTAACTCCAACTAAGCTTAACAAGGAGCAAAGAGAAGCTCTAGAAGCTTATGCTAATATAAGTGGCGAAGAAGTTAAAGAAGAAAAATCATTCTTTAGCAAAGTTAAGGATTTTTTTGATTAATGAATAATACATTTAATATAATAACTCTAGGTTGTAAAGTCAACCAATACGAGTCAGAAGCGGTTGAAGAAATTTTCGAAGCTAGAGGTTACAAGAAAAAAGAAGAAAATGCAGACATATATGTCATAAACACATGTACCGTAACAAATATGTCTGATAGAAAATCTAGACAGATGATATCTAGGGCAAGACGTGACAATCCAGAAGCTGTTATTGCTGTAATGGGTTGTTACTCACAGGTTAAACCTGAAGAAGTTTCTCAAATTGAGGGAGTTGATATTGTACTGGGTTCTAGAAATAAAGAAGAAGTAGTAGATCTTTGTGAAGATGTACTCCAAAATAAGGGAGCAATTGATAAGGTTTTATCTCTAAGTGAAACTAAAACTATAGAAGACTTAGAAATATCTAACCAAGAAGCAATGACAAGAGCCTACATGAAAATCCAAGATGGCTGTAATATGTATTGCTCATATTGTTTAATACCTTATGCTAGGGGAAATATTTCTAGTAGAGATATGGAATCTATCAGAAATGAAGCAAAGAGACTTTCCAAAAATGGATACAAAGAGATTGTCCTAACAGGAATCCATGTATCAAGTTACGGCAAAGATTTAAAAAATGGAACTAGCCTAATAGATGTAATAGAAGAAGTTGCAAAGACAGATGGGATAGAGAGAATCAGACTATCAAGTATGGAGCCTAGACATATTACAAGGGAATTCCTAGAAAGGATGAGAGAGACTAAAAAAGCCTGTGATCATTTCCACCTATCTCTTCAATCTGGATCTGACGACATATTAAAGGCAATGAACCGCAAGTATAATACCAAAATTTTCAAGGAGAAAGTTGACCTAATCAGAGAAGTTTTCCCAAATGCAGGTCTAACTACTGATATCATAGTAGGATTTCCAACTGAAACTGATGAAAATCACATAGAAACAAAGAATTTCGTAAAAGATATTAAATTTGCCAAAACTCATTTATTCAAATACTCTAAAAGAGATGGAACTAAGGCTGCAACTATGAATCCAGAAGTTGATGGAAATATCAAAAAAGAAAGACTAAAAGAATTAGAAGAGATTGAACAAGTAAACAAGAGAGAATTCTTGGAAAAGCAAATAGGAAAAACTTTATCAGTTCTCTTTGAATCTAAATCCGACATGGATGGTTATAAGTCAGGATATTCAACAAACTACCTAAGAGTAAATGTCAAAGATGAGATAGATGATAATGAGATAAGAGATTGTCTGATTACTAAAATAAAAGATGATGAACTAATTGGAAAGCTTGTATAGAAAAAAGACAGTTAAAAACTGTCTTTTTGTTTATTCTATATTTGCTAAAGCCTCATCTATAGGGTTATCTCCAGCTGCAATTTGTATAGATTTGTTTTTAAATCCATCACTTAAAAGTAATTTGCTAACAACCTCAGCTACATCACTACGTGATATAGATTTATCGACTGCCACTTTGGTTGAGTGGGTATTAGTAACTTCTATTAAGCCCTTACCTTCTTCATCATTTAGTGATGATGGGTGAATTATAGTATAGGTAAGGCCAGAATTATTTTTCAAATATAAGTCTGCATAGTGCTTACAAATAGTATAAATTTTGATAGGGTCGTCTGGATTGTCAACAGCTTCTCTTGATGAATCCCAAGTTGATACCATATAATATTGTTTTATTCCTGCTTTTTTAGCGGCATCCATAGTTTTGATAGCTCCGTCAAGGTCAACTTTGACTGTATTTTCAGCTCCACCCTTGCCGCCAGCTCCTATAGAAAATAATATTTTATCGTATCCCTTAAAGCTTTCTGCCATATTTTCTATAGAATCATTAACAACATCTATCAATTTTACGTTTATACCATTATTTTTTAGTTCTTCTAGCTTTTTTTCATTTCTAACGCTAGCAGTAAAGTCTGCGTCATTTTCCTTTAAAATATCTGTTACTTTTGACCCAACTCCACCATTAGAACCTAAAATTAAAATTTTCATTATAAATCCTTTCTATACTCTTCCGTTATTAGTATATACCCATTTTAAACCTTTTAAAAAGGTAAGTTTATGGGTGGAATTTGTTGACTAGAAAATTTGATTGTGGTAGAATATATACCAATGGGGGTGAAGTATGGATTGTGTATTTTGTAAGATTGCAGATGGAAAAATACCTTCTGATGTAATCTATGAAGACGAAGATGTAATTGCATTTAACGATTTAGATCCACAAGCACCTATCCATTTTCTTGTAATACCAAAAAAGCACATAGAAAGCATAGCCAGCTTAGATGAAACTGACCTTAGAATAGTAGGCCACATATTTGATGTTATCAAAAAGATAGCTAAGGATAAGGGTCTTAATGATAAAGGTTACAGAGTTATAAGCAATGTTGGCGAAGATGGGGGACAAACTGTACCTCACTTGCATTTTCATGTACTTGGAGGCCGAGGATTTAAGTGGCCACCAGGCTGATTTGAACATTTGTGCGAATACGAGAGGGGGGATAGCAAATGACAGAGATCAGAGTTGGAGAAAACGAATCAATCGATAGTGCAATCAAAAGATTCAAAAGACAATGCGCAAGATCCGGTGTACTTTCTGAATTCAGAAGAAGAGAACACTACGAAAAACCAAGCGTTATAAGAAAGAAAAAAAATGACGCTGCAAAGAGAAAAAACAGAAAAAACAAATAATAAATTTAAGAAGCTTCGGCTTCTTTTTTTATTGTGATTTTAAAATTATTAATGGATAGTTTTATAAATAGGAAAAAGATTTCGCGATGTATCTTTTTTTAAAAAATAAAAAATAATTTATCTTTAAGCAAATGTTAGAAAATACAATAGTTCATTAATTATTACATAAAAATGCAAAAATACACTTGACAAAACGTTATCCATGTCTTATACTAATATTAAGTTAATAATAAAGTTAATCTTCAGGGCGGAGTGTAAGTCTCCACCGGCAGTAAAGTCTGCGAGCGCAAGCTGAATCGGTGAAATTCCGATACCGACAGTATAGTCTGGATGAAAGAAGAGTTTTTCTATGCTCATTTTTGCATAAATATAAAATTCTAAGTCCCTGAATGGGGACTTTTTTTAGTCTCCAAAAGGAGAAGATATGAATTATGATAACTTGATGAGAGAATGTTTTGACCTAGCCCTTAAGGGTAGTGGAAAGGTTTTAACTAATCCTATGGTTGGAGCGCTCCTTTATAAAGATGGAAAAATAATTGCTAGAGGTTACCATAAAAGCTATTATGATAACCATGCAGAAATCGATTGTTTTAATAATCTTAATGAATCAGCAGAAGGTGCAACACTTGTTGTAAATCTTGAGCCATGTTCTCACTTTGGCAAACATCCTCCCTGTGTAGATGAAGTCATAAGAAGAAAAGTTAAGAGGGTAGTAATTGCAAATACTGATACGAATCCAAAAGTTGATGGTATTAGTAAGCTTAAAGAAGCTGGAATTGAAGTTATTACTGGTGTTTTAGAAGAAGAAGGAGAAAAATTAAATGAAAAGTTTTTCTTCAATATGAAATACAACAGACCTCTTGTAGCTTTAAAGTATGCTCAAAGTCTTGACGGGAAAATTGCCACTGAAAATTTTGATTCTAAATGGATTAGTAATGAAGAGTCGAGATTATATGTTCACAAGCTAAGAAGTGATTACGATGCAATTATCGTAGGAAGAAATACACTAGAAACTGACAATCCTAGGCTTACTTCAAGAATCACAAATGGAATTGATCCTTTTAGGGTGATAGTCACAAGTAAGGCTAAGCTTGATTTAGGTTATGAAGTTTTCAAAGAAAATTCAGATAATAAAACAATAATAGCCACAAACTCTAAAATAGACTTAGGTGAAGGAGTTAAGGTTCTAGCTTGTAAGGATAAAAATGGAAGCGTCGACCTAAATGATTTGCTTGATAGATTATATGAATTAAATATCGGTTCAGTCCTAGTTGAAGGTGGGTCGGTCCTTAACAATTCATTTTTAGAGGCTGATCTAGTTGATAAAATATACCAGTTTATGGCTCCCATAGTAGTTTCTGGTAAAAATTCTAGGTCTGCCTTTGTAGGAAAAGGTGCAAAACTTATAAAAGATGCCAAGAGATTTAGGATTGATGAGATAAAAAGATTTGGAAGCGATGTAATGTTTGAGGTAAATAATGTTTACAGGAATAGCTGAAGAACTAGGAAAAGTCATAGAATTTAAACAAAATAGTGACACAGTCAAAATAAAAATTGCGTGCAAGAAAGTCTTGGAAGGTACAAAACTTGGCGATTCTATAATGACTGATGGAGTGTGCCTCACTGTTACAGAGATGACCGATTCATATTATAAGGCAGATATAATGAATGAATCTTTGAAGAAAACTAAATTTGACAGGAATATCTTGGGAAAAGAGGTTAACCTCGAAAGAGCACTTAGATTTTCTGATAGGTTAGATGGCCATATAGTCCAAGGTCATATTGATGGAGTTGGTAGACTTATTTCAATTAGTAAGAATGTTTATAGGTTTAAAACCAACAGAGAAATCAGCAAATACATTGTAAATAAAGGATCTATAGCGATTGATGGAATATCACTTACGGTTTCTTTTGAACAAGACGACATATTTGAAGTTTCCTTGATTCCAGAAACAATTGCTAGGACAAATTTTAAAAATAAAAAAGTTGGCGACCTTGTCAATTTAGAAACTGATATATTATCTAGGATAGTTGAAAAACTTCACAGAAGTGAGAAAAAGGAGGATAGAAGTTCATTGTTGGACTTATTATAGATGAATAGAGTAAAAGAAGCGATAGAAGCACTTAAAAATAACGAAATAATCTTAGTAACTGACGACGAAGATAGGGAAAATGAAGGTGATATGATTTGTGCTGGTGAAAATATTACTGGCGAGATGATTAATACCATGGCAACCTACGCTAAGGGTTTGATTTGCACACCTGTGGGAAAGGATGTTGCAAGAAATCTAGCTTTAAGTCCAATGGTTAAAGAAAATACTGATAATCACGAAACAGCATTTACAATTTCTATAGACCATATAGATACCACTACTGGAATCTCAGCTTTTGAGAGAGCGGATACTATTAGAGCTTTAGCTAATGACAATACAAAGCCAAGCGATTTTAGAAGACCTGGTCATGTATTTCCCCTAATAGCTAAAGACGGAGGAGTATTAGAAAGAGACGGTCACACTGAAGCTACTATTGATCTTATGAGACTTGCTGGTCTAAAGGAAGTTGGAGTTTGCTGTGAAATTATGGCAGATGATGGACATATGATGAGGGGCGAGGACTTGTTAAAACTTGCTCAAAAACTCAATTTGAAAGTCACTACAGTTAAGGAAATTCAAGAATATAGAAAAAGTCTTGAAGTAGATGTTTTATCAACAAATCCAGTTAATTTGCCAAGTGAATATGGTAACTTCAAGGCTTATGGTTTCTTGGATAGGAAAACTGGCAAAGAACATATAGCTCTTACAAAAGGAGATATAAGAAAAGAAGGTGTCCTAACTAGGATACATTCCGAATGCTTAACAGGTGATGTATTAGGATCAAGAAGATGTGACTGTGGTAGTCAGCTTCACAAGGCCCTTCGAAATATAGAAGAAAATGGCGAAGGAGTTTTGTTATATCTAAGACAAGAAGGCAGGGGAATAGGACTTTTTAACAAACTAAAAGCTTATGAGCTACAAGAAAATGGCTATGATACTGTAGATGCTAACTTAGAACTTGGTTTTCCAGAAGATATGAGAGATTATAAAATAGCTTCTGAAATGCTAGAAAGACTAGGTGTAAAGTCAGTTAATCTAATGACAAATAACCCAGATAAAATTAATCAGTTGGAAAAATACGGAATCAATGTAGCATCAAGATGTCCAATAGAAATAAAATCAAATGATACAGATAGAAAATATCTTGAAATAAAGGCAAAAAGAATGGGACATGAACTAGAAGAATTTAAGGAGAGAAAAAATGCGTGATTATAGTGCAAATTTAGTTTCAAAAGACAAGAAGTATGCGGTTTTGGTAGCAAGATTTAACCACTTTATAACAGATAGGTTGGTAGAAGGTTGCCTTGATACTCTAAAAAGACACGAAACAAAGGATGAAAATATAGATATAATAAGAGTTCCAGGTGCTTTCGAAATTCCATTAATAGCCAAAAAACTTGCAAAAAAAGAAGAATATGACGCAGTAATTTGTCTAGGAGCTGTTATTCGTGGAGATACACCTCACTTTGACTATGTGTGTGCGGAAGTATCTAAGGGAGTTGCAAATGTAAGTCTCGAAAGTGAAAAACCAGTTATCTTTGGTGTTATAACAGCAGATACTATAGATCAAGCTCTTCAAAGATCAGGGGTTAAAGCAGGAAACAAGGGAAGTGAAGCTGCCCTTGCTGCAATAGAAATGGCAAATCTCATGGATATCCTATGATTATAATATTTGATTTTGATGGGACGATTCACAAAACAGAACTAGTATATAAAAGAGCTCTCCATGAAACCTTATCTGAAATAGGCATAGATCCAAAGACAGTTAACTATAAAAAATATATAGGAATGAGTCCAAAAGATTGTTGGGACGATATTTTAAAAGATGACTCTAACAAGGATGATCTAATAGCAAAAAATGGAAAAAGAATTAGAGAAAATCTTAAAAAATACGGGGCACTTTACGAAAACTCTTATAAAACTTTAGGATATTTGAAAGAAAAATATGACTTATATATTCTAAGCAAGTGCCTCAAAGCCTACATGGACGAAGCAAGACAGGTCTTTGGTCTTGATGATTATTTTGATAAATACTTTGTTGGAGAAGACTACAATTTTACTGAAAAATACAAAATCCTACGAGAAAATGTAGATTACGATTATATCATGGTAGGAGATAGAGAAGAAGACATAAATGCAGGATTTATGAATGGAAAAAAAACAATCTTTGCGAATTATGGCTATGGAAATCCAAATGAAGGAAAAAATGCCAACTATCACATAGATGATATAAGTGATCTGATGAAGATTCTTTAAAAGCATAAATATAATTGTCAAAAAAGGGGAGCTATGA
The DNA here is from genome assembly GCF_900626155.1 of Anaerococcus vaginimassiliensis. Lineage (GTDB taxonomy): Bacteria > Bacillota > Clostridia > Tissierellales > Peptoniphilaceae > Anaerococcus > Anaerococcus vaginimassiliensis. The sequence continues at coordinate 10,710 of NZ_LR130844.1, read as the reverse complement.
TAAGCTCCCTTTTAAATGTTAGATTTTCCTTCTATAGCATCTATTTTTATTTTATAACACTCGGTTATATCACCACTCATTTGTATAGCAGAGTCTATATACGAATCGACTTTATCATAAAATTTCTTACAAATTAAAGCTAGAGCTTGGTCTTTTTCGCATTTTTCAGTAATTAATTCACACTTACCTTCTATTATAGCTGATTCATATTTTAGGGTGAAAAGACTAGCTATTTTCTTTTTGTCTTTTTTAATTTCCTCATCAGAAACATTATCAGGCAAGTGATTTTCTCCAACAAATACGATTCTAACTTCAGAATTTGTAGCTAATAAATCATTTTTCATTCCAACCTTTGCTCCATGGAAGTAAAGGAAATTTCCATCTCTTGCAAAAGTTAAAGGAATAGAATAGCCTGTATTTTTTATAGTCATTACACCAAATGAAGATGCGTCAACTACTTTTAGGGCGAAGTCTCTACTTTTTTCTCTGTCTTTTCTTCTCATTTGCTAAGCTCCAATACATATTCGTAAATTTCATTTTTAGATAGTCCTGATTCTTTTTTGATTGATTTTACAATATCTTTTGTTCTCATCCCTTCATCTATTTTTTCTAAAATACTTTCCCTATAGTCAGTTATTTGCTTTTCTTCTTTTAAAGCTCCTTGAAGGATTAAGACATACTCGCCTTTTAGGGTGACATCTTCTATTGAAAGATCTCTAATAATATGACTTTGATACTCTTCAAACTTTTTAGTCAATTCCCTTGCTATACATAATTTTCTTTCTGGGAAGAGTTCTTTGAAATCATTTAAGGTCTTTTCGAAATTGTGAGGAGTATCGAGAATTATTGATGTTTTTTCCTCATTAACTAGAAGTTTGTAGAAAGCTTTTTTGTCAGCTGATTTCTTTGGGATAAATCCATAATAAGTAAATTTGTCATTATCAAATCCAGACCCTACAAGAGCTGTGACTATTGCACTTGCTCCAGGAAGTATTGTATAGGTGATATTTTCTTCAATGCATTTTTTAATAAGAATATGCCCAGGATCAGATATTCCTGGCATGCCTTGGTCAGTAATAACTGCATAGGTCATACCTTTATTTATTTCTGCGATGATTTCTTCTGATTTGCTAACTTCGTTAAACTTGTGATATGAAGTTAATGGCTTATCTATATCATAAAAGTTTAGGAGTTTTTTACTTTCTCTAGTATCCTCACAAGCAATAACGTCTACTTCTTTTAGGACGTTTATAGCTCTAATAGTCATATCTTCTAAGTTACCAATAGGGGTTGGTACAAAATATATTTGATAATCCATATTATTCTTCCTCCATATCGTTTATCTTCTTCATCTCTGAACTATAGATTTTTCCTTCGTATATATTTAAGGTAGGTTCAATTTTTAGTCCATCTTTTGCATTTTTAACAAATTCGATCAAAATAAATTGTGGTTTTTCACCACTTCTTGATTGAACAAAACGAACTCTCTTGGCTTTTATATTTCCTGATTTTTGGAATATTTCCACCATTCTTTCTGGCTTGTGAATCATAAAGAGCCTGCCTCTATCTTTTAATGATTTGTTAGCAAAAGAAAAAATATCATCAAGACTTAGATATTTTTCTTGACGAGATATCAGAAACTCCTCGTTCTTGTTACCAATATTATCACTTATTTTATAGTAAGGAGGATTGGTAATTATATAATCCAGAGAGTTTTCTTTTATATTAATATTATTTAAGTCGTCATTTATTACTTCTATATTAGTAAGCTTATTTAACTTAATATTTTCTTTTAATAAATCTGCTTTGTCTTTTTGGATTTCAACCGCATATACCTTTTTTAAGTCATACAAGCTATTTGCAAGAAAAGATAAAACACCAGATCCTACACCAATATCAAGGAGGATTTTATCTTTTTTCATCTTGGCGAAATTGCCCAAAATTATGGAATCAACTCCAAAAGAATACGATCCATCTACATGAATCATTTTAATATTTGTTTTTGGTAAATAATCTAATTTCTTCATACATTTATTATAGCAAATAAAAAAGAGGGAATGAACCCTCTTTTTTAGGCAGTGTGGATTGATTTTGGCTCAAGGTATTCCATTAGGCCGAATTTTCCACCTTCTCTTCCTATTCCTGATTGCTTGTAACCTCCAAAAGGTAGCTCAGAGCTTCCTCCAAAGGAGTTTAGATATACATCTCCAGCTTTTATTTGATATGCTATGTCTAAGGCTTCATTTTCTTCTCCGAATACTGCTGATGATAGACCGAAGTCAGTTGCATTTGCAACTTCTATTGCTTCATATTTATCTTCTACCTTGATTATTGAAAGGACAGGTCCGAATATTTCCTCATCATGAATTTTCATTCCTGGCTTTACATCAGTGAAAATTGCTGGTTTCACATAATAGCCAACTTCATTTTCTTGTGGAACTTCACCTTTGATGAGATTTGCACCTTCTTTTATTCCTTCTTCTATAAAATATTTAACTTTATCAAATTGTTTTTTACTAGAAAGTGTTCCTACTACAGTAGAATCATCTGTAGGATTTCCAACTGGGTAGTTTTCATATTGGTTGATAAACTCATTAATTACTTCGTCGTATATATCTTCTGTTATGATTGCTCTAGATAGGCAAGAGCAGGTTTGACCGACATTTAGGTAGACTCTATCAAGGACTTGTTTTATACCGTTTTTTATATCAGCTCCCTTTATAAAGACAGCAGGAGATTTTCCTCCAAGCTCTAGAACTACTTTCTTAGCTGTTTCCATAGCATTTTTTGCTGAAGATGATCCTCCATTTAAGCTTCCTGTGTAAGATACCATTGAAACATATGGATTGGTGTTTAATATATCTCCAACTTCTGCACCTGAACCTGTAATTAGATTAAACACACCCTTAGGTAGACCGATCTCATCAAAGGCTTTTGCCACAAAATAAGCGGTTAGTGGTGTATCTGATGCTGGCTTTTGAACTACAGTACAACCCATAAGGATTGCAGGAATAACTTTCATTATTATTTGACCTAGTGGATAGTTCCAAGGAGTAAGACTTGCAACTACTCCAATTGGCTCCATTCTAACGAAACCACCCTTCATGTCAATCTTATAATCGATTTTTCTTGCTTGGTCTATAAAGACATCTATTCTTTTTATTTGCTTATCAAATTGCCCAGGTTTTGCAATTTTCACAGGAACACCAAGCTCTTGTAAGATTGTATCCATGATATCATCTTCATGGCGGGTCAACCAATTTTTAAACTTTTCTATATAAGAAATCCTCTCATCAAGGCTAGTTTTGGAAAAACTTTTAAAGGCTTCATAAGCACTTTCGCAGGCTTGATTAATCTCATCGTTAGTTGCTTTTGGTACTTTTCCGATGATTTCACCTGTGGCAGGATTTTCTACTTCTATCCATTTATTACTAGTACTTTGTACATATTTTCCATTTATATATAAACTTTCATTATTTAAATCTTTGAAACTCATCTTATCCTCCTTAGATTATAGTTACCCATATTTTTTCTTATTTATCTTAGGGGTATAATATCTTGTGAGTATTTAGATTTACTATTTTAAATAATAAGGAGATAATATGAAATATTTTGGAACAGATGGTTTTAGAGGCGAAGCTAATAAAAACCTCAATGTATACCACGCTTTTAAGATCGGAAGATTTGTAGGAGATTATTTTAAGGAAGGTGATAATGGAGTTGGGAAAATTCTAATAGGGAAAGACACAAGAAGATCATCCTATATGTTTGAAAATGCCCTATGTGCAGGCATAACATCTTCAGGATCAAATGCACATATAATGCACGTTACTCCAACACCTTCAGTATCTTATATAACAAAGACAGAAGACTTTGATTGCGGAATCATGATTACTGCAAGTCACAATCCTTACTATGATAATGGTATCAAGATTATAAATAGTGAAGGTGAAAAGATGGAAAATTCTTTCCTTGAAGAACTTGAAGCTTATATTGACAGCGATATAGAAGATATCGACTTAGCTGTAGGAGATAATATAGGTAGAACAGTTGATTTTATCGGCGGAAGAAATAGATATATTGCCTACTTAATTCAAACAGTAACCAGATCTTTCGAAGGCATAAAAGTTGGACTAGATTGTGCAAACGGTGCAAGCTTTACTATAGCAAAACCTGTATATGACGCACTAGGAGCAGATACATTCGTAATAAATGCAGATCCTAATGGATTTAATATAAATAATAACGCAGGCTCAACTCATATTGAAAACCTACAAAAATATGTACTTGATAATAATTTAGATATAGGATTTGCCTTTGATGGTGATGCAGATAGATGTATAGCAGTTGATAATAAAGGAAATATTATAGATGGAGATTCTATCCTTTATATATCAGCAAAACATATGAAAAAAGAAGGCGCTTTAAAATCAAATACAGTAGTTACTACGGTAATGAGCAATATTGGTTTGTATAAAGCTTTTGATGAACTTGGTATAGATTATGTCAAGACAGCTGTAGGAGATAAATACGTTCACGCCGAAATGGAAGAGAACGGCTATGAGTTAGGTGGGGAACAATCTGGTCATATAATTTATAAGAAATTTGCTAATACTGGAGATGGAATACTAACTTCACTTAAAATTATGGAAGCTATGATTGAAGCTAAAACTGACCTAAATGCACTAACAAGAGATTTAAAAATCTATCCACAAGAGCTTATAAATGTTAAGGTCAAGAGCAAGGAAGAATGTTTAGAAAATAAAGAAGTGCTAGGTAAAATATCTGAGATAGAAAATAAACTAGGAGATTCTGGTAGAGTTTTGGTGAGAGCTTCAGGTACAGAGCCATTGGTTAGAGTAATGGTAGAAGCAGAAACTGACGATTTAGCCAAGGCTTGTGTAGAAGAAATTGTAGATCAAATAAAAAGCAGTGGTCTAGCTTTATAATGAAAGATAACTACTCAGGTAGAGAAATAAACATAAAAGAAGGAGTTTTAGTTGTTAATGATAAAGTGTACTCCAAAGACTCTTATATAGTAGTAGATACATCGAAGCTTGATGGATACCCACCAAGAGTTTATTATGACAAAGAACAAAACTTATTAGGTAAAATGTATGATGAGGGAGTATTTGAACTTGAAGATATAGAAGATATTCTATTAGATTATGAAGATCAATGCTTTTCAAATCACGATTTAAACGACATGAGAAAGTTTTTGATTTCAAAAAGAGAAAACTTTTATAAAAAACTTTCAAAAAACGATTAATATCTTTTGACAAATACCTACAAAGAGGGTATTATCATACATTGTATGGAAGTATCCGTATAAATAAATAGGAGGTGTTTTATGGCAGATAAAGTAAAAATGGAATGTACAGAATGCAAAAATAGAAACTATGATACAACAAAAAATAAAAAGAATCATAGCGAAAGACTTGAACTAAAAAAATATTGTCCATTCTGTAAAAAACACACTGTTCATAGAGAAACAAAGTAGGAGCATACAATGGCTAAGAAAAAGGATTCTTTCTTTTCTGGCGTATCAAGAGAGTTTAAGAAGATACAATGGCCAACTAAAAGCACTGCAGTTGAATATTCTTCACTAGTTATTGCAATATCAGCAGTTACAGCAGTAGCTATTTGGCTACTTGATAAAATCTTCCAAGCCCTACTTCAAGTGATTATGTAGGTGCATGATGACAGATTCTCACGATTTTTCAGAAAATAAAGAAGAAAACTTATCAGTTAATGAAGATGCTTTGACAGAAGAATCTGAAGTGAGTGAATCAGATAACATCAAAGATTCAGCAAGATGGTATGTGGTACACACCTATACTGGATATGAAAACAGAGTCAATGATAAGATTCAAATGATGATTGACAATGAACAAAACCCAGATATACTGGAAGTTACCGTGCCTACAGAAGAATATGTCGAAGTAAAAAATGACACTAAAAAAGTAAAGACTAGAAAGCTATTTCCTGGATATGTAATGGTTAAGATGAATATAACCAACAAGAGTTGGTATATCATAAGAAACACTCAGGGCGTAACTGGATTTGTTGGTCCAGACGGAAAGCCTGTTGCACTTACACCAGCAGAAGTTAGAAAATTTGGTGTAAAAGACGAAAAACCAGTATTAAATATCAATGTCAATGTTGGCGATGATGTAAACATAATAAGTGGTCCTTTCGAAGGATTTGTTGCCAAGGTTGAAGAAATAGACTCTGAAAAGGGAACTATCAAAGCTTTTGTAGATATGTTTGGTAGAGATACCCTAATAGATTTAGACTTTACTGATATCGAAACTATTTAGTAACTGTCGAAGTTAGTGGGAGGGGAAACCCGACTAAGACCACAAGGAGGTAAAAATGGCAGATAAAGAAGTAAAAGCAATAGTTAAATTACAAGTACCAGCAGGAGCTGCATCTCCAGCACCACCAGTAGGTACAGCACTAGGTCCACACGGAATCAACATTATGGAATTCGTGCAAGCATTTAATTCAAAAACAGCAGACCAAGCTGGAATGATTATACCGGTAGAAATGACTATTTATACAGATAGAACATTTAACTTTATAACAAAAACACCACCAGCACCAGTATTAATCAAAAAAGCTATCAATCTAAACAAGGGTTCAGGAGAACCTAACAAAAATAAAGTTGGATCAATCAAAAGAAGCCAACTTGAAGAAATTGCAAACACAAAAATGCAAGATCTTAATGCAGCAAGCTTAGAAGCAGCTGTAAGTATGATAGCTGGAACAGCAAGAAGTATGGGAGTTACTGTAGAAGATTAGTGGGAGAGTAAAATCGCATAACCACAGGAGGAATTAAATGGCTAAAAAAGGAAAAAGATATTTAGAAGCGAAAAAATCTTTCGATTCACAAAAAGAATACACACTAGACGAGGCTCTAGACATAATTGAAAAAACAGCAAGCGCTAAGTTTGATGAAACAGTTGAATTACACTTCAGCCTTGGTGTTGACAGCAGACACGCTGACCAACAAGTAAGAGGAACAGTAATCCTTCCTCACGGAACAGGTAAAACACAAAAGGTTCTAGCTTTCGTAAAAGAAGATAGAATTGATGAAGCACTAGCTGCAGGAGCTGACTATGCAGGTGGAGATGATCTAGCTGCTAAAATCCAAAATGAAGGATGGTTAGACTTTGATGTAGTAGTAGCAACACCAGATATGATGGGAACAGTTGGTAGACTTGGTAGAGTACTTGGACCACAAGGTCTTATGCCAAACCCAAAAACTGGAACTGTAACACCAGATGTTAAAAAAGCAATAGAAGAAATTAAAGCTGGTAAAGTAGAATACAGAACAGACAAAGCAAACCTAATTCACGTTCCAACAGGAAAAGTTTCATTTGGTAAAGAAAAATTATCTGAAAACATCAGAAGCCTTATCACAGCTGTTGCAAAGGCAAAACCTGCTTCAGCAAAAGGTAAATACATGAAATCAGTTACTCTTGCATCAACTATGGGTCCTGGAGTAAAATTATCTCCAGCAAGAGCTATGGATTTAGTCGAAAAATAAGTTTGCAATAAATTTATTTTGTGATATAATAATTAAGTCAAATAAACAGGCTACCAAAGACTACGCAGACAGAAATGTTTAATAATTGCGTATAGGTGGGAAGAAGAATCTACATCCCCACCGATGTAGGCACTTTAAAGGTGCCTCTTTGTGGGGATTTTTATATACCTACCAAAGCCTATAGGAGGTGAAATAGTGAGCGAAAAAGCTATAGCTGCTAAACAAGTAGTAGTTGATGAGATTAAAGAAAAAATCGAAAATTCTCAATCTGTTACATTAGTTGGGTTTGATCGTATGGATGTAAAAGAAATTACAGACCTACGTAACAAATTTAGAGAAAGCAACTCAGAATACAAAGTATACAAAAATACAATGATGAGATTTGCCTTCCAAGAACTAGGATATGATGAGCTAATAGATGATCTTAAAGGATCAAATGCTCTTATATTCTCAAATGAAGACCTAGTAAACGGACCAAAAGTAGCAGTTGACTACACAAAAGAAGGCGACGAACAAAAAGAAAAATTAGTTCTTAAAGCAGGTGTTGTAGAAGGTAATTATCAAACAGCTGAACAAATGATGAAAATAGCTACATTACCATCAACAGAAGTTCTACACTCAATGCTAGCTAACGTATTACAAGCACCAATTAGAACTCTTGCAGGAGATCTTAACAATGCAGTTGCTAAGATTGCAATTGTACTTGATGCAGTACGTGAGAAAAAAGAACAAGCAGGCGAAGAATAATATCAAAATAAAAATTAAAATTTAAGAAAAATTAAAGGAGAATTATAATAATGGCAAGTGAAAAAGTAACAAACCTATTAGAAGAAATTAAAGCACTAACAGTTCTTGAACTATCTGAACTAGTAAAAGAAATCGAAGAAGAATTTGACGTAACAGCTCAAGCAGCAGTAGCAGCAGCTCCAGTAGCAGCAGCAGGTGGTGCAGAAGCTGGCGCAGCTGAAAAATCTGAATTCGACGTAATTCTTAAATCAGCTGGTTCTGCAAAAATCAACGTAATCAAAGTTGTTAAAGATGCAGCTGGACTTGGTCTAAAAGACGCTAAAGCTCTAGTAGATGCTGCTCCAAAAGCAGTAGCTGAAGGTGTTGCAAAAGATGCAGCTGAAGAACTAAAAGCTAAATTAGAAGAAGCTGGTGCTGAAGTAGAATTAGCTTAATCTAATATTTATTAAAGGCCCTTTCCAGGGTCTTTTTCTTTGTGTAATTTGACAGCTTTACACTAATAATGTATAGTAGTATTATAGAATAATTCTAATATTAGAAAGAGGAAAAAATGGAGAAACTAATAGGAAATTTAAGAAAAGAAAAATATGAAAATAGGATACCTCAACTAAAAGACCTATTGGCTAGTCATAATATAAGAGTTTCTCATCAAAGACTTCTAATATTAGACTATCTGATAATGAATCCAACCCATCCAACGGCAGATACTATTTATAAAGATCTAAAGAAAATAGATCCTGTCATAAGTCAAGCTACAGTATATAATACTTTAAATTTATTAGTTGAACATAAACTTGTAAAAGAACTTGACTTTAACATGTCTAGCAAAAGGTACGAATTTAAGAAAACAAATCATGGACATTTTATATGTGAATCATGTGGCGAAATAGAAGATTTGGATGTTGATAATATCGAATATCCAGATTATTTGAAAGACTACGAGATAGATAATGTAGAAGTAATCTACAGGGGAGTTTGTCCAAATTGTATTAAAGATAAAAAATAAGAGAGCTATTAGAGTAATATCTAATAGCTCTTTTTTAGTATAATCCTATATCTTCGAAAAACTTCATAGAGTGATCTATATCATGGTATTTATAACCTAGTTCGAAGGCTTCTTTTCTTTGTTCAGATGACCCGTGAGTAAAGGATTCAACATTTACATCCATTCCAGCCATCTCTTGAATTCTATCATCACCAATAGCTGCAGCCGCGGTCATTGCTTCTTCTATATCACCCTTTTCTAGGTATCCCTTTTCTTGTACATAATAGGCGAATAGACCTGCAAAATAATCAGCTTGTAGCTCTTGGGCTACTGAAACTTTGTTGTATTCGGTCTCAGATAACTTTTGTCTAAGATCACTAGTTTGCTTTATAATACCAAGTTCATTTTGAACATGATGGCCGACTTCGTGAGCTAGAACATAAGCTAGGGCAAAGTCACCTCCTCCACCAAATTTGCTCTTTAAATCATTATAAAAAGAAACATCAAAGTAAATAGTTTGGTCGACTGGGCAATAGAAAGGGCCCATTCTAGATTGAGCTACTCCACAACCTGCCTTTGTAGAATCTTGATAAAAAGTCAATTTTGTTTCGTTATAAGTTTTGCCGCTTTCTTCGAATTTGTTATGCCAAACATCTTCTGTATCTGCAAGAATTACTGAGAGAAAATCTTCCATAGTTTCTCTTTCTTCAGACACTTCACTAGTTTGAACTTGTTGGTTTTGGCCTGCTTGTTGATCTGTTACAACGCTTGGATCAACACCTAGAAAATAAAGGACTAATACCAAGATTAATCCACCAATACCTCCGCCTACAGCAACTGGAGCCTTGGATCCTCTGCTAACATTAGACGAACGTCTCCTATCATTCCACTTCATAAATTCCTCCTTATTACTTGTTAGTATATATACCCAAAATTAAATATTGGATACAAATAATGTTATAGGTAATGCGTTATGTATTTGTGGGTAAAATAAAAACTTTGCTTAAGAACTAATAAAAGTTAAAATTTGAAATTTATAAAAATAATAGATTGGTGAAAATAAACAAAAAAATGGAGCCACTTCCCGGAATTGAACCGAGGACCTCTTCCTTACCATGGAAGCGCTCTACCTACTGAGCTAAAGTGGCACACATAATATTATACAATGAGAAAATATTATTTCAAGATTATTATTAAATTAAAAACTTTAAAAAACTAAACTATCAGATATAATAAAATTAATAGAACTTTTACTTGTTTTATGGTATTATATGTTATATGAGTATAATAGGAGGATTAAATGAGCAAACAAACATTTGAAAGAAGCAAACCACATATTAATATTGGTACAATCGGACACGTTGACCACGGTAAAACAACAACAACAGCAGCAATCACACAAGCTCTAAACAAAAAATATGGTACA